>JAFQGG010000037.1 GCA_017415505.1 Clostridia bacterium
CTATGTTGTTCATAAAAAATTTTTCTACGATATTTTGGTGCAAACACTATATGATACTTGCAATTCCATTTCGTATGTGCTAAACTATTTGTGGTATTAAATGTTTCCGACATTTTTTATCCTCCGATTTTTTATTTTGTTATTGCAACTGGCAGGTCGCAATTACATTATACTAAATCGGAGCTTTTATTTCAACTCATCGGTAAACCTACACCGAACCACGCGACTATCGCGTGGTTTTCTTACGTAATTCCGAAAAACGGAATTACGTTATACAATCACGGCGACGCAGAACTTGCGTCGCCGTATTTTTTCGCGATTGCGTTTATATTTTTCCGTTCTTTATAAGGTATTCCTCTAAAATTTTCGCCGTCGAATAGACGATTTCCGCGCAAGGACGTTTTTGCGCGGACAAAAGCTCCGAGCAAATCAAGCTCCCGTTTTCTTCTTGAAACTTCCCGCAAAGATCTCGTACGATCTCGTAAGTGTTCTTTTTATTTTCGGGGGAATTTTCCTCTTTTGCAAACAGCGCGCCGATAACGATTGCCATACCGCTCACCGCACCGCAGGTAAGACGAAGTCTGCCTAAGCCCCCGCCAAACGGCAAGGAAATCTTCTTCAACTCCGCTTCCGAAACCTTTATTAAATCGGAAAACGCCAACACGACCGCCTGTGAACAGGCATATCCTTTCATAAAATATTCTTTTGCCCTTTCTGCTCTTGACATTTTTCTTTTCTCCTGTTATAATAATATGGTATATGGAAAAAATATACGGTGAAAACATTATATCATATTAAAAAGAAAAACACAAGAATTTTTGAAAACAAGGAGAAAAAAATATGATCGGTGCAGTAATTGCTATGCAAAGCGAAGCGGATATCCTTTTGAGTGAAATGAAAATAAATCGCTCTTTACAAATAAGCGGTAAGAAAGTACACGTGGGTACGGCGTACGGAAAAGAAGTTGCCGTTTGCGTTTGCGGAGTAGGAAAAGTAAACGCCGCGCTCGGCGCACAGCTTCTCGTAAGCAAATTCGACGCGAAAAAACTTCTCAATTTCGGCGTTGCGGGAGGCTTAAACGAAAAAACGGAACTTTGCGCCGTATATCAAATCGGCGAAGCGGTTCAATTCGATTTCGACTTAACGCAACTCAACGGCACGAAAATCGGGACTTTGGACGAATATACGGAAAATTATCTTAAATTAAATCTACTCAAAGCGTCCTTTCCCGTTAGAAAACTCGGCACTTCCGATAGATTCAACGATTCCCCTCACGACTACGCGCTCCTCACCAAAGAATTACAAGCGGATATTCGCGACATGGAAGGCGCGGCTATCGTGCAGGCGGCGTATTGCGCACAGTTGCCCGTGTATTCTATAAAAGCCATTTCCGACGTCGCGGGAAGCGGAAGCACGACCGAGCAGTTTCTTATCAATAAAGACAAAGCGTTGCAAAATTTGAAAGCCGTTTTGCCTACGATTTTCGAAGAATTGTAAGGAGAATTTTATGATTGATTTAGGCGATTGGAACGAACGGCTTGCGCCCTTGTTTGCAGACGAACGGTATAAAAAAATACGAGCGTTTCTTATTGAGGAATATAAAAACCATATCGTTTATCCCGATATGTACGATTTATACAACTGTTTTCGGTATACCCCGTTTGAAAAGTTGCGGGCGGTTATTTTAGGACAAGACCCCTATCACGGGGAAGGACAAGCGCACGGGCTTTGTTTTTCCGTACAAGACGGGATTCCCAATCCCCCCTCGCTCGAAAACATATTCAAAGAATTGCAATCGGATATCGGCTGTCCGCGCCCAAAAACGGGCAATCTTACCAAGTGGGCAAAGGAAGGCGTGCTTTTATTGAACACCTCCCTTACCGTACGCGAGCATCAAGCAAACTCCCATTCCAAATGCGGTTGGGCGTGGTTCACCGACAGCGTTATTCAACTTATTTCTAAGCAAAAAGAAAACGTTGTGTTTATACTTTGGGGTGGAAATGCGCGCAGTAAAAAACCGCTAATCGATACGAAAAAACATTTGATATTGGAATGTGCGCACCCCTCGCCCCTTTCGGCGTATAACGGCTTTTTCGGGTGCAAACATTTTTCGAAAACGAACGAGTACTTAACGAAAAACGGCTTACCGCCGATTGATTGGGATTTAACGAAATAAAAGCTACGGGAGGCAAGCGCGCTTGCCTCCCGTAATTTTTTACAGCAATTTTGCCAATATTTTTTTCAAAGCGTATTTGCAATGCTCGTAAGTAAGCCCGCCTTGGAAATACGCCGTATACGGCGCTTTCACGGGCGCGTCGGCGGAAAGTTCGATAGACGCCCCTTCTACGAAACACCCTGCCGCCATAATCACTTTGCTATCGTACCCCGGCATATCCCAAGGCTCTAAGGTAACGAAGCTATCGATCGGCGAGGCTTCCTGCACCGATTGAATAAACGCGCAAAGTTGCTCCGCCGTATCAAACCGAATCGCTCGCGTGATATCCGCGGGCGTTTTTTCTATTTTTGGGAAATTCTCATACCCGAGCGTTTCCATACATTTCCCGATAAGCAAACTGCCTTTTATCGCTTGATTTACCGTATGCGGAGCAAGGAACAATCCTTGATAAAACAGCCGATATCCGTAAGCGTACGACCCAACTTCGTTTCCAATCGAAGGCGCAGTCAATCTTCTACCAATTAAATCGATATATTTTTCTTTGCCGACGATATACCCACCCGTCGGCGCAAGACCACCGCCCGGGTTTTTGATAAGCGAACCGACTGCAACGTCCGCGCCAACGTCGCAAGGTTCAAGCTTTTCCACGAATTCTCCGTAGCAATTATCCGTAAAAATACACCCTTCAAACCCGCAACCGCGTACGAAATCGCAAATTTCTTTAATTTCCGCGACGGTAAACGCGTCGCGAAGCTCGTACCCGCGCGAGCGTTGAATATAAATCATTTTCAACTGCCCGCCCAAACGGTTTATCTCCTCTTGGATACGCGTTTTATCAAACTTTCCCTCGGGCGTAAGCTCCGTGCAATCGAAAGAAATTCCGTAATCTTTTAGAGAGCCGTTGCCTTCCCCGAAAATTACCCCGCGAATGGTATCGTAAGGCATACCCGACACGCAAAGCACCTTATCGCCCGTTCGAAGCACGCCGAACAGTCCCACCGCAAGCGCGTGCGTACCGCTTAAAAGCGCAGGTGAAACGATACCCGTTTCCGCGCCCATAGATTCGGCAAATACCTCTCCGAGCGTAAAACGCCCGTCGTCGCCGTAACCGTAACCCGTCGTCGCGTTAAAGTGTCGCAAGGCAACCGAATGGCGATTGAACGCTTTTAATACCTTTTCTTGATTGTATTCGCTAATCTCGTCCGCGATTTTGAAATACTTTTGTAATTGTTCTTCGCTTTGTTTAATGAGTGCTTCCGCCGTCATAAAATCTCCTTATTATGCCAGACACAATAATTATGCGTGGCATAGAATTATGTTACACATAGGTATTATGTTTCGCATAGTACCCGTTTTTTATAGCAAATCTAATACCCTCTCCGCCGTAGCGTCCTGCGGAGCAAGACAAACGTGATTTTCCATGCGCTTAAAGAAGGTTATTTGCCGTTTGGCATAGTTTCTCGTATTCTTTTTAATAAGTTCTTTGATTTCCTCGTCCGAATACCCGTTCTCCAAGCCTTCCGCGACTTCTTTATAGCCAATTCCTTGCATACTTTGATTGGAAAGCGAAACCCCGCTTAATAAAAGCGAGCGCACTTCTTCTTTTAGACCGTTTTCATACATGATATCCACGCGACGGTTGATTCGTTCGTACAGCAAATCCCTCGGATAAGCAATGGAAACCGCAACGAAATCAAAACGGGGAATCCTCTCGTCTTGTTGCTCAGATTTCGCCTTGCCCGTCGTTTCGTAAATCTCCAAAGCTCGAATTACTCTTTTCGTATCGTTTTCGTGTAGTTTTTCCGCGCTTTCTTTATCTACTTCATAAAGCAAGGAATGTAGAAACGACTTTCCTTTTTCCATTAAAATTGCTTCGTACTTCTCGCGCACGGACGCGTTTGCGCCCGCATTTCCGAATTGGCTTTTATACAGCAACGAGTTCAAATAAAAGCCCGTACCCCCGCAAATTACGGGAACTTTCCCCTTCAAGAGCAAATCTTCAACGATTGGCAACGCCTTTTTCTCGTAATCGCTCACGGAAAAGCTTTCCTTGGGCGAAACCACGTCAATCAAATGGTGCGGAACGCCTTGCATTTCTTCGCTCGTGGGCTTTGCCGTGCCGATATCCATTCCGCGATAAACGAGCATGGAATCGGCGGAAATCACCTCGGTATTCAATTTTTTCGCGCACGCAACGGCAAGAGAAGTTTTCCCCGAAGCCGTAGCCCCGCAAACCACCAATACTTTCGGCATCACACGATCCTCTTAAACGCTTTTTCAAGTTGCGTGCGGGTTACTTTAACGACGACGGGTCTGCCGTGCGGACATTTCAAGCCCATATCCCCGTCCATTTGCTTGAACAAATCGTTAATTTCTTCTTGCGTCAAGTCCATACCGCCTTTCACCGCCGCTTTACACGCCGCCGAGGCAAGTTTATCCTTTAATATCTCCGCAATCTTTATCGCGCGGAAACCGCCCACGTCGCCGAGAATCTGATTAAAGAACGCGCCGATATCGATTTTCGGCAAATCAACGGGAATTGCCGTGACGATAAAGACGTTTTCTTCCGTTTCCTCGATATCAAAACCCATATCGATAATATCTTGCATTCTCTCGCGAATAAACGTCGCTTCAAACGCGTTCAATTTTATTTCATACGGCAAGAGCATGGGTTGTCGCGCCGCGTCCCGTTTTTCCATACGCGCTTTTAAGCGGTCGAAAATCAACCGCTCGTGCGCCGCGTGTTGATCGATCACGAAAATATCGTCACCGCTTTCGTATAGCAAATAGGTATTGAACAGCTTACCTGCATACTTACAAGTACTTACGTCGATTTTGCTTTGCTTTTCTTCTTTCTCTTTTTGCTCTAATAACCGCTTATTTTCTTCAAAATAATCCTTTTCCGTCCCGTCTTCTTTTGCTTTTTCGTAAGCAGGATCGTCCAATTCCCACACTTCGGGTTTATAATACGCGTTAGGGAACAGCTTCAACAACCGTTCAGGATTCGGCTTTTTCAATCTTCTTTCCCGCTTTTCAAGCTCGGCACGGGATATCATTTTCATGGGAGGCGCATTCGAAGTATCGATAATTCCCTTGCTATCATCTCTCTTAAAATGCGGAAGCGTACCCGCCATTTCCTTGCGAGCTTGCTCGTAGGTCACGGAAGTAGCGCCAAAAGCCCCGATACGCGTTTGTTCGTCCTTTTTCTCTTCCTCCTCCTTTTTTGCCTGTTCCAAAATACTTTCGGAAAGCGATTTTTTAGGCGCGGGCGTAGGCGCGGGTTCTTCCGCAGGTATAGAGGGTTGCGGTTCTTCCGCGGGTTCTTCCGCAGGTGCGGAAACGATATAATCAAGCGCCTGCGCCTTTCCGTCTAAAACGGCGGAAATCACCGAATAAATGCACCCGTATACGATATTGTTATCCGCAAAACGCACGTCCGCCTTATTCGGGTGCACGTTTATGTCCACGATTTCAGGGGGCATATCGATATGCAAGACGTAAAACGGGTACTGCCGTTTCATTAAATAACTCGAATACGCGCCCGTAATCGCCGCCGAAACGGTCGAATTGAGAACGTATCGCCCGTTCAAAAACACGCTTTGATAGCTTTTATTCGGCTTGGAAAAGTTTTGATTTCCAATAAAACCGCGAATCCGAACCCCGTGCTTCAACGCGTTAATTTCAATACATTGCGCGCGCGTAGCAGCTCCGTATACGCAAACGAGCGCCTCTTCGTCGCCACCGCCAAACGACTGCAATACCTTTTTGCCGTTCGCGTAATAGGTAAAGGCGATATCGGGACGGCTTAAAATAAATCTTGAAACGAAGGTGGTAATATCCGCTTCCTCCGCCTTATCCGATTTCAAAAATTTTAAGCGAACGGGCGCGTTAAAAAACAGCATTTCCACGCGCACTTCCGTTCCGTCGTACCCAACGGCTTCGGTTATATTGCCAAGCTCCCCGCCGTTAGAGGTCAACGCGTAGCATTTTTCACCCTTTACTTTGGAAGTAATGGTCATTTTTGAAACGGAAGCAATAGAAGCAACCGCTTCGCCTCGAAAACCGAGCGTTAAAATATTCTCCAAATCTTCCGCTTTGGCAATTTTACTCGTCGCATGTGGCATAAACGCCGACTGCAAATCCGCGCGTTCGATACCGCAACCGTTATCCACGACGCGAATCAACTGTTTCCCGCCCTGCTCTACGTGCACTTCAATCTCCGTTGCGCCCGCGTCGATCGCATTCTCCACGAGCTCTTTTACGACTGAATACGGGCGGTCAACGACTTCGCCCGCCGCAATACGGTTATATACTTTTGCCGGTAATATATTGATTTTTGCCATATCAATTCTCCGATTCCAATCTATCCTTTAAGTCGCCCAACAGCAACAACGCCTGCATAGGCGAAAGCGTGTTGATATCCGTTTCCACGAGGATACGCTCCACCTCGGTGAGCTTTTGTTCTTCCTCTACTTCTTCCTCTTCTTCCAAGAAAGTCGGCTTATTCCCACCCATCAAGTCGTTTTTCTCCAACGCTTTCAAAATGGCTTTTGCGCGCGTCGTAATTTCTTTGGGCACGCCCGCAAGCGAGGCAACCTCGATACCGAAACTCCTATGCGCCCCGCCTCTTGCAATTTTACGCAAGAAAACGATAACGCCGTTAAGTTCTTTGACCGTTACCTTATAATTTTTAACGCCTTCCAGCGTATTTTCCAATTCAGTCAATTCGTGATAATGGGTGGAAAATAAAGTTTTCGCGCGAATTTGCGAAGCCAAAAATTCTATCACCGCCCAAGCAATAGACAATCCGTCGTAGGTACTCGTACCCCGTCCCACTTCGTCGAGAATCAAAAGACTGTCTTTCGTTGCGCGCAAAAGAATGGACGCCACCTCCGTCATTTCCACCATAAAGGTACTTTGATCGAATATCAAATTATCACTCGCCCCGACGCGCGTGAAAATCCTGTCTATAATAGGGATTTGCGCGGAACGTGCCGGCACGAACGAGCCAAGGTGCGCAAGCAGAGTAATGAGCGCCACCTGTCGCATATAAGTACTTTTACCCGCCATGTTCGGACCGGTAATAATCGCACAGCGGTTCTCCTCGTTATCGAGCTTCGTGTCGTTGGGAATAAAGCGTTCTTTGGAGATCGCTTCCACGACGGGGTGTCTGCCGTCCGTAATCAAAAGCGGTTGTCCGCTCTCTACGATATTCGGGCGAACGTATCGCTTTTCTTTCGCTACCGTAGCGAGCGAAACCAAACAATCCAGCATCGCAAGCGCGTTGGAGATCGTTTGCAAATTCTCAATCGAATCGACGAGAACGCCCAATAAGTCTTCGTACAGGCGCATTTCCAGCTTCAACGCCTTTTCCCCGCTCGTCAAAACCTTTTCTTCCAAGATTTTTAACTCTTCCGTGATATAT
Organism: Clostridia bacterium; assembly: GCA_017415505.1. Taxonomy (GTDB): domain Bacteria; phylum Bacillota; class Clostridia; order Christensenellales; family Borkfalkiaceae; genus Scatosoma. The sequence continues at coordinate 7,602 of JAFQGG010000037.1, forward strand.
CTTTCTCCCGTCGTAAGCGTTTGCTTGCGAATATATTCGGGCGGAGCTTGGTCCTTAAACGAGTTGCTAATCTCGATATAATACCCAAACACGCGGTTATACCCCGTTTTCAAGGTCTTAATACCCGTGCGTTCCCTTTCGCGCGCTTCAATTTCCTTAATCAAATCCACAGCCCCGCGGTTGTATTTGCGAAGCTCGTCCAACTCTTCGTTATACCCCTCGCGAATAAATCCGCCGTCTTTCATAACCGAGCTCGCCTCGGGATCAATTGCCGAATCTAACAACACGGCAAGCGGCGACAAATCCAAAAGATTCGCGTTGATATCGTTCAAAATTTGGGAAGAAAAGCCCGAAAGCTGGAATTTAACCGACGGCAACGTGTTCAACGCCGTCGCCAGCGCAATACAATTTTTCGGGTGAAAATTCCCGTTGGAAATTTTTCCCGCCATACGCTCCACGTCCCCGATCGTTTGCAAATTCTCGGAAATACCGACGCGCACGACGGAAGCGTTTACAAGCTCTTCCACGCCGTCCAAACGGTAATTAATCTCCTGCAAATCTTTCAAGGGCGAAAGTATCATACGGTTGAGCATACGCGCACCCATACCCGTTTTCGTCTTATCAAGCACCCACAAAAGAGAACCGTATTTCTTGTTTTCGGCGTTATTTTTCAACAGTTCGAGATTGCGCACGGCAATGGAGTCCAGCTCCATATACTTATTCCGATTCACCACCTTAATCGAGGAAATATTGACGAGCGCATGTTTTTGCGTTTCCCGAAGATATTCCACGAGCGCCCCCGCAGCCGCCACGAGATTATCCTTTCCGCCCAAACCAAACGCCGTAAGCGAATGCGCTTTGAGCTGTTCCAACAGATTTTTCTCCGCATGCTTTATATTAAAAGCCCAAGGCACGTAGCAGGAAAACGGCGGAAGTTGACCGTGTTTCACTTCCTTAATGTCCCTACTAACCAACAGCATGTCTTCGTTGCAAATGATTTCCGCAACGGACAGTTTCAAAAGCTGTCCCACGGCATCTTCCGAGGCGGTTTCCCCAAAAAATTCGGTCGTTAAAAATTCGCCCGTCGTGATGTCCGTCCAAGCAAGCGCAACCGCGTCCCCCGCCTTAAACGCACAGGCGATATAGTTATTTTTCGATTGGTCGAGATAATTCTCTTCGATAATCGTACCCGCGGAAACGATACGCACGACGTCGCGCTCCACGAGCCCCTTTGACGCTTTCGGGTCGGAAATTTGTTCGCAAATCGCGACCTTTTCTCCCAAAGCGACGAGCTTTGCCACGTACCCGTCCGCAGCGTGAAAGGGAATCCCGCACATGGGCGCGCGTTCTTTAAGCCCGCAATCCTTGCCCGTTAGCGTTAAATCTAATAACTTAGAAACTTTGATTGCGTCATCAAAGAACATCTCGTAGAAGTCGCCAAGCCTATAAAAAAGCACGCAATCTTTGTACTTCTCCTTCATGCTTACGTAATGCTTCATCATATCTGAAAGTCCCATATATCAACCTTCCTTTATTTCCTTTCACCGTGCGTATTTTCTATTTCCCCAAAAAGAGAAATGCCGTTTGCTTTCGTAATTTTTAATGAAACAAATTGACCGATACGGTTTTCTTCGCTCGTAAAATAACCCATGCGCCCAAATTCGTCGCGCCCCATATACAAACCTTTTTTACTATCGTAATCCTCGCAAAGTATTTCAACGGTTTTTCCAAGATACTTTTCCGATTTTGCGCGCGTAAGCGAATTTACAAGCTCTACGAGGCGCATAATTCTATCCTTTTGCACGCTTTCGGGCACGGCGTTTGGCATCTCCGCCGCTTTCGTCCCCTTGCGTGGCGAATAGACGAACGTGAACGCCGAAGCAAAATCCACTTCCCGCACGAGCGATTCCGTTTGCAAATAATCCTCTTCCGTTTCCCCGGGGAAACCCACGATAATATCCGTCGTGACTTCCGCCTCGGGCAAGCGCGTTTTCAACGTTCGAATCTCTTCTAAATATTTCTCGCGCGTATACCGCCGATTCATTTCTTTGAGGATTTTACTCGAACCCGATTGCACGGGCAAATGCACCAAACGGCAAATCTTGCGGTGTTTTTCCATCACCGCCACGACGTCCTCGGTAAAATCTTTGGGGTGGCTCGTCATAAACCGCAATCGGAATTTCCCTTCGATAGAAGCGATTTTATCTAACAACTGCGCAAAAGTCACTTCCGTACTGCCGTCCGAGCCGTACGAGTTCACATTTTGTCCAAGTAGCGTAATTTCCTTATACCCTTCCGCTACGAGTTTTTCCACTTCCGCCACGATATTTTCGGGCTTTCTCGAACGCTCTCTACCGCGCACGTAAGGCACGATACAATAGGTACAAAAATTATTGCAACCGTACGTGATATTCACCCAAGCGTTTGGATAGCTCGTTCGGTACGGTTCTATATTCTCTACGATTTCCCCTTCCGTTTCACGAATGGCAATCACCCGTTTCTTTTCCCGCTTTTTACGCAATATCAAGAACTCCAAGTCCTCGAAATTCAACGCGCCGAACATGATATCGATAAACGGAAATTTCTTTTTGAGTACTTCCGTTTTTCCCTGTTCTTGGGTCATACACCCCCCGACGGCAATAATAAGGGCGGGGTTTTGTTTTTTCATTTTTTTCAACGCGCCGATATTCCCGAACGCGTGATTTTCCGCGTTTTCGCGAATACAGCAGGTATTGAACACGATAATATCCGCCGTTTCCATATTCGGCGTTTCTTCGTAACCCATACGCCGTAAAATGCCCGCAATCTTTTCCGATTCGTGCACGTTCATTTGACAACCGTAGGTAACGATAAAATATTTCTCCGACATAATCTTTTTCCGTATATTTCTTTTTGTAGAATTTAGCCGTTTCTATTATACACTTTTTTTCAATTTTTATCAAGTCTTTGAGGGGGTTTATCTTCCGTTTTCCTACGGAAAAAGTTCTTTTCCGTGATAAAAAACGAAAAAACGGCAAATACTGTTCCCGATGAAAACCCTTCGAAAAGTATTTTGCGTTTTATTCTTCTTGACGCTTACCCTCGCCGTAGTTGCCACAGGGTATTATTTTTTCACCACCAAAGATATTTCTTTGCAACCCGAGAAGCTCGTTTTTCAAGAAAAAACACTTTCCGTATACGATGCGTACGGGGAAATAATTCCAAGTGCCACAGCGGGCGCGCAAAAGGAATCCGTTCCCTTTTCTTCCATCCCGAAAAAAACGGTATACGCATTCGTGGACACAGAAGACAAACGGTTTTTCACCCACCGCGGATTTGATTTTCGAAGAATCCTAAAAGCCGTCTACAACAACGCCGTTTCCCACGCCTATAAACAGGGGGCGTCCACGATTTCGCAACAGCTTATCAAAAATACGCATTTATCTCACGAAAAGAAACTTTCGCGAAAACTCAAAGAATGGAAGCTTACGAAACAGCTCGAAAAACGGTATACGAAAGAAGAAATTCTCGAACGGTATTTGAGCGTGATTTATTTCGGGCACAACTGTTTCGGAATCCGCGCGGCGGCACAGTTTTATTTTGGAAAAGAACCTGCCGAGCTTGATCTTGCGGACTCGGCAATTCTTGCGGGACTCGTCAAATCGCCCAACAATTATTCCCCGTTCAAAAATCCCGAAAACTGTAAAAAACGCAAGGAAAGCGTGCTTCGCGCCATGCTCAAAAACGGAAATATTACGCAAGAAGAAAAAGAAATCGCCGTCAACAAACCTCTACCCACCGCCCCGAACGCGCACGCGTCCGATTCGGGATATTTGCATTTCGTTTACGACGAATTGACCGCTCTTTCCGAATCCAACCGTTTCACCGTCGGGGGAAATATACAAATTTACACCTATTTTGACGCAAAAACGCAAGAAATCGTCGAAAAGAACACGGGTGCGTATATAGAATCGGATAAAAGTATCATGGTGCTCGACAAAGAAACGGGCGGTTTTAAGGCTTGCGTTTCCACGGTGGGGAACATACGCCGTTCCCCCGGCTCTACGATAAAACCGCTACTCGTCTACGCGCCAGCTCTTCAAGAAAATAGCATATCGCTCGCCACGCCTTTATTAGACGAAAAAATCAATTACGGCGGATATTCCCCTTCCAACTACGACGGAAAATACCACGGCTATATCAGCGCAAGAGAATGTATCGAAAAAAGCTTAAATATCCCCGCCGTAAAACTACTCGAAAGCGTAGGAGTTGAAAAGTGCGCCTCGTATCTTGAAAAAATGCAACTACCGATTGAAAAGGACGATTTATCGCTTGCACTCGCGCTCGGCGGAATGAAAAACGGATATCCGTTAAAATCCCTTTTATCCGCCTACGCCACGCTTGCCAATCAAGGGATTTATAACGGCGCGGGATTCATTTCCAAAATCAAAATCAATGGAAACACCGTATTCGAGCGTAAAAACGCGCAAACGCGCGTATTTTCGGAAGACACGGCGACGCTTTTAACGGACGCGTTAAAAACGACGGCAAAATCGGGTACTGCAAAAAAGCTCCGCTCCCTGCCCTTTGATATCGCCGCGAAAACGGGTACGGTAGGCACGGAAAAAGGAAATACCGACGCCTATGCGATTTCTTACACCACGAGCGATATTATCGGCGTTTGGCTTGGAAACGCAAATAACGCTTATATAGACTGCACGGGCGGAAGTATTCCTTGCAACATGCTTTATTCCATGAACGAAGATTTATACCGTCGGTATCAAGCAAGCGGAAAAACGATAAATCCCTTTCCGTCCTGCGCAAGCGTGACGAACATTAAATTGGATAAAATAAGTTACTACGACACGCATACCTTATCACTTGCCGACCCGATTTCCCCGCCCGAATTTCAATTTACGGAATTGTTCAAAAAGGAAGCAATTCCCACGAAAACAGCCACTTTTTTCTCAAATCCTACGATAAATCCCCCTATTTTACGCTATACGCAAGGAAAAGTTCAAATTGTATTCGATAAAAACGCGCCTTCCTTTTACGATTATAAAATAGAACGGTACGATTATGCGACGCATAGTATAATTTACCAAGGCGGTTATTTGGAGTCTTTTACCGACGACGGCGTAGAAAAGGGAAAACGGTACGCTTATTTCGTAACTCCCTTTTACGGTGAGCGTGAAGGCAAAAAAATCTCCCTGCCCATCGTTAGTACGAAAGAGGGTGAAACGGCGACGGGCAACGAGGAAATTTTAGAAAAAAATTGGTGGGATTATTAAAAGCAAGCCCGATTCAAAATCGAATCGGGCTCGTACTTAAATTTTAATTTTTTCGACGGTCGTAAACGCTTCGGCTATCAAACCCTCCACGTCCAGCTTAGATTCTTCCTCCAAAATTTGTTCGAGTTTGGGGCGAATCGCGGGGAAATCGGGTAAAAATACCGTACAGCAATCCTCGAACGGAAGAATGGAAGTTTCATACGCCCCCATTTTTATTGAACGGTCAATAATTTCATTTTTATCAAATCCGACGAGCGGACGGAGCACGGGTAATTTTTCCACCACCGAATTGGAAGAAGTCATGCCTTCAATCGTTTGGCTTGCCACCTGTCCAAGGCTTTCGCCCGTAATCAAGCATTGTCCGCCAATGCGGAGCGCGTGTCGTTCCGCGATTCGGTACATAAACCTCCTTAAAAGGGTAATCATAAGCTCGGGTTTGCAGTGCTCGTGAATCGCTTCTTGGATATGCGTAACGCTCACCGTATAAAGATGCGTTCCACAGCTGTATTCCGCCAAGATATTGGCAAGTTCGACGACCTTTTCTTTGGCTTGCATATTCGTGTAGGGATAACTGTGGAAATGCAAACAATCCACTTTCATACCGCGTTTTGCCATCATATATCCCGCCACGGGGCTGTCGATCCCGCCCGAAAGCAACAAAAGCCCTTTCCCCGCCGTACCCACGGGCATACCGTTTGCCGCGGGGATAAACTCGCAAAACACGAGCGCTTTTCCGTTTTCGCGAATATCCACGCGCACGCTAAACGAAGGCTCGTGCACGTCCACTTTCAACTCGTGAAAACGCGCCAACAACCGCCCGCCGAGCATACGGCTAATCTCGGGAGAAGTGAGCGGATATTTTTTATCCCCGCGATGCGCTTCCACCTTAAAAGTACCCGTTTGACGGCAAAGCAAAACCGCCGCTTCTTCAATCGAATCCATATCCGAATCCGTTTCGAGGGCAACGCTCAAAGAATGAATCCCGAAAACCTTTTTTAATTTATCGATAATCTCTTCTATTTGTTCCTCGTCGAAATCACGAACAGCGTACCGTCCGCTTTGTTTTACAAGCTCACAGGAAAACGGTTTGAGCGCACGGGCAAGATTCGTTTCCAACGCCCGCTCGAAAAAGCCCCTGTTTTTTCCCTTTAACCAAATCTCCGAATAGCGGAGAATAATCACCTTTTTCACTTTTAACACTCCTTTATTTCATTCGGCGTTTCAAATCCACAGCAATCTCGTTAAGTATTTTCGCCGCTTCCAGCACCTCGTCTTCCGTCGTTTGCGAAGAAAAACTCAACCGTAAAACGCCGTCCGCGGTTTTTTCGTCGTACCCGCAAGCGAGTACGACCTTGCTGTATCGGTTTTTCGCGTTCGAAGAACAAGCCGAACCCGTGCCGATAATCAAACCCATATCGTTTGCCATATGCAACAAAATCTCGCCCCGCAAACCGATTGCGGAAACGCTAAGGATATACGGCGTTGCCTCTTTGGAAGAGATTCGAAAAAACACCTCTTTATCCAAACGCTCCCAAAGCAGTTCCCGATACCCTTTTATCCGTTCATAGTCCTCTTTAAGCGTAGCGAATTTTCGCTCGGCGGCAAACTCGAATTGCTTGATACCGAATACGTTTTCCGTTCCGCTTCTTCTTCCCGCTTCCTGTCCACCGCCAATTAAATACGGAGGCAAAACGAGCGATTTTCTTTTAATCAATGCGCCAACGCCTTTCATTCCGCCTATTTTATGTGCGCTTATCGAATACAAATCGATTTCTTTACTCAAACGAAACGGGATTTTTCCGTACCCTTGCACGCCGTCACAATGAAAAATCACGCGGGGATTTTTCGCTTTTACCGCCTTTGCAATCGCGTTTATATCGTTGATTGCGCCCACCTCGTTATTCACTTGCATAACCGAAACGAAACTCGTCTTTCCGTCCACGAGCGCAAGCAATTTTTCTTCGTCCACGCGTCCGTCTTTTTTAAGCGGTGCAACCCGCGTTTCCACACTCCCGCGGTTTTTTAACTCGGCAAAAGGTGCAAGTACGGCGGAATGTTCGCCCGCCGTCGTTACAGCGTTTCCGCGCCGAGCAAAGGAAAATATCGCCTGATTATCCGATTCCGTTCCGCAAGAAGTGAAAATGAGCTCGAAGAAATTCTCGTCGGCGACCTTGGAAAGCAAAGCGGAGCGCGCCTTTTTAAGCTCGCTCTGCAACGCATACCCTTCCGTATATAACGCGGACGGATTATAAAATTTTTCCAACGCATACGCCTGCGCTTGCTCGAAAGCCCATTCGTTCGGCTTCGTCGTCGCGGCGTTATCCAAGTAAATCATATTATTTTTGTTTCTTTTCCTGCATTACGTAGTCGCTTTCCAAAACGGAACGCTTCGTAAACAACATCATTTTGAGCAAAAGTTCTTCTCTGCACTCCAAAAGATACAGCTTTTTACCGCTCTCGTTTACAAGAATGTACATAAAGAACTTACCCTCGCCCGCTTCCATGTTCGGCGTGCATACGATTTCTTTCGTCATTGGATCGGAACGCAAACGCTCGTAAGAGGCGTTATCGATATCCCCGATTTGAATGATATCCGCGCAGTCGATTCGGGTAACTAGTTTTCTTTTATTGATATTGAAAACCTTGGAAATACGCAACTCACCCGAAACGAAACAGTAGTCAAAGCTCGTATTGAAGCGCGCCTTCAAACGCGAAAGCAAAAACCAAAACAACATAAAGAACACGCCTTGAAAACCGCCGAAAATACAAATAAATTTTGCCATTTCGTACGCGGCAACCGCGTCTTGATTAGACGAATCCACCGTTCCAAACGGAATGTTAAACAAGCAAATTACCAAAAACAAGATACCCAAAACCAAACAAATCACCGAGGCGATATGGGTAATCTTATAGTGCCGAGCGCCTTTTTTTGCATTTTGGTTTACGGCGCTCTCCTCGTAAAATACGTCCATCTTTATCCTCCCGTTATCCGTTAAATTTCAAGCATACCTTCGTATACGGTTTTTACGCTACCCATCAATTCAACGTTTCCGTCCGAATGATAGTTTACCGTCAAATCCCCGCCACGAAGTTTTACCGTGACGTTGGTATCCTTTTCGCAATACCCGCTAAGCACGGCGGCAACGACCGCGGCGCAAGCACCCGTTCCGCAAGACCAAGTTTCTCCACTACCGCGTTCCCAAACGCGCATTTTCAAAGTAACTTTATTGACTACGCGGATAAATTCGGTGTTGATTCCCTCGGGGAAGTATTCGCTATTTTCAAACTCGGGTCCTACTTTATCCAACGCAACCGCGTCCACTTTATCGCAGAATATTACGCAATGGGGATTGCCGACGTTGACGAGGGTGACTTTATACTCTTCACCGCCGATTTTCACGGCTTTGCCAACGATTTTTTCCTCGTTCCAAACGCAAGGAATCTTCTTACCTTCCAATTCCGCTTTGCCTAAAATTACGCTTGCGGAATTTACCTTTCCGCCAAACGAATACACTTTCACGTCGCATACGCCGATTGCCGTTTCGATACGCATTTCATTTTTGCGAACGATTCCCTTCTCGTAAAGATATTTCCCGATACAGCGAATCGCATTCCCGCCCAAGGGCGCTTCCGTACCGTCTTTATTGAAAATACGAATCTTCGCGTCGGCAATCTCCGAGCGTTCGATAAGCGTAACGCCGTCGCCACCGATCCCGAAATGCGTGGGCACGTAGTTCACCGCGATCGATTCGGGGCAGGTGATTTTGCCGTCGCGGTTATCAAATACGATATAGTCGTTTCCGCAAGACTGCATTTTCGTAAAGTTCAGCTTCAACTTTTCGCTACGCAAATTATTGATATCTACAAGCTCCGTATTATCCTCGGTAAACTTACTTGCAATGATATCCGCAAGCGCGTTCGCCGTATCCAAAGCGGTGAGCACGGTGATACCGAGCAAAATCGCGTGGTGGTGCAAACGAATGAAGTCGTTGATCGATTCCATGTCCGTCTTACCCGTATATACGATATAATCGATTTTCCCTTCATCCATCAATTTAATTACGGAGTCGGTGGCGGAAAGTCTGTCTACGACCGTACAATCGATACCGAGATCGTTAATAACCTGCGCCGTACCTTTGGTGGCGTACATCGTACAACCCAAATCCCCGAATTTCTTCGCGATCGTCAAAAGATCGAGCTTGTCTTGATCGTTGACGGTCATATACACGCCGACGGGACGGCGTTCGGAAGGATGACACATCTTAAAGCCCGCGGAAACGAGCCCTTTGAACATAGCCTCTTCGATCGTCTTACCGATACCGAGCACTTCGCCCGTGGATTTCATTTGCGGTCCGAGTTGCGAGTTCACGTCGTTGAGCTTTTCAAAGCTAAACACGGGCACTTTTACTGCCACGTACGGCGAGGAAGGATACAATCCCGTGCCGTAACCGAGCTTTTTCAGCTTTGCCCCTACGATAATCTTCGTAGCCAATTCCACCATGGGCACGCCCGTTACCTTGGAAATATACGGAACGGTACGCGACGCGCGAGGATTCACCTCGATCACGTAAAGCTGTCCGCGATAAATAAGATATTGTATATTGATCAAACCCTTCGTTTTCAATTCGAGCGCGAGTTGCGTGGAAACCTCGATAATCTTTTCAAGCATCGCGTCGTCCAAATTATACGGAGGATATACGGCAATCGAGTCGCCCGAGTGAATACCCGTGCGTTCTATGTGTTGCATAATACCCGGGATTAACACGTCTTTTCCGTCGGAAATCGCGTCTACTTCCAACTCCGTACCCATAAGGTATTTGTCGCAGAGTACCGGATTTTCAATGCCTTGCGCCAAAATAACGTCCATATAACGGCATACGTCCTCTTCCGTGAACGCAATCGTCATGTTTTGACCGCCGATAACGTAGGAAGGACGAAGCAGTACGGGATATTCCAACTTTTGCGCCGCGGCGAGTGCCTCTTCCTTGGTCATAACCGTAATCGCCTTCGGGCGAGGAATGGAATACTTTTCAAGCAACGCTTCAAAACGCTCTCTATCTTCCGCTCTATCTACGCTGTCCGCGGAAGTTCCGAGAATACGGATTCCGTGGCTATCGAAATACGAGCAAAGATTGATAGCCGTTTGACCGCCGAAGGTGATGATTACACCGTAGGGCTTTTCTACGTCGAGTACGTGTTGCACGTCCTCGGGGGTAAGCGGTTCAAAGTACAGTCTATCCGCCGTATCGAAGTCGGTGGATACCGTTTCGGGGTTGTTATTGATAATGGCAACCTCGTAGCCAAGCTCTTTTAAGGTCCAAACGCAATGTACGGACGAATAGTCGAATTCGATACCTTGTCCGATACGGATAGGACCAGAACCGATAACCACGATACGCTTCTTTTTGCTCTTTTCCACGAACGGCTTTGCCTCGTCGTTGATATAAGGATCGGAAGTGGAATAGAAATAAGGCGTTTTCGCGGGGAACTCCGCCGCACAGGTATCTACCATTTTATAAGCTACTTTTCTTCTGTAAGGAACTTTTTGTCCGCTGATTGCCGCGATATCTTTATCCAAGTAACCAAGGCGTTTCCCCTCTTCGTAAAGTGCTTTCGTCAACTTCTCTTGCGCGATTTTTTCTTCGTACGCGATAAGATTCTTGAATTTATTCAAGAACCATCTATCGATTTTGGTGATATTGAACACCTCGTCCACCGAAACGCCTTTTTTAAGTGCGGCGTAAACGACGAAGATTCTTTCATCCGTCATTTCGGGGAGCTTTGCAAGGAGTTCTTCTTTCGTTGAATGGATAAATTTCTTATAATTCATGGTGCTCGTGGAAATTTCCGCTCCGCGCACCGCTTTCATAATCGCCATTTCAAAGGAAGTACCGATCGACATAACCTCGCCCGTCGCCTTCATTCTCGTGCCAAGCTCGCGCTTTGCGTACAAGAACTTGTCAAACGGCCACTTGGGCATTTTTACGACGAGATAATCGATCGTAGGCTCGAAACAAGCGTAGGTGTTGCCCGTTACGTCGTTGACGATTTCGTCGAGCGTATAGCCTAGCGCGATCTTCGAAGTTACCTTTGCAATCGGGAAGCCCGTCGCTTTGGAGGCAAGCGCCGAGGAACGGCTCACGCGGGGATTCACCTCGATAACCGAATATTCAAACGAATCGGGATTCAACGCAAATTGTACGTTACAGCCACCCTCGATACCAAGTTCGGTGATAATGGAAAGTGCCGCACCACGAAGCATACTGTATTCTTTATTGGAAAGGGTAACGGCAGGCGCAACGACGATAGAATCCCCCGTGTGAATACCGACGGGGTCAACGTTTTCCATGGAACAAACGGTGAGCACGTTGCCCGCGCTGTCGCGCAATACTTCGAACTCAATTTCTTTCCAACCCGCAATATATTTCTCGATAAGCACCTGCGTAATCGGCGAAAGCATCAAGCCGTTATGCGAAATCAAACGGAGTTCTTCTTCCGTATACGCAACGCCACCGCCCGCACCGCCGAGCGTATACGCAGGGCGAATGATAACGGGGTAGCCGAGTTTATTAGCAATCGCCACGCACTCGTCCACCGTGTACGCAATATCCGAGGGAACGCAAGGCTGATTGATTTTTTCCATCGTTTCCTTGAAAAGTTCTCTATCTTCCGAGCGATCGATTGCGTCCAACTTCGTACCGATCAATTTTACGCCGTGTTGCGCAAGGAAACCAGATTTTGCAAGTTTGCAACCCATCGTAAGACCCGTTTGACCGCCCAAGGAAGCGAGCAAACTGTCCGGCTTTTCTTTAATTATAATACGCTTTAAGGTTTCTTCCGTGAGCGGTTCAAGATAAATCTCGTCCGCCAACGCGGAATCGGTCATGATCGTTGCGGGGTTGGAGTTGCAGAGAACGACGTTTACGCCTTCGCTTTTCATAACGCGACAAGCCTGCGCGCCCGCATAGTCGAATTCGGCAGCCTGTCCGATAACGATAGGACCGGAGCCTATTACCAAAACTTTTTTAATATCACTTCTCTTAGGCATTTTCGTTCTCCTTTTTCATGAGCTTAAAGAATTTTTCGTATAAAGGATTTTCTTGCGTTCCCACCGCGCAGGACTCGGGATCGAACTGCACCGTAAACGCATCGTAAGCTTCGTAATCAATCCCCTCGCAAGAACCATCGTTTACGTTGACGAAACGTACCGTTCCCTCTTTAATCGAGGATGTTACCACCTCATAGCCGTGGTTTTGCGCGGAAATGTATACTCTACCGCATTTCAAGCATTTCACGGGTTGATTGCTACCGCGATGCCCGTATTTTTGTTTTTCGGTTTTTGCCCCGAACGCGAGCGCAACGAGCATATGCCCAAGCCCCAAACCAAACACGGGGATTTTGCCCAAAATCTTTTTAATCTCTTCCACGATTCCCGTATTTTCCGCAGGATTGCCCGGACCGTCGCTAAGCACAACGCCGTCCGCGCCCGTGGAAAGAATTTCCTCCGCCGTGGAAAAAGCGGGCATATTGATTACGTTAAAACCTTGCGCGTTCAAATTGGCAATCGTAGAATTTTTCGCGCCGAAATTCCAAAGAGCTACCGTCGCCCTCGCGTCGTCCGCTTGGAAATACCCCTTTTTATTTTCGGCAACCGCCGCGACTGCGTTTTGGATTTGATAGTTTGCCGTTTCGGAAAACGCCTTTTCGCTCAAAGGTCTATCGCTAATACGCGCGTTCATAACCCCTTTTTCTCTCAAAACTTTCGTTAATTGGCGGGTATCCACGCCGTAAACCCCGACGATTCCCCGTTCTTTCAAATAATTATCCAGCGTGTCTTCGCAACGGAAGTTGGAAGGTTGCTCGCAATACTCGCGTACAACGTACGCGGATACTTGCACTTTACCACTCTCCGCGTCCTGCGGGATTACGCCGTAGTTCCCGATCAAAGGGAACGTTTGCACGACGATTTGTCCGTAATAGCTCGGGTCGGTGAGCGTTTCCATATATCCGACCATTCCCGTCGAAAATACGAGTTCGCCCAAAGCGTCGCCATCCGCACCGAAGCGGTAGCCTTGGTATACGTCGCCGTTTTGTAACGTCAAATACACTTTTTTCTTCATATGCTATCCTCTATATCGAATTTTATTTTTACCAAAGTATTCGTGTTCGATTCAATGCCTTCGCCTAAAAAAAAGACTGATTTTGAAAATCAGTCCCTTTTAAGAAAATTTGAATCGTATTTGAAAAAAGGAAAATGAGAATCGTCGCTCATATTCATCATAACTGCGCGATTCGGGGTCTTCAATTTTACGCAAGCAACCGTAAAAAACATTTCCTTCTCCTTTTTGATTTTTAATATTATAGCACAACGGAAAATTCTTGTCAACCTTTCAAACGCTCGTAGCGAGAAATTTTGCAAAATTTTTTTCTTTATTTATACAATAAATATTTTTATACAACGGTAATTGCGGAAGCGGAAAAATTCCCGTCTAAAAACGCAACCGTCAACTCCGCCTCTTTCGCCTGTAAAATCCCGTTTTCCACCTCGGAAGAAACGGGCATGAGCTTTCCGTCCTCAAAAAGGAGCAATTTGCCCTTTTCCGTCGCGATAGAAACCGAAAGCGTTTCCATTTTCACGGCTTCCCCCGTATCGTGCACGGCGCAAATAACGCTTTGTACGTCTACCTTTCGCTCGGAAAATCCTTTTTTAATTCCCTCCGCGCTCGCGAGCGATTTACAAAGTGCTCGCGCCGTTTGCTTGGAACGAACGCCTTTTACCCGACAAGTCCATAAAGTTCTTTCTTCGTCGCCGTCCAAAGCCAACGCCCGACAAATTCTTTGCATAACCTCGCCGAGTATGTAAACGAATTTTTTATACTCCGTATCTTCGCAATCGATACGGTAATTTCCCGCGTTCCCGTTCGCCATAATAAAAACGGTATCGTTCGGGGAAGAATTCCCGTCGGCGCAAAGGAGATTCAAAGAATCGCGCGCCACGCTCGATAACGCCTTTTGCAAAACGGGCGAGGAAATATTTACGTCGGTCGTCAAAAAGCAAAGCGTGGTCGCCATATTCGGACAAACGTTTTTTCCGCCCTTGCATATCGCTCCAATTTTACAGGCGTACCCGCCCAAATCAAAAGCAAAAGAAAGCTGTTTCACACTTTTATCCGTCGTCATAATCGCGCGGGCGGCGGATAAACTATCTTCGTTTTTTGAACCTAATTTACCGACGAGCGATTGTATTCCGCGGGAAAAAGTTTCCAACGACAAACTTTTTCCAACCAACCCCGTGGAGGCAATCAACACCTCTTCCTTGGGGATTTTTGCGTATTTTTCCACTTCCGCGCAAACGTTTTCGGCAAGCGCCGTACCGCTTTCAAACAAATTGGCAACGCCACTATTGACGACGATTGCGCGCGCAAGCCCTTTATTTAAGCGTTTTTCCGATACGATAGCAGGTGCTCCGCGCGTTTTTTGCGTAGCGAAAAGACCTGCGATAGAACAGCGTTTTTCCGCAACGATAAGCGCGAGATCTTCCCGCGAGTCGTCGTTTTGTAAAAAACCGCAACGGATTCCGCCAGCCGAAAAACCGCTCGGCGCACAAACTCCGCCGAGGATTGGAACGAGTTCTCTATTTATCCCGTTTTTTCGCATAACCCCTCTCCGTTATTCTTCAAAAACTATACGCGCGGAAACCACCGTTTCGTTGCGTTCGTTCACCCCTTGTACGAGATACGCGCCGTCCGCTTTTTTTCTATAAAAACGGAGCGATTCCCCTTCCCTGCATTGTTTGATATAAGAAACGGAAAATTTCAATAAGCGCATTTTCGCAAGTTCTTCCACGGAAAAACAGTTGAAGCAGTAATCGGCGTAACGCGTATTATTTACGTGCAAATTATGATCGTATTCGGAGTTTGCCACCGTGAAAGCAAATCGAACTTCGCCCTCTTCCAAAGGAAAAGTCGGAATCTTCCACTGTACGTCCTCTATCGTTTTCGTAGTGTTGTAGGTCGAATAATCCTGTCCCTCAATCACCTTGGAAGGAAGAATCTTCCCTTTGGAAAGATCGATCAAGCACCAGCGCGAAGAAGCGTTGAGAAGAATTTCCCCCGCGGACGATAAAAATTGATATTCGCGCCCAAAAACCGCGTACGAGGGCGGTAAGGGCCAAGTTTTTACCGTTATTATTTCCCCAAGTTTCACGGGGCGAAGAAATTCACAGCAAACGTTCGTCACCATAAACGCGTAGCCTTTCGGCTTTATGAATTGATATCCAAAACCCAATTCGTCCGCGCTCGAACACGCCGCTTCTTCCATATACGAAAGCGCGATCGAGGTCTTTAATTCATCCTTGAAATCCGCTTCGCAATATTTTACTTGAAAACTTCTAATATGCTCGTATTTCATAATAATTCTATTATATCCTTTTTTTGTAAAAAAGTCAAGAACGCACGGTGAAAATTAGAAAAAAAGTAAAAAAAGTACGATTGCGCATATTTTCATGCGTTATCTATTTGACAAATAATTCTATTTATGATATAATACTATTCGTAGAATAGATAAATGCTTGAATGCGTTTATTTTCAAGGTTTTCTATCAGACAAAGTTTTTGTTTTTTGCCGAGAATTTTGTCTGACAAAACTAAAAATACATCGGAGGAAATCATGGACGTCAAAGAGAAAACGACGGAAATCGAAACGGACGGCGCGATCACCGGCGGAGAAGAACAAACCATCGGCATAAGCGCCGATCTTATCCGCGGGCATATCAACACTATTATTTTGCGCAGTCTTTACGACGGCGACAAATACGGTCTTGAAATTATCAACGAAATCAAGAAAAAAAGCGGTGGGTTATACGAGCTGAAAGAACCTACCCTTTACAGCGCGCTTAAACGCTTGGAATCAATGAGCTATATCCTTTCCTATAACGGCGATTCTTCCAACGGTGGCAGAAGAAAATATTTCTCCCTCACCGACGCGGGTAGAAAAATCACTGAAAAAAATCTTGCCGAATGGGAATATTCCCGTACCATTATCGACAGCTTGATTTCCGACGGAAACGCGCACTACGATTTTTCCTTTATCACCGAAAAACAACGAGAGCTCGTTGAATTGAAGCGATCTTTGGAAGAGCGGGAAAAACAATTCGAAGCGGAAAAAGCCGCGTATCAAGGTCAAAAGAACGAGTTGCAAAGGGAACGCGCACTTTTGGAAGCACAATCGCAAGCGATTGCCAAGCAAAAGGAAGACGCAAAGGAACTGCGAGATAAAATCGACGCGCAAGCGCAGGAATTGGAATCGCAAAGGAACGCTTTGAACGAAAAACAAATCGCCCTTGACGCAAAAGAAGCGGAACTTCAAGCCAAAGAACAAGAAATTGCGGAAATGAAGACGGCGTTAGAGCAAAAAACCGCCGAACTTAAAGAAGTAAAAGCCCTCCTTGAAGCACAACAAGCCGCTTTTGCGGAAAAAGAACGCGAGTTGGAGGAAAAAGAAAAGGAATTAGAGGAAACGAAAGCCAATCTCCTCTCCTTACAAACGGAAAACGCCGAACTTGAAAAACGCGCGGACGATTTACAAGCCCAACAATCCAAAATAGACAGCGAAGAACTGCAAGAAACGAAAAACGAACTTGCGCAAACGCAAGCCGATTTGAAAGTTTCCCGTTCCACGATTGCCGAGCTTAACGAAACCATCGACGAACAAGAAGCCAAAATTACCGCGCAAGAAACGGCAATCGCTCAATTAAAGGAAGATTATGAAAACCGCTCCACCGAGTTTTACAACCGAGAATTGGAGCTTCGAGCGCAACAAGCACAGCTTGAAACGCAAAAAGAAAAATTAGAAAACGAACGCCGTCGTATCGACGAACAAACCGCCGAAACGCAATCGTTAAAAGAGCGTTTGGAACAAAAAGAAAACGAACTTTCGCAAAAGGAATCCGAGCTTAACGAACGCGCCAGCACGATTGAAACATCGGAAAAGAACGCCTCCACTACCGTTGCCGATTTAGAGGAACAAAAACGGATGCTCGCGGAAAAAGAAGCCGCTTATCAAGCTGAAAAAGAAGCGTTTGAAGCAGAAAAAACCGCTTTTATTGAAAAAGAATCTGCTTTGGAAGCGGAAAAAGTAGCACTTGCGGAAAAACAGGCACAGCTTGACGCCGAACGCGAGGAATTAAAGAATCAACTGCAAATTTTAGAAGTTGAACGAGATACTCTCCGTGCGGACAACGCCGCTTTGGAAGAAGAAAAGGCGCGTTTAGAACAAGAAAAAACCGAGCTTTCCGCTTTGCAGTCCTCTTTACAAAACGAGCGCGCGGAACTCGACAAAAAAGCGTACGAGCTTACGCAAACGGAAGCGCTCTTGGAAGAAAAAAAGAGATTGCTTACCGACAAAGAATCCACGGCAGACGAAACGACGGAAGAAGCACGCAAGCAAAAAGAAGATTTGCAAGCAAAGGAAGCGGAGCTTATCCGCGAAAAACAAAAACTGCAAGAAGAGCAGTTGAGTCTTCAACAGCAACAAAAAGAATTGGCAACGCGACAAGCCGCGTACAATCAACAACAATTAGATTTTATTACCCGTAAAAACGCGCTTGCCGCACAGCAATTTGATTTTGCCGATAAATTGACTTCTTATAACGCACAGGTCAATCTTTTCAACGAAAATCTCCGCAAATTGGAAGCGGAACGGGAAGCGTTGACCGCCGAACAGCGTAAACTTGAAGAGCAGCGCGCCACCCTCGAAAAGGAAAAAGCCGAATTCGAAGAAAGAAAAGCAAAATTCGAGCAAGAAAAAGCCGACGCGGAAAAAGCGCAAGCACAAGCCACGCAACAGGTCACGGAAGAAAATAACAATTTACAGCGCAAGCTCTCCGAACTGCAAGAACGCGAAAACGCTTTATTGCAACGCGAAAAAGCTCTTGCCACAGCGGAACAAACTATGCGCGCGCAACAGCAACAATACGCCACCTACGCAAACGGCGGTTATCAACAACAGCCCCCTGTGCAACCTTACGGCTACTACACACCCCCCGCTCCTCAACCGCCGACGGAACAACCCACACCAAACACGACTTATACGGACGTACAAGGACAGGCGCAAGCCGACGGCTTAAAATTAAATACGGCGGGCGTAATGAATATATGGGCGGAAGCCGCACAAACAGCGGCAATCGGTGAACAAAGAATCGGCTCGGGTAGCGGTTGTTATAGCGCAGGCTCAACCCTTTTCAAATCCGCGCTTATTATATTCTGTATCATAGCATTCGAAAGTTTGGTCGTATTCTTCTTACAAGGCACTTTGGGAATCCCCGTCCTCTATCCCATCGTCGGGCTTTGCTTGGGCTTCGTACTCTTGATTATTTGTGCAATCCTCAACGCCGTAAACTTCCGCCCGCGCGTAAGATACAGCAAACGGAATTCTTGGCTAACCGTGACGGCAGGCGCGATTATCTTCGTCATCTTCGTTATACTCACGACGATGATTACCGTGTTCTTGAAAGTGGATATTAGCAACCCCGCGTTGCTTTGCTCGTTCGTGATTATCCCTATCGCTTATCTTTTGAATATTTTGTTCTTCGTAATATTCTATCACCTCATTTCGGCGCAAGCAAGTCGTGAAAGAAAATAAATAAACGAAAAGACGGTCTTCCTTCCTTGGTTGACCGTCTTATTTATTATATTGCTCCACGTGAAACAATCCATACACACATCCCATTAATCTTTCCTATATTTCCGTTTCCCCGTGAACGCGGAGATTCTCTCACCTCTCTCTCCACGAAAAAACACCCTCTCGGGTGTTTGGTGGACGCGAGAGGGTTTTTGCGCCAAAAGCGTCGTCGCTCGCCTACCCCCTCGTTTTTCTTTCCTCTTCTTCACTCTCGCTCCTCGCGCGAACCTCCGTGAACGCGGAGCTTCTCACACCTCTCTCTCCACAAAAAAACACCCTCTCGGGTGTTTGGTGGACGCGAGAGGGTTTTTGTACCAAAAGCGTCGTCGCTCGCCTACTCACTCGTTTTTCTTTTCACTTCTTCACTCTCGCTCCTCGCGCGAACCTCCGTGTACGCGGAGCTTCTCACACCTCTCTCTCCACAAAAAAACACCCTCTCGGGTGTTTGGTGGACGCGAGAG
Organism: Clostridia bacterium; assembly: GCA_017415505.1. Classification (GTDB taxonomy): domain Bacteria; phylum Bacillota; class Clostridia; order Christensenellales; family Borkfalkiaceae; genus Scatosoma. Next base: position 27,012 of record JAFQGG010000037.1, read on the forward strand.
GGCTCGAACCTCCGACCTCTACCATGTCAAGGTAGCGCTCTAACCAACTGAGCTACGCCTCCAAGTAATTCTTATTTACTTTGATATTATAGCAAATAAAACAAATTCCGTCAACTGTTTTTACTGCCGTCGTCAAGATTTTTTCTTATAAATAAACAAAAAGAAGGGCTACGAGCCGTATAACCCTTCCTTTTGCTTTTTACGATTTCTATTTACGCTTTCATACCTTCTTCAACGGCAACCGCAACGGCAACCGTCGCGCCTACCATCGGGTTGTTACCCATACCGATAAGACCCATCATTTCTACGTGCGCGGGAACGGACGAAGAACCAGCGAATTGCGCGTCGGAGTGCATTCTGCCCATCGTATCCGTCATACCATAGGAAGCGGGACCTGCCGCCATGTTGTCGGGGTGAAGCGTTCTACCCGTACCACCACCGGAAGCAACGGAGAAGTATTTCACGCCGTTTTCATTACACCACTTCTTGTAAGTGCCTGCAACGGGGTGTTGGAATCTCGTAGGGTTCGTGGAGTTACCCGTAATGGAAACGCCTACGTTTTCAAGCTTCATGATCGCAACGCCTTCGGGAACGGAGTCCGCACCGTAGCATTTAACCTTCGCGCGATCCCCTTCCGAGAACGCTTTTTCGTAAACGACTTTCACCGTTTCGGATGCGGGATCGAATTCCGTTTCCACGAAAGTAAAGCCGTTGATTCTCGAAATGATATACGCCGCGTCTTTACCAAGACCGTTAAGCACGACGCGAAGCGGTTGTTTTCTTACTTTGTTCGCGTTCAACGCAATGGAAATCGCGCCTTCCGCCGCAGCAAACGATTCGTGACCTGCAAGGAAACAGAAGCATTCCGTTTCGTCGGAGAGGAGCATTGCGCCCAAGTTACCGTGACCAAGACCTACTTGTCTATTTTGCGCAACCGAACCGGGAATACAGAACGCTTGCAAACCAATACCGATCGCAGCAGCCGCGTCCGCAGCTTTTACACAACCTTTTTTAATCGCGATTGCCGCGCCTACCGTATACGCCCAAACTGCGTTCTCAAAGCAAATAGGTTGTCCTGCACGAACGATTTTATCGCAATCTACGCCCTTGGAAAGGCAAATTTCTCTACATTCTTCAATGGAAGAAATGCCGTATTCTTTCAAAACGCCGTTGATTTTATCGATTCTTCTTTCATAACCTTCAAATAATGCCATTTTGCTTGTCCTCCTCTATTACTCTTTACGAGGGTCGATAAATTTAACCGCGCCCTGTTCTTCGCTGAATCTACCGTAATGCCCCATTGCCTTTTGATACGCTTCGTTCGGTTCCATACCCTTCTTAATGAAATCGGTCATTTTGCCGAGGGAAACGAATTCGTAACCGATAACTTCGTTATTCGCGTCCAAAGCAAGGCGGGTAACGTAACCTTCCGCCATTTCGAGGTATCTTACGCCTTTTTGAAGGGTGGAGTACATCGTACCAACTTGCGAACGGTGTCCTTTCCCGAGGTCTTCAAGCCCTGCGCCGATCGCCAAACCGTCGTCGGAGAAAGCGGATTGCGATCTACCGTAAACGATTTGCAAGAACAATTCTCTCATAGCCGTGTTGATCGCGTCGCAAACGAGGTCGGTGTTCAACGCTTCCAACGGCGTTTTACCGGGCAAAATTTCAGCAGCCATAGCCGCGGAATGGGTCATACCCGAGCAACCGATGGTTTCAACCAACGCTTCTTGAATAATACCTTGCTTGATATTCAAGCTAAGCTTACAAGCGCCCTGTTGGGGAGCGCACCAACCGATACCGTGCGTGAAACCGCTGATATCTTTAATTTCTTTCGCGTGAATCCACTTACCTTCTTCGGGAATGGCAGCGTTTTCGTGGCGAGCAACGCCTGCGCCTTTGGCAACGCAGAACATCTGTGCAACATCTTGTGATATTGTCATTGTGAAATCCTCCAAAAATATTTTTTCCTGATTTTTTCGTTTTAAGCCGTCAACCCACCGTTTTTGGCAAATTTCTCCGCTTAAACCCAATACAGTATAACACATTTGAAAAAAAAATTCAAGTGTGCAAAGCCCCTTTTTTCTCTATTTTTATAAAAAATAACGATTTTTTCCATCGAAAAGCCCATTCAACGCAAAAAAAGGAGCTTTCGCTCCCTTTTATCATTCTAAAAAATCTTCTACCCGCAATCTCGCCCGCAATTTTTCAACGGCGTGTTTTTCAATCCTCGAAATATACGATCGGGAAATTTTTAACACGTTCGCAACTTCCCGTTGCGGTAACGGGATCCCCCCTTTTAAGGCGTAACGAAGGCAAATAATCGTATATTCCCTATCCGTCAAAATCTTCTTCATTTGCTCTAATAATTTTTCCCTCCGTACGGAACGCTCCACTTGCTCGAAAACACAATCCTCTTTTTCAAAAAGCAAATCGATTAGCGTTAATTCGTTTCCGTCTTTATCCGTTCCCACGGGATCGGAAAGCGAAAGCGTATTTTTATGTTTTTTATTCGCCCGTATAAGCATGAGTATTTCGTTTTCAATACATCTTGCGGTATAAGTTGCAAGCGTCGTTCCGTGCCCCGGTTTATACGTCCCGATCGCTTTTATCAATCCAATACTTCCAACCGAAATCAAATCGTCCGTTTCCGCCGCGCCCGTATACTTTTTTACGATATGCGCCACCAATCGCATATTATGCTTAACCAAAATATCCCGAGCTTCCTTATCTCCCTTTGCCGCGAGTGCCAAATACCGCTCTTCCTCTTCTTTTTGTAGGGGTTTTGGGAAGGAATTTTTCGACGCGATACTCCCGGTAAAAAACGCAATTTTGCCAAGCAACGACCATATAAATTCTAAAAACATAACGCTCCTTTACCGCTGTTGCGGTTCTTAGTTTATTTATCGTATGCCTGCAACGGTTTGTACTATTCCGCATATCTTGACAAAAACAAATCTATGCCACACATAATATATATGCGTGACATAGTTATGCGTCGTTTTTAACCGTTTTTTCTCGTTTTCTATGTCAGACATAGGTATTATGCGTGACATAGGATCATATAAAAAGAGTCGGCGGAACGCCGACTCCCCTATTATATTCAAAAAAGATTTGAGTTTGTCTGTAAGCCGAGTTCTGTCGTGTACGGTCATTTATCTAGACTTACCGTCGCCGATAAGTTCAAGCGATATTAACGGTTTCCATCGGACGGACAGCCCTATTTGATAGAAACCCAATCTTGCAGCGGGTGGGGTTTACATGGCACGCCTTGTTACCAAAGCGTCGGTGAGCTCTTACCTCGCCTTTCCATCCTTACCGCAAACGGGCGACACTCCGAATTACTCAAAACCGAAAAACGGTTAAGCCGTTTGCGGCGGTTTATTTCTGTTGCACTTTCCTTAAAGTCACCTTCACCTGACGTTATCAGGCACCCTGTCCTATGCTGCTCGGACTTTCCTCACGGTCAAAAGACCCCGCGACCGTATAACAAACTCAAATCTTTTATATTATACCACTTTCTTAAAAAAAATGCACCCATTTCCCTTGCCTTTTTTCAAAAAAAGTGCTAAAATTATATAGATTTTTATTTTTTTATTAGGGCGATCCCGCCCGTTTGGAGAGAATATGAAAAAGACTAAAATTATTTGTACGATTGGTCCTGCAAGCGAATCCAAGGAAACGATTTCCGCGATGACGAACGCCGGTTGCGATATCGTTCGCTTAAATTTTTCCCACGGCACACACGAAGACTATATCAAAAAAATAAAAACGATTAAAGAAGTCCGTCAAGAGAAACAAATCCCACTCCCTATTTTATTGGACACCAAAGGTCCGGAATTTAGAATCGGAACTTTCAAAGACGGAAAAATACATCTTAGCGAAGGCGATAAATTCGTTTTTACACCAAATAAAATCGAAGGCGATCAAACCCGCGTTTCCGTTTCCTACGGCAATATTTGTAACGAATTGCTCGTTGGGGACAAGATTTTGCTCAATAACGGGCTGATGATTTTCCGTGTAGAAGAGGTCACAACGGACGAATTGCGTTGCGTCGTAGAAGTCGGAGGCGAGCTTTCCAACCGCAAATCCATGTTTTTTCCCGACAAGGAATTGCACATTGAATTCTTATCCGAGCAGGATAAAGCCGATTTACTCTTTGGTATTGAGCAAGACGTTGATTTCGTCGCGCTTTCCTTCGTTTCAAAAGCAAAAGACGTGCTTGATGCAAAAGAATTTTTACTTAAAAACGGTGGAAGCCATATCGACGTTATTGCAAAAATTGAAAACCGCGCGGGCGTGAACAATCTTTTGGAAATTATGGAAGTTTCCGACGGCATCATGGTCGCCCGGGGCGATCTCGGCGTAGAAATCCCGTTTGAAGAGCTTCCCGACGTACAAAAGTATATTATCAATCAATGCCGTATTCACGGTAAACGCGTTATTACCGCCACGGAAATGCTCGAATCTATGATTCACAATCCCCGCCCCACGAGAGCGGAAATCTCCGACGTTGCCAACGCCGTTTACGACGGTACTTCCGCCGTTATGCTTTCAGGCGAAACCGCGGCGGGGAAATATCCCGTTCAATCGGTTGACGCAATGGCTAAAATCCTCGCGCAAGCGGAAACGCACGTCGAATACATTCAATCGTTGGACAACTTTATTATCGAAAGCACCGCGGAAGCGCTTTCGCACTCCGCGGCAACGCTCGCCAAAGACTTAAACGCAAAGGCAATCGTCGTTTGCACGAGAACGGGTAGTACGGCAAGAAAAGTTTCCCGTTTCCGCCCCAATATCAATATTATCGGCATTACGACGGACATACACGCATACCGTCAACTCGCGTTAAGTTGGGGCGTTTTACCCGCCATGGCGGAAGAATACACCTCGATTGATATTCTCTTCTATTTCGCCAAACAAATCGCCAAAAAAAGCGGATTAGTGGAGAAGGGCGACACGATCGTAATCACCGCGGGAACGCCGAACGGTAAGAGCGGGAATTCCAACCTTATCAACGTAGAAACCATATAACCCCAAGAAAAACACAACGCCACAAGGATTGCTCCTTGTGGCGTTCTCGTTTACGCGGATACTTTCTATATTATCTTTAAGCCGTTACCACTCAAATCAGCTCAAACCGTACTTTATCCAAATACCGTCTCGTCATTGTTATTGTTTATATACCCTTTTTCAATAACAAAAAGACTCTTTAACTATTCACGCTATTCTTTATTGCGCAGCGAACTTCAATGCTTCCGCCGAGTTCTTCTTTATAAGCCAGTCGGAAAGCTGAAGTATGGGTTTTTGCGAAAAGACCACTTCGCTCGGTTTTTGTGGAAACTCATGGGCGAGTTGAGTTTGCATAAAAAGATTTGCTTTGTCTTCGTCTGTTTTTGATAGTTTTGCCTCAAAAAAAATCGTGCTATTGGAACTATACTTGGTGGAAATATGGCTTGGAGACAGTCCAGAACGACTCGTCGGAAAGACATATATACACTATTCAGACAATTTTATGCGCAAGCAGATGGATATAGTAAAGTTCCCTACGCTCGAAAACCGCGTAGAATAAGGCTTTTAAGATGATTTTGTTCACCAAATTGTTCACCAAACCCCACCAAAAACGTATTTTTGAGTAGATATTTATTCAAAAATACGCAAAAAAACACGGTTTTATGCAGGTATTTTTGCATAAAACCGTGTCGGTGGCGCAGAGAAAGGGATTTGAACCCTTGTATACATTCCTGCATAACACGATTTCGAATCGTGCGCGTTCAACCGCTCCGCCATCTCTGCAAACAGCTTTTATATTATATACTATTCTACTTAAAAAATCAAGTGTTTTTGTAGCGTTTTTTAGAAATTTTCTCCCGTTGCGCAAGTTTTATTTACACAACGGGAGCTTTCCTTTATCTTTACATTAAAGTAATCAGTAGTTGCGAAGCAAGAACGATTAAAATTAACGCGATCGGATAGGTAGACGCGTATGCCGAAGCTACGTCGTCCGTTTTCGCCGTGGCTATAAGAGTTCCAAGCGCCGGCGTAGAAGTCATACCGCCCGTAATCGAACCAAGGCTATTCAAGAGCGGTAATTTTAACACATATTTACCAACGACAAAACCCACAAGCATAGGAACTACCGTCATAACCGCACCGCCTACGAAGCCCCAAACGACGATTGCCGCGCCGCCTGCATTGGCAATTTCTTGCACCAACGCTACGCCACCTTCAAAGCCCGCGCCAAGCAAGAACAGTGCCAAACCGAATTCACGAAGCACTTTCAATGTGGACGCTTTTACTTCCAAAGAAAGCTTACCGATATGACCTAGATGTCCGAAAACGAGACACATAATCAATACGCCGCCCGTCGTACCGAGCGAGAAGCAAGGTCCGTTATAGCCCGCGCCCGTCAAAGGTATGTTAATAGAGCCAAGCAACAAACCTGCAATAACCGCAAGCGCAAACGGCAAGAAACCAAAGTCTTCACAGCTAAAATACTTTGAATAATCTCTTTCTTCTTCCTGTGCGCCGAGTCTTAACAATTCGCGCTCTTTCGCCATATCTGCCTTCAAGAATTTAGGCAACAGTTGCACGAACAGCACGACTCCTACTACCCCGAACGGATACGCGATCGCGTGTCCAAGCGTGATGAGTGCCAAATTCTCCGTAGCCGCGTCCTGCGCCGCCGAGAACCCGGGCGTAGAGGTAAGCGCGCCCGACAAAACGCCAGCCCAATATTCAGGACCGTAGTCGGTCAAAAGCGTGCAAAGTACCGCTACGAGCGTACCCGCCAAAATGATGATTGCACCAAGTAAAATATAAGTTTTGAAGTTCTTTGCAAGGTTCTTAAAGAAATTCGGACCTGCAATAAACCCAACCGAACCGACGAACAAAATCAAACCGAGATTTTGTACGGGTCCCTTCAAGTTTTTCACAACCGTCGCGCTCGTGCTTTCCATATGGAACGCGCCGAGCAAGGGTACGTCTTTGAAATCAAGCGTACAAAGCCAACCGAGCAAAATTGCCACGAGGAATACCCCTGCCGTACCCAAAGATACGCCTTTGATATTCACACCGCCGAGCAAATAGCCCAAACCTAAAATCAAGAACGCCAACGCGAACATAACGAACGTGGAGCTAAACTTGAAAGTACTCGACGCTCCGTTTGCGTTGCTTGCACTAATTCCGCACCATACCGCAATTCCTACAACTACAAGAATAGCAACGGCAATCCAAAGCCATTTCAAACTCTTCTTTTTAGGCTCTGGCGAAACGTTTTTCATATTTGAATCTTCCATAATTCTCCTTTACGTGCAAACGAAAACGCCTTTTCGTGCGCTTTCGTTTATTTTAGATTTCATCAATCTCCCTACGGTTTATTAATTCGCTTGTCTTCTGTAATCGGGCAAAAGCTTGGGCGAACAAACCTCGGATTCAATACCCGCCTCGTCAAGCTCTTTCTCGAAAGCGTCTACGTGCGCAAGCGTAAGCTCTTTAAGCTCAACGCTCTTATACTTCTCGCCTGCCTGTTGACCCGCGTTTCTACCGAATACGATAATATCCAAAAGCGAGTTACCCATAAGACGGTTCGTTCCGTGAATACCGCCGACCGCTTCGCCTGCAACGTACAGGTTTTCAATGCAAGTCATGCCGTTCGCGCCGATATCGATACCGCCGTTTTGATAGTGCAAGGTGGGATAAATAAGAATGGGTTCTTTACGGATATCAATACCGTATTTACCGAACATACGGAGCATTGCGGGAATACGCTTTTCAATCGTTCCCTCGCCGTTGAGGATATCGATAAGCGGGGTATCCAGCCAAACGCCCTCGCCGTCCGTCGTTTTGATACCGTTTCCGTTTTGCTTACATTCACGAATAATCGAAGACGCGGTTACGTCGCGCGTTTCCAACGAATACACGAACGCTTCGCCGTTTTTATTGACGAGCTGTGCGCCGAGCGAACGCACCTTTTCCGTTACGAGCGCGCCGTAAATTTGCGTAGGCTCTGCCGCGCCCGTGGGGTGATACTGCAACGTTTCGGGATAGAGCAATTTCGCACCCGCTCTATACGCAAGCACGAGCCCGTCCGCCGTTGCGCCGTAATGGTTGGAGGTGGGGAAACCTTGATAATGCAATCTTCCCGCACCGCCCGTCGCGATAACGACCGTCTTCGCACGAGCAATCAAAATTTCCTTCGTTTCCATGTTCAAGAGAACCGCACCGGCAATTTTGCCGTCCGTATCCTTGATAAGCTCGATTGCCGCCGTAAAATCCACGACCGTGATACCGCGGTTAAACACTTCGTCGCGAAGCGTTCTCATGATTTCCGAACCCGAATAGTCGCGACAAGCGTGCATACGCTTTCTCGAAGTACCGCCACCGTGCGTCGTAACCATCGTACCGTCCGCTTCTTTATCGAACATAACGCCCAATTTATTCAACCAAAGGATTGCCTCGGGTGCTTCGTTTACGAGCTTATACAAAAGTTCGGGCTTATTTTTGAAATGCCCACCGCCAAGCGCGTCGAGATAGTGCGTCGCGGGGCTGTCGTTCGGCTTATCCGCCGCTTGAATACCGCCCTCTGCCATCGCCGTGTTTGCGTCGCCCAAACGGAGTTTGGTTGCAATCATAACGTTCGCGCCTCTTTCGTGCGCTTCAATCGCCGCGGAAGAACCCGCGCCACCGCCACCGATTACGAGCACGTCTACGTCGTAATCGATTTTGGAAAGGTCGATTTTCATATCCTTGATGCGGGAATGTCCTTGCAAGAGCGTAGCAAGCTCGTGCAAAACCTTTCCGCCTTTATTTTGCCCCACTTTCAATTCTTCATACGCGGTCGTGATATAATCGGGGTGAAACTGCGCCAAAACGGCGTCTTTTTCCTCCGCGGTCATTCTTGCGTGGAGATTTTCAATACGGGAAGCGCGGGTCGCTTCTACTTTTTTCATAGATTCAAGTTGTTCATCGGTATAACGATACATTGCGCTTCTCCTTATTTCTCGATTTCTCTATGGTTATAGAGATTTTTTTGTTCTTCAAGCGGAGTGTTCATAATCGCTTCCAACGCCGCTTTACAATCCCCCGCGTCGATTTCCGCTACGCGATTGATAAGATGTTCGCTCTCGGGCGCGAGATATTTACCCGTAAGACGACGGGTAAGCAACGCCACCTGCGGGTGAGAAATTCCCGCGGGACAACGGGACGAGCACACGCCGCACATAACGCAGTCAAAGCTCTCTTCCGCCGCTTTTTCATACTCACCGCGTTGCGCGTAAGCGATATATTGCATAACGTTCAATTCCTGCGTACAGCTCTTCGTACAAGCGTTACAACCGATACACGAATAAATTTCAGGATACAACTGCATCATGATTTGTTGCGTGGGCTTAATTTTCTCGATATCGTACACTTGCTTTACGAGCGGGAAGAATGGAAGCGTTGCTACGTACATTCCTTCTTCTACTTGTTGTTGACACGCAAGGCAGGTTTTGAGTTCCTGTTGCCCGTGGATACGGTAGATCGTCGCGCAAGCACCGCAAAAGCCGTTTCTACAACCGCAACCGCGCACGAGTTGATACCCCGCGTACTCCATTGCTTTCATTATCGTAAGACTTTCCGGCACTTGATAGCGTTTACCGAAAAGATACACGTTTACCATTTTTTCCATAGTTTTCTCTCCTTAATACTCGTCGGGAAGTTCGTCCAATTCCGTCATACGGAACACGGGGCCGTCCTTGCAGACGAATTTATCGCCTACGTTACATCTACCGCATTTCCCGACGCCGCACTTCATACGCAGTTCGAGCGTGGTGTATACGCGCGATTTATCAAATCCGAGCTCCAAAAGCCCTTGCAGGGTAAATTTAATCATGATGGGAGGTCCGCAAAGTACCGCCGTCATGTTGGGGTCAAGCCCCAATTCTTTTACGTACGAGGGCACGAAGCCGACGTGACCGTCCCAACCCTCTTGCGGGCGGTCAATCGTAAGATATACTTCCGTATTGGGTTCGTTTACCCATTCCGTTTGAATTTCTTCGATATCTACGAGATCGTCTTTACTTCTCGCGCCGTACACGATTACCACTTTGCCGTAGTTTTCGCGATAGTGGCGAACGTAGTTGATTACGCTACGAAGGGGCGCAAGACCGATACCGCCTGCGATAAAGAGCAAATCCTTGCCCTTGAAATCTTCTTCCACGGGGAAATTCTTTCCGTACGGTCCGCGCACGGTGATTTGCTGTCCCACTTCCATTGCATGAATTACTTCCGTCACGCAACCGCATTTTTTAATGGAAAACTCCATGTACTCCTCGTTCGTAGGCGAAGAGGTGATGGAGAACATACATTCCCCTACCCCGGGAACGGAAACCATCGCGCATTGCCCGGGCATATGTTGAAACAATTTTTTACCGTCCGTACCCACGACGCGGAAAGTTTTCACGTCGGGCGTATCCTTACGAATATCGGTGATTACACCAACTTTCGGAATGAGGGTTTCATCAATCATCTTTTTTACCTCCCAAAGTTTTTACAACTTTTACGATATTGAGGCGTTGCGGGCATTTATTTACGCAACGACCGCAACCTACGCACGAATACAATCCGTCGTTTTGCGAAGGATAATATACGAGCTTGTGCATGAACCGTTGACGGAATCTTTGCATTTGCGTCGTACGGCTGTTTCCGTGCGCCATAAGCGTGAAGTCGGAATACATACAGGAATCCCAACAACGGTAACGGATAACGCCCTCGTTCGTCTTAAAATCGCGAATATCGAAGCATTGGCAGGTAGGGCAAACGAAGGTACAAGTACCGCAACCGAGGCAAGCCTCGCTCATTTCTTCCCATTCTTTGGCTTCAAAAAGGTCGTTGAGGTTCTCGGGCGTGAAACGGCTCAAATCAAGCTTCGCAAACGGCAAGTTTTCAAGCACCGCTTTCGTCGTTTCCCGTTGCCCCGCAACCGTTTCTTCTCCACCCTCTTCCGTCAAAGCGGTGATAAGAGCGGTGAGCGCTTCGCCTTTTTCCGTATTCGCTTGCCAATAGAGGTATTCGCCGTCCAACCAAGTCGTTACGTCGCCTTGGGGCGCAGTTGCGTCGATACCGAACACACCGCAAAAACAGCTTTCCTCGGGTTTGGAGCAAGCAAGCGTGACGATCGTCGTCGCTTCTCTTCTCGATTGATAGTAAGTATCTACGGGCTCGGCAAGGAATACCTTATCCAAAACCTCGATCGCCTTATAATCGCACGCTTTCACACCGAACAAAACGAACGGTTTTTCTTCTTTATAATCTTTGCGTACGTCGATAATCTCGATGTTCTTCCCTTCGGTTTTGAACTTCATCATGTTTTCCGTTTGCGGGAAAAACATATTCTTCGGGGATTTTACCGTCTTCAAGGTTTCAAGGGAAACTTCCGCGCCCTCTTTCCATACCTTGTAGTTTACTTCTCCCGCGTAGTTTACGGGAATGAAAAGCCCCATCGTTTCGGAGATTTTCGCGTACAGTTCGTTTAATCTTTCTTTCGCAATTTTCAACATTATTTTGCCTCTCCTTTGAACACGTCGTTAGGTTCTGCATCCCCTTCCGTATAGGAAGTAAGAGGCGTCTTGCCTTCGTCCGTTTCCCCTGCTTGGTACTCGCCGTAAAGTCCGTCGATATCTTTGATAAACTTTCTATTGAGAAGGTGCAAAGGAATGTTTTGCGGGCAAACTCTCGAACATTCTCCGCAGTCGGTACAACGACCTGCTACGTGGAACGCACGAATGATATGGAAAAGCTGTTCTTCGAACTTGTCGTCGTTCGCCTTCGCCGCAATCCCAGACGCGGGATTGTCAAACACGCATTTCACGCACGAACAAGCGGGACATACGTTACGGCAAGCGTTACAACGAATACACTTGGAAAGCTGTGCGCGCCAATACGCAAATCTTTCGTCTTCCGTCATGGCTTCCAATTTTTCTACTTCTTCAAAGCGGTTCACATCCCGCTCGGGACGCTCGTGAAGAATAATCTCTTCGTCTTTTACCTGATGCGTTTTATTGCAGGTCGCACACTTGGTAAGAACGACGTCGGGTTTACTCAAAACTTCCTCGCCGTAAGGCGTGGTAACTTTCACTTCTTTATCTTGCACTTCAACGCCCGTAACGAAAGAAACGCCTTTCGCTTTGATTTTTTCGATATCTAATTTCCCTAAACATTCCACGGCGATTACGTATACGTTTTCGCGTTTTATGCGGTGTTCTTTTACGAGTTGGTTAAAGCTATACGAGTCGCAAGGCTTCAAAAATACAGCCGTTTTACCTTCCTTTTTGCTCATTTGAATGAGGTATTTGGAAAGGTTCGCCCCGCAAAAATAGTCGTATACGAACGAATCGAGTTCTTCTACGCTTTCAAAAGACGCGGGCGAAGGGTCGTGACAAAAGTCACCCTTTTTCCAACCGATTACACGCGCAACTTCACCGCTTTCCAAAAGCGCTTTCGCGCGTTCGAGCATTTTCAATTCAACGTCTTTCATCTTATTCGCCCTCCTTTACTCTAAGGTCGGTCAAGCGTTTGTTTTCGCCCAGCGCCGTCACTTGCGCAACGAAATCGTTCATAACGGCGGAGAAGCGTGCGCCTTCCGCTGCGGATACCCACTCTACGCGCGTACGCTCTTTTTCAATCCCCATGTAATTGAGGAAGCTGTACAAAAGCGCCATTCTTCTTCTCGTATAGTAGTTACCCGTTACGTAGTGACAGTCCCCGGGGTGGCAACCGCAAAGGATTACGCCGTCCGCGCCCTGTTGGAACGCTTTCAAAACGAAAGTGGGGTTCACGCGACAAGAACAAGGTACGCGAATGATTTTTACGTTTGCGGGATACGTCAAACGGCTCGAACCCGCAAGGTCCGCCCCTGCATACGAACACCAATTACAACAAAACGCAACGATATTGGGGGTAAATTCTTTCTTTTCCGTGGTTACTTCTTGCATATCGCGTCTACCTCCGACATAATTTGTTTGGAACTAAATCCCTTCAAATCCATAGCGCCCGAAGGACAGGTTACGGTACATGCGCCACAGCCTTGGCAAACCGCAGGGTTCACCGACGCAACGCGACGGATTTCCGTCTTACCTCCGCCAAGGCGGAATTCCTTTTCCACGTAGGTGATCGCACCGTACGCGCAAACGTTCGCGCATTGGCTACAACCGTTACACATCGTTTCGTCGGGCGTAGCTACGCAAGGATTCGTCTTTAATTTATCTTTCGCCAAAAGCCCGATTACCTTTGCCGCGCAAGCCGAGGCTTGGGAAACGGTTTCGGGAATATCTTTCGGACCTTGGCAAACGCCCGCGAGATATACACCCGCCGTAGGGCTTTCCACGGGACGGAGCTTCGCGTGCGATTCCGTAAGGAAATTGTTCGTATCGATACTTGCCGTAAGAAGCGTTGCAATCTTTCTCACCGAAGGCTCGGGTTCGATTGCCGCCGCCAATACGACCAAATCCGATTCAATGGTAATTTGCTCGTTATCGATAAGGTTCGAGCCTTGTACCATCAATTTACCGTTTTCGTTATATACTTTTCCGACCATACCTTTGATATAGTCCACGCCGTACTGTTCTACGGCACGACGGTAGAATTCGTCGTAGTTTTTGCCCGGCGTACGCACGTCGATATAGAATACGTGTACTTCGGTATCGGGGTATTTTTCACGGATAAGCATTGCGTGTTTTGCCGTATACATACAGCAAATCTTGGAGCAATAGGGTTTACCGCAACCGCTCGTATCACGCGAACCCACGCATTGAATAAAGGTGATAACCTTCGGGTGCTGTCCGTCGGACGGGCGCAATAAAACGCCGTTCGTAGGACCTGCCGCGTTCATGAGTCTTTCCAATTCAAGGGAAGTGATTACGTCTTTGTTGTCCGCGTAGCCGTATTCGTTGAACGCCGTCAATTCGATGGGCTTAAAGCCGGTTGCGACGACGATCGCGCCGTATTGGCGTTCGATAAACGAATCTTTTTGTTCGTAGTCAATCGCGCCAACACCGCAGAATTTTTGGCAAATACCGCATTTGCCCGTCTTAAATTTAATACATTGTTCCGCGTCGATTACCGCTACGTTGGGAATTGCTTGCGCGAACGGAATATGGATCGCGGGACGGGTGTTCAAGCCCATATTGAAAGTATTCAAGCCTTTCTTGGACGGACATTTTTCCATACAAATTTTACAGCCCGTACACTTTGTTTCGTCTACGTATCTTGCCTTGCGACGAATGGTTACGCTAAAATTGCCGACGAAACCTTTTACGTCCTCTACCTCGGAATAGGACAAGATATCGATTTTTTCGTGCTGAGCGCAATCCACCATTTTCGGCGTGAGAATACAAGCGGAGCAGTCAAGCGTGGGGAAGGTTTTGTCGATTTGCGCCATTCTACCGCCGATCGTCGCGTTCTTTTCCACGATATCCACTTCAAATCCCGCGTCCGCGATATCGAGCGCGGCTTGAATACCCGCGATACCGCCGCCGATAACGAGCGCGCGTTTTACCACGGGACTTTCCCCTGCCGTAAGCGGAGCGTTAAGTTTTACCTTTGCAATCGCCGTGCGAACGAGAATGACCGCTTTTTCGGTTGCCTCGTCCATATCCTTATGTATCCACGAGCAATGTTCGCGGATATTGGCGATTTCCACCATATAAGGATTCAAGCCCGCCGCTTCCGCCGCTTTGCGGAAGGTGGCTTCGTGCATTCTCGGCGAACAAGCGCCCACGACGATTCCCGTGAGGTTATGTTCTTTGATTGCCTGCTTGATGAGTTGTTGACCGTTTTCGGAGCACATATATTGGTAATTTGCGGAATATACGACACCCGGTTCGCTTTTAATGACTTCCGCTACCTTTTCTACGTCCACCGTTGCTGCAATATTACTACCGCACCAACAAATAAATACACCGATTCTTTGCATACTTTATACTCTCTTTTTTTAATTTTTTTCCGAAATTATTTGTTATACTTTCTATACGCGCTAACGAGAAGCTGTTGCGGGATCAATTCGTCCACGATCGGCGGAATCTCTTCCGCCTTTATGCCGTTTTTGCCCTGCATACGAACCACCGTATCGCGTACCGCCTCGATCACCGCCGCAGGCGCAACGCCACGCGGACAACGCTCTACGCAAGCCATACAGGAAAGACAGTTCCATATGGATTTGCTTTCCAAAAGTTCTTCGATTTGTCCTTTGCCAAGCTTGGTCACGAATTGATGCGGTTTGATATCCATATCCTTAAACGCGGGACAACGCCCCGAGCATTTACCGCATTTCATACACTTTCTTACGTCCGTGCCACTCAATCTGTTTATATTTTCAACGCGTTCTTCGTTCGTCATGCCTGCACCCCCAACGCTTCCGCGAGAAGTTCGGTAAAGTATTTCACCGGCAAAATATCACCGCCGTTCGTTTGCAAGTTATATAAGCAAAGCGGGCAAGCCGTTATTACTTCTTCCGCACCTTTTTCCTTTGCGCTCATAAGTACTTTTTTGCTCTTTTGCTTGGGCAACTCCGCGTTTTTCAAAGCGACGTACGCACCGCAACACTCGTTACGGAACGGATATACGACGGGCGTACCCCCAATCGCCTTGATAAAATCCTCGATAATCGTGGGATTTTCCGGATTATCGAACGCCATCACGGGCGACGGGCGAAGCAAAAGACAGCCGTAATACGCGCCGATCTTTCTATTCAAGGGTTTTACCACCGCTTTTTTGATCGCGTCGAATCCCACTACGCTTTTAAGCATTTCGAGATAATGGAGAACCTCCGTTTCGCCCTTGTACGGTTCGTCGAGCTTCAAGTAATTATTCGCGCGGAATTGAATATCCGCGTTATTCTTCATATCTTCGTTCGTACGCTTGATTACGTTGTGACAAGCCGAGCAAAGCGTGAGCAATTTCCCGCCGTTATGCTTAGCGTAATCGAGCGCGCGTACCGCCGAAAGTTTCGTTGCAATTTCGTCCGTACCCATCGGGTACACCGCTCCGCAACATTGCCAATTTTCGATTTCTTCCATTTCTACGCCCAGAGCTTTTGCGCAAAGACGCGCCGTCACGTCCAATTCTTTCGCTTTCGTTCTGAGCGTACAGCCGGGATAGTAACTGATTTTCATTTCTATACGCTACCTTTTCTATTTATTGTCGCCTATCGGCTTATTTTTGCGGATACGCCATTTCTTCGGGACGGAATACTTCGTCGAATTTTTCCGCCGTCAAGAAACCAAGCGCTACGCAAGCTTCTTTCAACGATATATTTTCTTTATACGCCTTCTTCGCCGTTTTCGCCGCGTTTTCATACCCGATATAGGGGTTAAGCGCCGTTACGAGCATCAACGAATTATACAAGTTGTGACGCATTTTCTCTTTGTTTGCTTTGATACCCGTCACGCAATTCTTTTCGAACGAGGTGATACCGTCCGCAAGCAAGCGTACCGATTGCAAGAAGTTATAAATGATCACGGGCATGAATACGTTGAGTTCAAAGTTCCCTTGGGAAGCGCCGACCCCAACCGCAACGTCGTTTGCCATAACTTGTACGGCAACCATTGTCATAGACTCGCATTGCGTAGGATTTACTTTCCCCGGCATAATCGAAGATCCCGGCTCGTTTTCCGGAATGAAAATTTCACCAAGCCCGTCGCGAGGTCCGCTCGCAAGCCAACGAACGTCGTTGGCAATCTTCATTAAGTTGCAAGCCAAGGCTTTGAGCGCCCCGTGCGCAAACACGAGCTCGTCCTTTGCCGTCAACGCGTGGTATTTATTTTCCGCCGTTACGAATTTCTTGCCCGTAAGAACGGAAACCTGTACCGCAACCTCTTCCGCAAAACCCTTGGGCGCGTTCAAGCCCGTACCGACCGCCGTACCGCCGAGCGCAAGCTCTTTAAGTCCGTCAAGCGCGAGCGTGAGTTGCGCTTTCGTCTTCTCGATCATATTCGTCCAACCGCTAATTTCCTGCGAAAACGCGATGGGAACGGCGTCTTGTAAGTGCGTTCTACCGCTCTTTACGATCCCTTCGTTTTCCGCTTCCAAGCGTTTAAGGGTTGCAATAAGCGTATCCATAGCGGGGAAAAGATTGTCCTCAATCGCTACGACCGCCGCGATATGCATAGCCGTGGGGAAGGTATCGTTGGAGCTTTGGCTCTTATTGATATCGTCGTTGGGGTGCAAAAGCTTTTTGCCCGCAATCTCGTTACCGCGGTTTGCGATAACCTCGTTTGCGTTCATATTCGATTGCGTACCGCTACCCGTTTGCCAAACGACGAGCGGGAAATGTCCGTTCAACGAACCGGAAATCACTTCGTCACAAGCCGCGCAAATCGCGTCTTTCTTTTCCTCGGGCAATTTGCCGAGTTTCCAATTCGCAAGCGCGGCGGCCTTTTTCAAAACGCCGAACGCGCGCGTGATTTCACGGGGCATAACCTCGTCGCCAATACGGAAGTTTTGATAACTTCTTTGCGTTTGCGCCGCCCAATATCTATCCGCAGGGACTTGCATTTCCCCCATCGTGTCTTTTTCAATACGGTATTCCATAAACTATCTCTCCGATTAAATTTCAATTTGCGCGATAACGCCTTTAAGCACTTCCGCGCTGTGTTGCATTTTTGCAAGCTCGTCCTCGGACAGTTTCGGCGTCAAGGTCGTGATAATCCCCTCGTTTCCGATTGCGCAAAGCGTGGAAAGCGCAACGTCGGAAATGCCGTATTCCCCTTCGAGAACGGTGGAAACGGGAAGAATCGTGCTCGCGCTCGAATAAATGCTGTTTACGATCTTCGTAACGCTTGCCGCGATACCGTAGAAGGTCGCGCCCTTACCCGCGATAATTTGTCCGCCAGACTTCTTCACGTATTCCTCTACCTCTTCGCGCGTATACGGTTCAACTTTCAATGCGCCTTGCTTGGTAATCGTTTCTTCGTATTCCACAAGAGGAATCCCCGAAATATCCGCAGCCGACCACGCAACGAACGAGGAGTCGCCGTGTTCGCCGAGCACGTATGCGTGTACCTGTTGTTGGTTCACGGAATAAAGCTCGGAAAGACGGGTACGAAGACGGATGCTATCCAGCGTAGTACCCGTACCGATTACGCGATTCTTAGGAACGCCCGTAATTTTGCAGAACACGTAGGTGAGAATATCTACGGGGTTTGCCACGAACAAGTACAAAGAATCGGGGCAATATTTCACGATTTGAGGCGCAATACTCTTCAAGATATTTACGTTGATTTGCGTCAAATCGATACGCGATTGACCGGGCTTTCTACCTACGCCCGAGGTTACGATAACGATATCCGAACCAACGGCGTCTTCGTAAGTGCCGAAATAAATTTTCGCAGGGGAAAGATAGGGCGTAGCTTGTCTAATATCCAACGCTTCCCCTTTTGCCTTCGCTTCGTTTACGTCGATCAAAACGATCTCCGCCACCGAGCCCGTCGCTACGAGCGTGTACGCAACCGTCGCGCCAACCGAACCTGCACCGATAATTGTAACTTTGTTGTTCATGTGTTTTTTCTCCGTATATTATATTGTTTTTCAACCCGCGCGACGAAAAAGCGCGCAATTCGACTTATTTTATACCTTATATATTATTATAACACAATTTTTCACGAATCACAAATGCTTGACCCGTATTTTGAAAAATTTCAAATCGCTAAATCGATAAATTTTTATCTTATACAATAAAAAACCGTCTTGCCTTATTAGACAAGACGAAAAAGGTATATTAATCTAAGGAAAACGCGCCTACGAGCAGTAAACCGCCCTCTAAAACGGTGAAAATCCCACTCGACACGAATACCCAAGCCACCGTATTCCCTTGATTGAACAAGAGCAAAACGCCTATCAAAAGAAACACGACGGGAACGGCGTATTCGCAAAGCGTATAAAGCAAAGTCGAGCAACGGACACGCGTTTTTAATTTTTCATATAAGAGCAATACGCCGACGATCAATAAAAACGCGGCAAGCAAATACAAAACGGCGGCTACGACGAACCACCCGCAAAGGACGATTACCAAACCGAACGCAAGCTTTATTACCGCCGGCGGGAATAAACGGTTTACGATATCCACAATACCGTAGGCGATAAGTCCAATTCCCAAAGTCGTCATTAAAACGCTCACGATTTTATCGCGCAAAACGACGAGCAATACGCCGAGCACGACAACCCCCAACGATAACAATATCCTTTCCGTTTTTTTCATGAACCGCTCCTAAAATCCGCGTCCGATTTTCCCTCTTAAGTATAACGGCGAATTACGGCGATACGGATATATCCGTTTGCGTGACGGTGCGCCGCCCTTGCGCAAGGATAAGGCTCGCTTTTTCTACATTCGCCACAAAATTCGTACGAACCGCATCTATCGCTTCCCGCCCGTATACTGTCAAACCATTTTACGTCGTCAAACTTTTCTTGCTGTTTTTTGAAATTCATAACCTCTCTCCTTATTTTTTGCTTTCGTGAAAAAAATATACGAAATATCTTCTTTATTCTATTATAATAAATTTTATCGTTTTTTTCAATACTTTTACCCTGCTTTTTTGAAAAAAATTATTTTTTCCGTAAAAAACACTTTCAGTTATTCGACTTTGCAACGAAAGTTGCAAAGCGAACGCAACCGTTTCTCCTTCGTATTCCGCCACCGACAAACAAACGCGGTATCTTTTCCGACTCCCGTTTCGCCCGACAAAAATCCGTAAACTTTGCCACCTAAAAAACGCGGTTTTTCCCGCCGTCTTTTAGCCGTCGCACGCTTCCCCGTAGGTATATATTATAATATATGCGAGTCTTTGAAAAAAAGACCCGCATTTTTCTCAAATTTCCGAAACGCGCAAATTGGCAAGCACTTCGTTGTATTTCTCCTTGGTAAACGACACCGTGCCCGTGGTCATTACCGTCGCCGTTCCCGCCGCAACGCCCGAGCGCAAAATCTCGGAAAGCGGGGCGCCCTTTATAAGCTGCATAGAAGCCGCCGCGACCATGCCGTCGCCCGCTCCTACCGTAGAATTTACGGCTACGTTGATACTCTTACAGTAATAATTTCTCGTTCCGTCCGTAATCACAGCGCCCTGTTTTCCAAGGGAAAGCAAAACGCGTTTTGCTCCGCGATCGATAAGTTCGTAACAGCCCGCAAGCATATCCTCTTTATCCAAAATGCGCCGTCCAAGCGTATTTTCCAATTCGTCTATATTCGGTTTTACGAGGTCCACGCTTTCATTCAAACCCGCGAACATTCTCGCGCCCTCCGCGTCCACGACTTTCATGGAAGTAGGCGCAACCGCTTTGGCAAGCTCCCCGTAATAATCGGGAGAAAGCCCGCGAGGCAAGCTTCCCGAAAGCACCGTCACTTCGCTTTGCGCGGAAAGCATACGCACCTGCCCGAGCACCTCGTCCGCCTTTTCTCTGGAAACTTCCACGCCCACGTCGTTCACTTCCGTAAGCATAGCCCGACGGTCGATAAACTTATAATTTTCCCTTGCGCGACCCTTATTCCAAACGAAACGGAAACGAACCCCCTCTTTATCGAGTGCGTTTTCAAACAAATACCCGTTTTCGTTATACATAAGCCCCGTTGCAAAGGCGTCCCCGCCCAAACGAGCAACCCCTATGGCAACGTTCAAAGCTTTTCCGCCGAACGATACGGATTTCCTTTTAGCTATATTCGTCCTTCCCGTGTTAAAAGTATCCAATTCAATCGTAACGTCCGTACACGGACTCATACAAACGGTGAGAATCATCCGTTTCCTCCTTTTTGCCGTCATATATCGGCTCTACCCTAATATATTTATACACAACTTCACGCATTTTGTAACGGTGACGGCAAAAAAAACCGTCTTTTTTTTCAAAAATATTACCTGCGTGAAAAAAGACCGCTTCACGAAAAACGGTCTTTCATGTTCCGTCGTTTTTACATGGAAATCATTTGCAACGTTTCGTAGAGTTCGTAGTTAAACTCTTTCTTCATGGAAACGGCTTCAATGATATCCATTTCAATAATTTTATTATCGCGAATACCCACGACGCGATTACCGATACCTTCGTTCAACAAGCGCACCGCTTTGTTCCCGAATTGCGCGGCGAGCATTCTATCCGCCATCGTCGGCGAACCGCCGCGCTGTACGTGCCCGATACAGGTGGGACGCACGGAATACGGCGTAAGTTCTTGCAACTTTTTACCGAACTCGTCCGCGCCCATAACGCCTTCCGCTACGACGATAATATTCGAGTGTTTACCGTTCGCGCGCGAGCTATTGATTTTCGCCACGATTTCTTCCATATCGAATTTAATTTCGGGAACGACGATAATTTCCGCACCCGAAGCGATACCGCTGTAAAGCGCGATATCCCCGCAATGTCTGCCCATAACTTCCACGACGGACACGCGCTCGTGCGAAGTCATCGTATCGCGAAGCTTGTTGATAATATCCAAACAGGTGTTTACCGCCGTATCAAACCCGAGCGTATAATCGGTGTACGCAAGGTCGTTATCAATCGTACCGGGAATACCTATCGTCGGCACGCCGTATTCTTCCGTAAGCGCGCGCGCACCGCGGAAAGAACCGTCGCCACCAATAACGACAAGCCCCTCTATACCGTGTTTTTCTAAGGTAGCAACCGCTTTATCCTTACCCTCTTTCGTCAACATTTCCATACAACGGGCAGTACGGAGTTTCGTTCCGCCAAACTGCACGATATTGGAAACGCTACGCATTTCCATGGACACTACGTTGTCCTCGATTAAGCCCGCGTAACCGCGCTCAATCCCGTAAACCTCCATACCGAAATATAATCCCGAGCGAACGACCGCGCGAATCGCCGCGTTCATACCGGGCGCGTCGCCACCGCTCGTCAATAAACCGATTTTTTTCATGCATCTATACCTCATATCGTTTTTCTCTCACGAATTTCCGTTTTATATTCGTATACTTATTTTGTGCATACCGTATATATTATATCAAATTTTCCACAAAAAACAATCTTTTTTTTGCCCAAAAAAGAATATTTTTTCCTTTTTTTTACTTTTTTATCTTTTTAGGTCAACTTGATACAAGATTCGGGTAAGAATCCCGAAAGTTCCGCCATCAAAGCCTTCCCAACCGTTACCTTTTGCGTGCAAAGCATTTTCTTGCCGTTTTTCACGAAATACACGCTCGTTTCCCCCTCGTAAAAGGTGAGCGTTTCCAACAGTTCTTCAATATCTTCGTCCAAAAGTTCGGAAACGTTGAGCCAAAGCTTCTTCTCGGCGTCGGGCTTATCCGCTACGGGCGTTTCTTTTCTTTGTACCCGCTCGGTCGTTACGGGCGTAGCCACTATCGGCTGTTCCGTCGCCCCGTTCGCGTTTTCCAAAGAAAACTCCGACATTCTCTCTACGATAATTGCGGGCGGTTTTTCCCCGTCGATACTCATTTTACCCGAAATGGAAACGACCTTATCCGCTTCGAGGAAAGAACGAATTTTATCGTATACCTTGGGGAAGCACACGCATTCTATCGAACCGTACAAATCTTCCACGGTGACGAACGCCATGATCGTGCCCGATTTCGTCTTTAATTTTTTATACGCGGAAATCATACCGCCCATGGTAAGCGTCATACCGTCGGCAAGCTCCGTATACGTTTTCGCGCCCGTTTCCTCGTCTTCCGTATACGCGTTGAGTGCGGAACAGTTGAACGTGCAGTTTTTGAAATACGGGGTAAACTTTTCAAACGGGTGTCCGCTCACGTAGACGCCGAGTACCGATTTTTCCTTGGAAAGTCTTTCCATGGTTTCGTACTCGGGGATATTGGGATAGTGAATTTCAATCTCCATTTCCTCCACACCGCCAAACTCTGCCCCCAACCCAAACAGCGAAATTTGCGCGCCGTCCTTTTGTTTGTCGCGAGCGGAAACGCGGGTGAGTACTTCCTCGTAAACAGAAGCGAATTGCGAACGGGTATATCCAAAGGAATCGAACGCGCCCGCGTAAATAAGACTTTCCACGATACGCTTATTGATATGCTTACCGCAACGCACGGCAAAGTCGGCAAAATCTTTGAACAAGCCGTTCTCGTTACGCTCGGCGATAACGGAAGCGATCGCTTCCTGACCAACGCCACGGAGCGCGCCAAGCCCGATTCGAAGTCCGTTCCCCTCTACCCAGAAAATCTCTTTTGATTTATTGATATCGGGGGGAAGCACGGCGATATTTTTTTCCTTCATATACATGATATATTTGGAAATTTCTTCGATTTTATCGATACGGTCGTTCAAAATACCCGCAAGGAATTCTTTGGGATAAAACGCTTTCAAATACGCCGTACGGTACGCGACCACCGCGTACGCCGCCGCGTGCGATTTGTTGAACGCGTAGGAAGCGAAGCTTTCCATGTCCGCAAAGATCTTCGCGGCTACCTCCGCGGGTATCCCAAGGTGCGCGCAACCCGTAATCCCCTCGGCGGGCGCGCCGTAAATAAATTTATCCTTTTGCTCCATGAGCTCTTTCTTCTTCTTTTTCGCCATGGCGCGACGGACGAGGTCGGCTTGTCCGAGCGTATATCCCGCAAGGTCTTGGAAAATACGCATAACTTGTTCTTGATATATGATAACGCCGTACGAATTTTTAAGAATCGGTTCAAGATAAGGCGTGTCGTAAACGATTTCCTCAGGGTGGTGTTTATTCCGAATATAGGTGGGAATAAAGTCCATTGGACCGGGACGGTACAGCGATATACCTGCAATCAAGTCTTCCAAACAGGTCGGTTGCAAGTCTTTCATGAACTTTTTCATACCGCCTTGTTCGAGTTGGAACACCGCGTCCGTATCCCCGGACGAGATTAATTGATACGCTTCGGGAACGTCCACGCCGATTTTATTGAAGTCGATATCGATTCCCAAGCCCTCCTTGATATAGGTAAGCGTATTTTGAATATCCGTAAGCGTGGTAAGCGCGAGGAAGTCCATTTTCAACATTCCTACGGCTTCCACCTCTTTCATGTCGAACTGCGTAACGATATCCTCGCCGTTTCTCGCAAGCGGAACGTTATCGGAAAGCACCTTGTTACAAATAACGACGCCCGCGGCGTGCTCGGAGGTATTTTTGGGCATACCCTCCAACTTCAAGCCCATGTCGATAACGCGACGAAGCTCCTCGTTCGTTTCGTAAACCTCGATAAACTCCGAGTTTTTCTTCTTTTTTTGCTCTTCGAGATTTTTCTCTATCTCCTTTCTCTTATCCTCGTCCAAAGCGGGGTCGGCGAGCTGTTTTTCGATTTTGGGAATCTTTCTACCCAAAAGTTCCCCGATCGTCGATTTGCCGTCCATGAGCTTTGCCACCTTGTCCGTTTCCGAATACGGTACGCCCATAACGCGCCCCACGTCTTTGATTACGGCGCGCGAAGCGAGCGTACCGAAAGTGACGATTTGCGCCACGTTTTCGGGGTGGTATTTCTCACGAACGTATTCGATCGTTTCGTATCTGCGTTTCGTACAAAAGTCCACGTCGAAGTCGGGCATGGACACACGGTCGGGGTTCAAGAAACGCTCAAAAATCAAATCGTAGCGCAACGGGTCTACGTCGGTGATACCGATAGAATACGCAACGATACTGCCAACGCCCGAACCGCGCCCAGGTCCAACGGGAATCCCGTTCAATCTCGACCAGTTGATATAGTCCCAAACGATCAAGAAGTAATCGGCAAAACCCATTTTAATGATGATACCAAGCTCGTATTCCACGCGTGCCTTAATTTCGGGGGTGATATCCGCGTAACGCCCCTGCAATCCCTCCCAAGTAAGGCGCGTTAAATAATCGGGCGAAGTCGAACCGTCGTCCGGTTTGTAGAGAGGAATCAACGAAGTATCGCGAATGGGGTCGCCCTTGGGCGTAAGATCGAAAACGGGTTCTTCGATTTTATTCGCAATCACACGCGTGTTGGTAATCGCCTCGGGTACGTAATGGAAAAGTTCCATCATTTCGTCGCCCGATTTCATATAAAACTCGTGCTGTTCAAAGCGCATTTTCGGCTGTGCCAGCGTGGATTTCGTTTGAATACAAAGCAAAATTTCGTGCGCTTCCCAATCCTCTTTTTCGATATAGTGCACGTCGTTCGTCGCTACGAGTTGAATATCGAGTTCCCGCGCAATCTTAATCAAATCGGGTAAAATTTGCTTTTGTTCCGCAATGCCGTGGTCTTGCAATTCGATATAAAAATCCTCGCCGTAAACCCCTTTCATTTCCGCAGCCCACGCTTTTGCCACGTCGTAATCTCCGCGAAGCAAAAGTTGCGGCAATCTACCCGCCAAGCAAGCGGAAAGGCAAATTACGCCCTCGCTGTACTGCTTGATCAAATCGTAGCTTATGCGCGGTTTTCCGCCGTAATACCCGTCGATATACGAAAGGGAATCGAGCTTGACGATATTCTTATACCCCGTTTTATTCTTGGCGAGCAAAACGAGGTGTTCGTTTTTCACGCCGAATTGGCGCGCCAAATGATCGTCTACGGCGTAAAGCTCGCAACCGATAATATACTTTATCTTTTTCTTGACGCACTCCTCCGCAAAATAGAGGCTGGCGTACATATTCCCGTGATCGGTAATGGCGCAGGCGTCGATATTATTCTTAACCAAGTGATCGATAAGATCGTCCACCTTTGCCGCACCGTCTAAAAGACTGTATTCCGTATGTAGATGTAAGTGTACAAAATCCGTCATATCTTCCTACTCCAATTCCCCCGCCAATTCCATTAGTTTTCGCATACGGTGATTCAAGCAACTCTTGCTTATTCCCAAATATTCGGAAAGTTCTTTGAGCGACATAGTCGGGTGTTGCAATCGCACGAGTGCAAGCGTGCGCAACTCTTCACTCAAATCTTTGAACGATTCGTCCTCTTTTAGCCTACGAATGGCAACCACCTGTTTTACGGCGGCAATCGCCACCTTATCCGCATTGCCCGCCATACAGTTTTTCGCGCGGTTATCGTGATTCGCCTCGTCCCGCTTTTCCACGAGTGCGGTAAATTTTTTCAAGGCGTTTTCCGCACCGATCAAAGAAAGGAAATCGGAAATAGCCTCCTTGCTCTTGATATACGCAACGAAGTCGTCCTTGCGTTCCGCCAAACGCGCAATCACCTCAAACTCGTCCAGCAAAGCGCAAAAATCCCACGCCGTCTTTCGTTCGGAAAACACGATTTCCAGGTGATAGCCCGTCCCGCCTTTGGGCAACGAACAGCTACCGCCCCCGAGAAACGCACCCCGCACGAACGCGATTTTTCTCGCCTCGGTTTTTACGAGCGAAGGCAGGATTCCCTCCCGCAAGAGGGTAGTCCCCTTTTTTAACAAACCAAGCTCTTTCAATACGCGAATAGCTTCCCGTTCGGGGCAAAGCAAAACGAGCTTGTCCCTACCGCTCATTCTATCCATCGCGGCGTGCGTAA
This sequence comes from Clostridia bacterium, assembly GCA_017415505.1. GTDB lineage: Bacteria > Bacillota > Clostridia > Christensenellales > Borkfalkiaceae > Scatosoma. Next base: position 53,453 of record JAFQGG010000037.1, read on the forward strand.
CGGTAAGTTCCGTGCCGAATATTTCGTAAAACGCGTTCATGAAATATTCCGCCACGCACTCCGTTTCACTCACGAGAAAAAAGGTGGGCGTACCCTCGCTTACGCCAAGCGTACCGCTCGTACGCACGAACGCGGAAAACGCGGCGCGTTTTGCCCCGCTTTCTTGGTTCTTTTCGCTCGATTCGCGCGCGATTATTTCCTTTTTTATCTCCGAAGTAAAACTCATAACGATTACAAATGCTTTTTGAATTGTGCAAAACGGAAGGACGGATACCGCCCCTCGATATTGTCGATTCTATCCATAGGGAAATTTATTCGGGCGAGTTGTTCGTCTACGAGCTTCGTATCCCCTACGCGCTGTGCGGAATGTGCGTCCGAATCGATAATAAACCGCGCGCTCGTCTTTGCCACGATATCGCAAAGCTCCTCGTCCGTCAAATGTTTTTTCTTAGAATTCAACTCGATATACGTGCCGTAATCCGCCGCGCACTTCGCAACTTCTAACGCATTTGCGTCGCAAAGATAATTCAAATGCGTAACCGCGTCGATCGGATTATTCTTGATCGCGTTGATATACGCCGTCGTGTTTTGTTTGATTAGCCGATCGGAAGACTTCAAAGAAAACAAATGCGTCAAGGCGTTCCCAAACCCGTACGACCAACGCTCGGAAAGTTTTTCGTGACGGATATATACGTGATGTCCGCAAAGGTAGATATCGAAATTCTCGTAATCCTTTTCGGTGAGATCGCCCGTACCCGTGTGTACGCCTCGAATATTCGATTCGATGCCCACGAGCACCTTTACCCCGTATTTTTTCTCCGCTTCCTTACATTCCGCGATATACGAGGGCACTTCTTTTCTGCGCAACCCGTATACGATATGCGAAAAGCCGTGGTCGGTGATGGCAATTTCTTTTAAGCCTAACTCTTTTGCCTTCGCCACGTTTTCGTCTACGGTGTTTTCCCCGTGCGAATAAGGCGTATGCGTATGATAATCTCCCGTTAAAAGCATATTTTCTCCTATTACTTGTCAATCCAAGTACCGTATTTCCTCTTGCAACACTATTTTATACTGTGCAAAAACCGCGTTTTTTACAACGGCAATCAAGTTTTTAATATCTTCCGAAGTCGCGTGCCCGTCGTTGATAATAAAATTTGCGTGTTCTTTCGAAATACGCGCACCGCCGAAGCGATAATCTTTCAAGCCCGCGCCCTCAATCAATTTTCCCGCGACATATCCCTGCGGGTTTTTGAACACGCAACCCATACTCCGCCCCTTGGGCAAATGCGCACGGCGTTTTTCGTAAATAGCAATCCGATTTTCCACCGTTTCCGTATCCGTGCGTTTCCATTTGATTTTTGCGCCTAAAATCACCGCGCCGTTTTGCATAAACGCGCTGTTTTTATACGAATACCCACATTCCGCAACCGATAAACGCTCCACTTTGCCGTCTATATACGCCTTTACGAATTCCACCGTGTCCGCGATATATTCTCCGCTCACACCCGCGTTCATGTACAGCGCACCGCCGAGCGTGCAAGGTATTCCCGTCAAGAACTCCGCCCCGCTCAATCCAACCTTTCGACAGTAGCGAAGGAGCGCGCCCGCCGTAACGCCCGCCTCTATATACACGCCGTTCTCCTCGCGGATATCTTTCATGCGTTTGGTACAAATGACGGCGCGTTTGGAAACGCCGTCCGCGGGCAAAACGTTGCTCAAACAACCGAGTACGCGATACGCCTTCCCTTCCGTTTCCAAATACTCCAACAGGCGCACGAACGATTCTTCGCTTTTTGGAAAAAACGCTTCGCGGGCAATCCCCCCGCAACCGATCGTTGCGCGTAGAGCAAAATCGAACGGGCGTTCGATAGAATAATCGTCTAAATCCAAACGGCTCATAACGATTCCCTCCTATTATAACATATTTTTCATTTTTTTGAAAGTGTTTGCCGTAAGGTTACGGCAATTTTTTTAGATATTCTTTATACGATATGCCAAGGCGCGCTCGCTTATGCCCGCGCGCACGTAAAAAGAGCCCGAACGAAAAACCGCCCGAGCTCTTTTATAAGAGGAAATAATCTATGAGCAAATTAAGCTTTGTATACGACCTCTCCACCGCGAACGGTCATAAGAACGTCGTAATTTTCGTTGATTACGGTGAAATCCGCGCGTTTGCCGAGCGCAATGCTCCCCGCCTCGCCGTCTATCCCCAAAGTTTTCGCAGGATTGATCGTCGCGTAGTCAACCGCCTGCGTGAACGGAACGCCCACCTTTTCCACCATATTTTGCACGGCGCGGTTCATGCGAAGTACGCTTCCAGCAAGCGTGCCGTCGGCAAGTCTTGCTTCCCCGTTTTTCACGTATACCGTTTGCCCGCCAAGCTCACTCACGCCGTCGGGAATCCCCTTGGCGCGCATAGCGTCGGTAATGAGCGTGAGTTTATCCACGGGCTTATTCTTCACGAGTAAGCGCATCGCGGGTACGGATACGTGAATCGTATCGCAAATTAACTCGCAATTCAATTCGTCGAGAAGCATTGCGCTTCCCACCGTACCGATTTCACGGTGATGCAAAGCCGTTTGCGCGTTGTAGGTGTGCGTAACGTTGCTCGCGCCCGCATCAATCGCCTTTACGATATCCTCGTATTTTGCGCCCGTGTGCCCGATAGAGGCAACCACGCCTTGCGTTTTCAAGTAGCGGATAAATTCTTCCGCGCCTTCCACTTCGGGCGCAAGCGTGATAATTTTAATCGCGTTCCCGCTCGCTTCGTTGTATTTATCGAAAGCTTCTTTATCGGGAGCTTTTACGTATTCGAGAGGTTGCGCGCCTTTATGCGCCGCCGCAATAAACGGACCTTCGAGATGTACGCCCACCACGCGCGCGCCGTCTTTGGAATCCGCTTCGCGGTACGCTTTCACCGCTTGCATTGCCTTGGTAATATTTTCGGGGCTTTGCGTCATCGTGGTAACGAGGAAGGAAGTCGTTCCTTCCGCCGCAACCGTCTTGGCGATCACGGAGATATCCTCCACCGTTCCGTCCATACCGTCGCTACCGCCCGCACCGTGGATATGTTGATCGATAAATCCGGGCAACACGATCGCGTTTTCGGGCAATTCGATAATTTCCGCGCCCTTTTCCATGCAACGGGAAATCTTCTCGATTTTGTCGCCGAAACAAACGGTTGTTTTCTTCAATCCCTCACCGTCTACGTAGACGGTGGCGTTCTTAAAACATTTCATATATTCAACGCTCCTTATATTACTCGTTTGCAGGCAAGCTCGCCGCGGCGATACTTTGCCCTACGCGACGGTTCTTTTCGTCGGGCAAGCCGATATCCAAGCCCGCAAATTCGGGGTATTCCTCCGCCAAAACCTGTTTGCAGGTGGAAAGAATGATATCCCCGCCTTTTCCGCCCATAACGCGACCGAGCAAAAGCATATGCTTGATATCGTAGAATTTTGCGTAGAAGGGAATCGTATGCGCCAAATATACGCCGATATCCTCGTAAATTTGTTTCGCGAGTTCGTCGTCTTTTTCCATGAGCGCTTGGATTACTTTGAGTTTTTGCGCGGGCGTCAATCCCTCTTCAAACTTGAATCCACCGTATTCCGCAAGCTTAATCACCGCGTCCTGCGAGAAATATTTACAGCCTACGCCAAAATCCCCGCTCCATTCGTCTTGCATTGCGTTTTCGTTGAAATCTATGGGCGCAAACGCAAGCTCGGAAAGCCAACCGTTAATACCGCCCTGCGTGTTGATATATCCAACCGCTTCGCTCGTACCCATCGCGATACCCAAAACGCCGTTGTCCTCCAAGTCAATCGCGCCTGCAAGCGCGGTTACGTCGCCGTCGTTGGCAACTTCCAAGGGAATCTCCTTGCCAAGTTCCTTGCTCATTTCTTTCGCGACGTTGATGTACATATTTTTCACGTAATCGCCGTGCACCGTTTTGTCTACTTTCAAGAACAGCGAAGCGACCATGATTTTGTTGTCCACGTATACGCCTGCGGACGATACGCCGATCGCGTCTACGGTGGGCATTTTGCTTGCCGCGGTCTTCATTGCCGTCAAAATTTCATTATAGTGATAGGTGGGGTCGGAAGTAATCTTCGGATTCCAAACGACTTCTTCGCTATACACCACTTCGCCGTCGATCACCGCGCTCACCTTTCTATCCGAACCGCCCGCGTCAAAGCCGATTCTGCAACCGTTCAAATATCCGCCCACGCGCACGGAATTGTTCTTTTGCTCGGGGATTTCGTTTTCTTCGAGCCATTCCACTTCAAAAGGTCTTTCGTATACGCCACTCATGAAATCCACGTCGAACGCGCGAAGTCCTTCCATAGTATAGGCGTTTTTCAAATACTCGTAAACGGATTTGCTCCCCGCTACGGAAATTTTGAAACCGCCGACCACCCAAAGTATGGTTTTGGCAAGTCTTTCCGCTACGCGGAAATTGAGCGCGTCGTTCACGCCGTCTTCAAGCGCATTGTAGGAATATACGTAGTTATAACCGCCGCTTCTTTCGGCAACGATCGTCACCTTTACGCTCTTTCCGCTCTTTTTTACCGTTTCGTCGAAATCGCGCAAAGCTTTGATCATGGGATAAAAGTTTTTGTCTAACACAGGCATTCTCATATGTTTACACCTCTTATTTTTATTGTACTTTTATTATACTACGAATTTTTTATATTTCAATGGAAAATATTTCTTAAAACTTATAAAATATTTCACAAAAACATAGGTGAAATATTTTACAAGACGCAAAAAAAATGGTATACTTTTTTTATGAAAAACAATACGGGTGCAAAAAAATATTACAGGCACAAAATTTCCAACTTTTTGAATATACAAAAAATCGTCACGGTGCACTATCAAGAGCCGGAAAAAAATTATATCTCGAAGGAAGAAACGCACGATTTTTGGGAACTTATTTACGCGGATAAAAAGGAGTTTTATATCGTCAAGGACGGCGATAAAAGTCTTTTACGGCAAGGGGAAATGATTTTTATAAAGCCCAATCAAACGCACCGCGTAGAATGTTTGGGCGAGGAAGCGAATATCTTTATCGTTTCGTTCGAATGCCGTTCGGAAAGTATGTCGTTTTTTAACGATAAGCAATACCGCGTACCCGACAATTACCGTTATCTTCTACAAAATATTATGTCGGAAGCCAAAGAAACGTTCGTCATCCCCGATTTCGACCCCGACTTGAATAAATTAGAATTACGAGAAAATCCCAACCTCGGCGGGGAACAGGTGTTAAAAAATCAGTTGGAGTTGTTGCTTATCTATATGCTTCGACGTGCAAACAATCAAAGCGCGTCGCAGGAATTTTTTATTTCCAACTTCACCGAACCGAACGATTTGCAAAGCGAAATCGTTTGTTTCCTCGTTTCAAAAATTTACAACACGCTATCCTTAGACGAGCTTTGTGCCAAGCTACATTACGGAAAAACCCGCCTTTGTTCTTTTTTCAAACAAAAAACGGGTACGACGATATACAAAACTTACTTAAAATTAAAAATCGACGAAGCCAAAAAGCTCGTTCGGCGAGGGTGTTCGTTCACGGAAATTTCCAATCGCTTGTATTTCGATTCGGTATCCCATTTCTCTCTCGTGTTTAAGCAATATACGGGCATGAGCCCGCGAGAATATAAATCTAGCATAACCAACAAATAAAAGTACGCGCAGGGCGAACGCCCTGCGCGCTGTCTTTTCTTTATTTATTTCACACTTTCCAACAATTCGTTTACGGCCGTTTGCAACGAGGCAAGTTTTTCCGTCGCCGTCTTTTCGTCCTTGGCTTTTAAGGAATAGTAGATTTTCAATTTCGGCTCCGTACCCGAGGGGCGCACGCAAACGAACGAACCGCCTTCCAACTCGTAATACACGCAGTTGCATTTGGGAATATCCATATCTTCCACGCAACCCGAACGAATTTCCGTGCGTTTTGCCACGCTGTAATCGCGGATCGCTTCCACTTTGATTCCCGCAAGCTCGCGAACGAGGACTTTTTTAATCCCGTCAACGACCGCGTTCATTTCTTTCATGGCGTTCAAGCCCGCGTATTGAATGGAAACGTTTTTATCGAGCACGAACCCGTATTTGGCGTAGATTTCTTGCAAACGCCCGTATACGCTCTTCCCGATATAAGTATAATAGCAAACCATTTCCGCGCAAAGCATGGACGCCACCACCGCGTCTTTATCCCTTGCGTGCGTTCCGCGAAGATATCCACAGGATTCTTCGAAGCCGAACACGAAAGTATGCGCGTTATCCTTTTCCCATTGTTTAATCTTTTCGCCGATAAACTTGAACCCGACGGGCGTTTCGTACAATTTCACGCCGTAGTCGTCGCAAAGCGCCTTCGCCATACCCGTCGTAACGAACGACTTCACCACGGTGGCGTTTTTCGGCATTGCGTTATCTTCCGAAAGGCGGGTGAGGATATAATCGAGCAAAAGTATCCCCACTTGGTTGCCCGAAAGCGCAACGAACTCCCCGTTTTCGTCTTTGAGCGCAACGCCCAAACGGTCGGAGTCGGGGTCCGTACCGAACACGACGTCGGCGTCGATTTCGTTGGCTAGCGCAATCCCCATGGAAAGCGTTTCTTTGAATTCGGGATTGGGCACTTTTACGGTCGAGAACTCGGTGTCTTTCGTCGTTTGCGCCTCCACCACGGTGACGTTGATGCCCAATTTTTTCAATACCGTCGTAACGGGTATATACCCGCTACCGTGCACGGGCGTATAGACGAGTTTCAAATTCGCCCCGCATTTTTCCACCGCTTCCTTGGACAGGGTAAGTTTGGAAAGTTCTTCGATATAATCCTCGTCGAGCTTTTTAGGTACGGGCAAAATGAGCGGGCTGTTTTCCTCTCCCGTTACGGACAGATAATCTTCGATTTTGTTGATATACGAAACGACCTTTGCCGTATCCTCGGGCGACATTTGCGCGCCGTCTTCCCCGTATACTTTATAGCCGTTATATTCCTTGGGGTTGTGGCTTGCCGTGATCATAACGCCCGCCACCGTTTTCAAATACCGCACCGCGTACGAAAGCATGGGAACGGGATGTACTTCGTCGAACAAATACGCCTTTATACCGTTTTTCGCCAACACGCTCGCCGTCGCTTTTGCAAATTCTTCCGACTTTCTACGCGTATCGTAAGAAACGACCACACCGCGTTCCATTGCGCTCTTTCCAAGCGTCTTTATCCATTCACAAAGACCTTGCGTTGCACGCATAACCGTATATATATTCATGGTATTCATGCCGTAACCGATTATACCGCGCATACCCGCCGTACCGAATTCCATTTCCCCGCCGAAGCGGTATTCGATTTCTTTTTCGTCGCCTTGAATCGCTTCAAGCTCTTTTTTCCCCTCCTCGCAAAGTGCGGGATCGTTTAACCATTTCGCGTAATTTTTCCTAAAATCCATTTTTTGCACCTACCTAAATTTTTATTTCGTATTTTCTTCCGACGAATCCCGTTCTTCCACGGGCAAAACGCCCTGTTTCGTAACGTCCGTTTCGTCGATATAATCAAAGAAATGTTCTCTGTCCCCCTTGTCGGGATTCACGGCAATCGTGTCGAACGTGATAAAATATTTTTTTCCTTTCAACGTGTAATAGTGTACGTACTGTTGGCAAATGAACAGCATAAACGAGGCGGGCACGGTGAGTAACAACGCGCTCCCAAAGGTCGCGGTCGCGGCAACCACGTTCACGACGATCACCAAATATACGCTCACTACGTACGTAGAGAATATCTTCAAGCCTTGCTTTTTCTCCGTTTTATCCATGGAACGGAACACCTGCGAAATGCGTTTTCCGTCCGTCGTCATTGCCGGCATCCAATATCCCGTAAGCGTGAGCTTCAACGCTTGCAATATCGCGACTAGCGTAATGGAAACGGTAATCGCAGGAACGGTCGCAAGCACGGCAAATATAAGCAATACTAGCCCTACGGTTATTGCGTCGAACAAAAACACGACGGGAACGTATACGAGCGCGTACAAACTCGCCTTGCCGAGGTTCGCTACGAACGCAGCGAAAAACGGCGTATCCGAATAAGTATTCATTCTATCGCCAAGCATACTGCCCGTCGTAAAATAACACAGCGTTTCCACGAAACGGCGAAGCAAATAAACGACGATACAGCCGATCGCCACGAGCGTAAACGCCGTCGTTTTAGAAGAAAGCAACAAGGCAAACGCGCGCAACGAACCGCCTTCTCCCAAGATTTCATCCTTGATTACGGTAGAATCGCCGTCCACGGCAAGCAACGCCTCGAAAAACGCTTTTCCGTCTGCAAGCAGGCGTTGCGTTTGCTCTGCGTTCCAAACCTCTAAAAGTTCGGGTAAAATGAGCGCGCAACAAAGCGCGGTCGCTATCAAGGAAACGACGATTTTATAAAGTAAAATGCGATATACGCTCTTAAAATTTTCCGTCAATAAACGGAAAGCGTTACGAAAAAGCATACTCCACCCCTATCTCGTTATTGATAATATTTTTTCAAATCGGCGCGTTCGATATTATCTCTATCGAAATACGCCACCATCATACGCACGCAATAGATCATTATTAAGCCCGTATAAAGCACGGTCGTGAGCAAAGTGAACAGTCCCGAGCCGACCGCCGTAAAATACGCGCAAACGCAAACCAAACATTCCACCAAAAGCAACAGCGTGACTTGCCCAATCAAAATTTTCCATTTTACGGGCGCAATTAATTGATAGGAATACTGCAACGCCTCTATCGCGCGAAAACCCGTGATTTGCATACAAGGAAGCCAAAGATATATTAAACCGATAAGATATATCAATACGATATGCATGAGCAAATAAACGACGGCGGATAAACCGTACGCGATAGCAACGCTAGGGATTCTCGTAAAGAAAAACAGCAACGCCGCGGTAATCAACGACCACAACTCGTAAATAAAAAGCACGAGCAAAACGTAACCGCAGGTAGACAAGAGATTATCGTTCAGTTTTGCGAAAACGCCGTTATACGTCCGTTTCCCTATCCGCATATGTTTATCGAGCAACGCCATCATCATCGCTACGCAAACGACGATACAAACGATCGCTACGAGCCCGAACACGACGGCTTGCCAAGAACTAAAATTCAAAACGGATATCGCCGAAAAAATGTGAATGAAATGGTGTTCCGTCGGCTTTGCCGAAAGCATCGTTTCCATCGCGCAAAAAACCGCCTCGTGGTCGGTGGATAACGACAGAAAAAAAGCGGGTATAATCGCAAACGGAATGATATACCAAAAATTTTTTAATATATATTTACTTGACCGTGCCGTGTATTTCATAGGTAACACCTCTATCGTAATTATACCATAAAAAACGGCGTGTGTAAAGCGTTTTCCCAAAAAAAGCCGATCGCAAGCGAAAAAAACTCCCTTTTGCAAGCAAAAAGGAGTTTTTTTGATTAAATTTTTCGCAAGGTTTCCATGACGTAGTTTCCAAACTCGTCACAGGTCGCGCCCGTATCCCGTCCCGTAATTACGAGTTTCTTCTCTTCGAACGAGCATATATCCAACGCGCGCTCCAACCTGTCCGCACGCTCTTGCAAGCCGATATGCGAAAGGAGCATTACGCAAGCGCGAAGCATGGAACAAGGGTCTGCGTACTTGCCTCTTCCTTCGCTAATCATTCTCGGCGCGCTACCGTGAATCGCCTCGAACATAGCGTATTTTTTTCCGATATTCGCACAGCCCGCCGTACCCACGCCACCTTGGAACTCCGCCGCCTCGTCGGAAATGATATCCCCGTAAAGATTGGGAAGCAAGAGCACTTGAAAGTCGCGACGACGCTTTTTGTCCACGAGCTTCGCCGTCATGATATCCGCGTACCACTCGTCCGTGACGATATCGGGATATAAATTAGCGACCTTATGGCAATCTTCCAAAAAGTTTCCGTCCGTCGTTTTAATTACGTTCGCCTTCGTTACGAGCGAAACGCGTTTGAACCCGTTTTTATGCGCGTAATCGTACGCGAGGCGCGCAATTCTATCCGAACCTTGTTTGGTCGTCACCGTGAAATCGACGGCAAGATCGTCCGTGATATTAAACCCGGAAGAACCGATCGCGTACCCGCCTTCCGTATTCTCACGGAAAATCGTCCAATTGATCCCCTCCTCGGGCACTTTCACGGGACGGATATTCGCGAACAAATCCAACGCCTTGCGCATCGCCACGTTTGCAGATTCGATATTCGGCATACCGCTCCCTTTTTGCGGAGTCGTCGTCGGTCCTTTCAAAATGATATGACACGATTTTAATTCCGCCATTACGTCGTCGGGAATCGCTTTGCCTTTGGCGATACGGTTTTCAAGGGTAAGCCCCTCGATATCCTTAAACTCGATTTTTCCCGCCTCTACGAGGTCGGAAAGAATAAATTCGAGCACCCGCCTTGCCTGCGCGGATATGATAGGTCCTATCCCGTCCCCTCCGCATACGCCGATTTTAATTTTGTCAAGCGAAGCGTAATCGACGAAATCGCCTTGCGATTTCATGTTTTCCACGCGAACGAGCTGTTCCGCCATCAATTTTCTAAATTTCTCACACGCAATATCCAACTGCGTTTTATATTCTTCTTTTTCCATATGACTTTACCTACTTTATTCTTTTATAGTATAATTTAATCTTCCGCCAGCCAAAAGAATCTCTCTTTGCCGTTTGGAAAGATCGAGTGCAAGCTCGGCGGTCGCGCCGTTCGTTTTATTGACGAGCGTCGCTTGCGTTTTTTCCGCTATCGCGTTGGCAAAACCGACGATTTCAATTTCGTCCCCTTGTTCGAAGCGTTCGTAATCCTCGGGATTTTTCAAGGTCATGGGAACGATCCCGAAATTGATCAAATTAGCGATATGAATCCGCGCGAAACTCTTTGCAATCACCGCTTTAATCCCCAAATACAGCGGTACGAGCGCCGCGTGTTCCCGCGAAGAGCCTTGCCCGTAATTCGCGCCCCCTAAGATCACACCGCCCCCCTTGGCTTTTGCGCGCGTAGGGAATTCCTTATCGCATACGGTAAAGCAAAATTCCGAGAGTTTGGGAACGTTGGAGCGGTACGGAAGCACTTTCGTACCCGCGGGCATAATGTGGTCGGTGGTAATATCGTCGCCCACTTTCAAGATAAGCTCGCAAGCCAAATTCTCCACAGGCGGTTTTCCAATGGGAATCGGCTTGATATTCGGACCGCGTTCTACGATCACCGTATCCGCACTTTCTTCCACCTCGGGCAACTCGATAAGATTATCGTTTACGGTGAATACTTTCGGCAACTCCACTTTCGGCGCGACGCCAAGCGTCGTGGGGTCGGTAAATTCGCCCGTCAAAGCGGAAGCCGCCGCCGTTTCAGGGGAAACGAGGTACACTTGCGCGTCCGCCGTACCGCTTCGCGCAAGGAAGTTTCTATTAAAGGTGCGCAAGCTCACCCCCGCCGATTTGGGAGAAAAGCCCATGCCGATACAAGGTCCGCAAGCACACTCCAAAATACGCGCGCCCGCGCCGATAAGGTCGGCTAACGCCCCACACTCGGCGAGCATGGTATACACCTGCTTCGAACCGGGGGAAATGGACAAACTCACGCTCGGATGTACCGTTTTTCCTTTCAAAATGGAAGCGACCGTCAACATATCTTGCATGGATGAATTGGTGCAAGAACCGATACACACTTGATCGATTTTCATGCCCGCAAGCGCGGAAACGGGCTTGACGTTATCGGGGCTGTGCGGACACGCCGCCAGCGGTTGCAAAGCAGACAAATCCACCGTGTATTCGGCGTCGTATTTTGCGTCGGGGTCGGAGCAAAGCGGAATATAATCCTTTTCTCTTCCCTCCGCTTTCAAAAACGCGCGCGTCACCTCGTCGGAAGGAAAAATCGAACTCGTCGCGCCAAGTTCCGCGCCCATATTCGTGATCGTTGCGCGTTGCGGAACGGAAAGCGTTTTTACGCCCTCACCCGTATACTCGACGATTGCACCCACTCCGCCTTTTACACCGAGCAAACGAAGCACTTCCAAAATGACGTCTTTCGCGCCCACGAACTCGGAGAGTTTGCCCACGAGTTTTATTTTTATCATTTTCGGCATGGTTATGTAATACGTACCGCCACCCATGGCAACCGCCACGTCCAAACCGCCCGCGCCCATACCGAGCATACCCATTCCGCCCGCCGTCGGCGTATGCGAATCCGAGCCGATAAGCGTTTTCCCCGGGCGGGCAAAACGCTCTAAGTGTACTTGATGGCAAATCCCGTTCCCCGGGCGGGAAAAACGGATACCGTGTTTTTTTGCCACCGTTTGGATATAGCGGTGATCGTCGGCGTTTTCAAAGCCCGCCTGCAAGGTGTTGTGGTCGATATACGCCACGGAAAGCTCCGTTTTCACCCGCTTTATTCCCATTGCTTCAAACTGTAAATACGCCATCGTGCCCGTTGCGTCTTGCGTGAGCGTTTGATCGATTTTTAATCCGATTTCCTCCCCCACGGTCATCTCCCCGCAAACGAGATGTTCTTTTATAATTTTTTGCGCTATCGTATAGCCCATGTTTCTTTACTCCTACTTACAAATCAAACCAATTCACCGAGCAACGCCCGTCTTTGCTGTACTTTGCGAACAGCCCTTCAAGTTCTTCTTCACCCATTACCGTCGTTCTGCCGTCGGCGTAGAGCGCGTCGATTTCCGTCTTCATTTGTTGCACGATCCAATCCTGTTTCGTAACCTGCTCGTGCGGTTTAAGGTGGAAATGCTTGTTGATCCAATACGCAATGCCCGCAAGCCCCGAAGTATTGGAAATAGAAACTTCCGCAGGGCGCTTTAATATCTTTTCCGTATCGAAAATATTATAAATCTCCGCGTCCTTCATCATGCCGTCGGCGTGTACGCCCGCACGCGTGAGGTTGAACGCGCTCCCCACGAACGGCGTCATGGGCGGAATGGAGTATTTGAGTTCCTTTTCAAAATACTCCGCGATATCCGTGATCGCCGTCGTGTCCATACCGTCCAAAGTACCGCGCAAGGACGCGTACTGCATAACCATAGCTTCCAACGGCACGTTACCCGTGCGTTCCCCGATACCGAGCAAGGAACAGTTTACCCCGCTCGCGCCGTACAGCCACGCGCTCACGGCGTTGGCAACGCCCATATAAAAATCGTTATGCCCGTGCCATTCGAGCATTTCCGAGGTCACGTCCGAATAGTGGTGCAAACCGTAAACGATCCCCGGCACGCTCCTGGGAAGCGCAGTACCCGAAAACGGCAAGCCGTACCCCATCGTATCGCACATACGGATACGCACGGGAATATTCGCCTCTTTCGAAAGCTCGATAAGCGCGTTTACGAACGGAACGACGAACCCGTAAAAATCCGCGCGGGTAATATCTTCCAAATGACACCGAGGGGATATTCCCGCCTCGAACGCTTGACGGACGACGGACAAATAATGGTCGTACGCCTGTCTTCTCGTCATGTTCAACTTTTTGAATATATGATAATCGGAACAACTGACCAAAATACCCGTTTCCTTGATCCCGATATCGTGCACGAGCTCAAAGTCCTCTTTTTTGGCGCGAATCCAAGTCGTGACCTGCGGGAATTTATAGCCGAGCGCCATACATTCTTCAAGCGCCTGTCTATCCTTTTTCGTATACACGAAAAATTCACTTTGACGAATCAACCCCTTCGGCCCGCCGAGGCGCGCAATCATTTTATATACGTCCACGATTTGTTTCGCCGTATACGGCGCGCGGGACTGTTGCCCGTCGCGGAAGGTCGTGTCCGTAATCCAAATATCTTTGGGCATTTGCATGGGCACACGACGGTGGTTGAACGGGCTTTTAGGTACTTCTTCGTAAGGATAAATATCACGGAACAACTGCGCTTCCGCAACGTCTTGCAATTCGTATTCGTAAGGATCTTGTTCCAAAAGATTACTCGACGGATTCAATTCTATCATACTGCAATTCTCCTCTTATTCATTATTTCATTTTTCGATTGTTTTACTACGATAAATTTATATAACCGATTATACAGTATTTTTCTTCGTTTGTCAAGGATTTGGAAGAGTTTTTTTCGTTTCGCGAGCAATTTACAGGAAAATTTTTTCAACTTTTCACAAAAAATCCCCGCCGAGGCGGGGAAACGCTCAAAACGCGTCCTTGGATATTTTCGACCAACGCTTGGCGATAAAGCGCAGTTTCACGCTCTCGGGCAACAGCGCCGTTGAGATACGCATGACCTTATTCCAAAAACCGGGAATCGCCCTTTTTTTATTTTTGTGCACGGCTTTTATGGAATACTTTGCCACCCACTTAGGCGATTTCACGGCGAGTTTTCCCCAAAGACCCTGTCCTTGGATTTGTTCTTTTACGTCCGCGCGCGTAGGCATTGCGCCCGGGAGTACCGCCGTCACCGCCGCGTTCGTGCCTTTAAGTTCCTCGCGAAGCGCAACGGAAAACGAAGTAAGCGCGCTTTTCGTCGCGCTGTAAATGGCGAAATACGGCATAGGATAAATCCCCGAAACGCTGGAAATATTGATAATCTCCAAGCGTTCCGCTCTATTTGCTATCGCGAACAGGCAGTTGGAAACGGCGGCTTCGAAATTCACACGGCATTGGAACGCGACCTTTTCCTGCGTATATTGCGCAAGTCCTTTTTGGATATCCGCGCCCGCCACGTTCACGAGCATATCGATTTTATAGCCGTCCGCTTGAATTTGCCGTTGCATAGCCATGCGACTCGTTTCGTCGTCAAGATTCGCAGGGTATACGCGCACCTCTACCCCGTAAGCGTTTTGTATTTCCGCTTGTAAAGCGGAAAGTTTTTCCGCGCTCCGCCCCGTAAGCAACAGCGCGTAGCCTTCCTCGGCGAGCGTATGCACGAACGCCGTTCCCAAACCGCCCGTCGCGCCCGTAATTAACGCGTATTTTTTTTCATTCGATTGCATAACGCCACCTCTCCTTTTTATCCAACGGACGAAACGTAAGAAAAATAAATACGCTACCGCCAAAACGATTACCACGCCAACGAGCAAAACCGTACCTTTCCAACGCTCGTACGCGGGCAAGCCCGTTAATTCCCACAGCGATTCCCCGTCGAAAATGGGGTACGGATACCACTCGATCGCATAACAATATGCGCCCGTGATTTTCGTCGTTAGGTAATAAACGGTCAAATAAGCCAAAATCCCCGCGAAATGTACCTTTCGCATTTGCCCGCAAGTTTTTACCCGTAAGCCAAGTACCCAAGCGAATACGGGGAACGCGTAATGCGCCAACAAATTCGTACCCAAATTATGGATCGCTTCGGGCGTATTCGCGTACAGTCCGAAAGTGGGATTCCCGCTTGCCAGCTCGAACACCGTATACAAAACCGTCGTCACCGCGCAATTTCCCAACACGAAAACGACCGTCACCTCGTGTTCGAAAATTCGGCGTACCTTTTCAACTCCGCAAACGTTTCCCACGAATAGTCCAATCGACCAAAGCGAGAAAAAAATCAAGGTATGATATGTAAAATAGCTAAAATCCGCCCAACGCGAAACGACGTTCGTTCCTACGAATTTTTCTATCCCGGGGTTCGCGTTGTAGAAATAATCGGGATATGCAAAGCCCGAAATATGATCGACGAACAGCCAAGCGGAAAGCAACCCGATAATAAGACCTGCAATATACCAAGCTTTTTTCATATTACCCCCACAATTCGTCGATATCAAACCCAAAGCATTGCACGAGTTTCAACCGCGGGGAACGCGCTATATCTCTCGGCGTGACCACCGCCCCGCCGTTCGAATCCAAATCCACGCCGAATTTTTTGTACGCGTACCAAACGAGGTGCGAACAATGCGAAGTTTTTATCTCTTCTTGATATTTCTTCGAAAAAATCCCCGTCGTTAAACGGTACGGCACGCCGACGAGATTGTCTTTCGCCCAAAGCGCGATTTCTTCCCGTTGTTCCTTGGGCAGGTCGGGGCGCAAAACGAGGAAGTTCGCGCGGGAAGCAAAACTCCCTGCGTACCACTTTTCACTCAAATGCCCCATGGAAACGGATTCGATAATCGTATCTAATTCCCCGTCCACGACGAGTGCGGAATGACCGTATTGAAACCAAGAAGTAAAGGTCGAAGACGACACCAAAATATCTCCGTTTTCCAAATGGGCGAGCCGTGTTTGCCCGTCGATTCCGTACATATAGGTAAACGCGCCGAAGTGGTCTTCTACCAAGCCGTACTCCCCGAAAAAGCCTTCTTGAATCGCCAAAATTTTGCTCTTTTCTCCGCGCGAAAGCAAGCCATCCACGCCCAATTCCGTCAAACCCGTTTGCTCGTATAAAACGCGGTACTCTTCCTTTGTGAAAGTATCTTTTTCCAAGAGAGCGGAAATATCCCGTTTCTCGTAATTGGGCGACCAATGCAAGCACGAGTTTTTACGGTAAATCACGCCCGCCTGCACCCCGCCAAGGAGCGCGAGAATAAGCAAAAGCACGGCGCATATCCACGCGACCGCCTTTTTGTAATTTTTCCGTCCTTCTTCCATACGCCCAAATCCTTTTCGTTAATAATTTCTTGCGCCGAATATCGTAGAGCCTACGCGAATTACGTTGCTTCCCTCTTCTATACAAAGCTTATAATCCCCGCTCATGCCCATGGAGAGATATTCCACCTCTTTCGATTGCGTCTTTGCCCAATCGTACACTTCTCGCATTTTTCGCACCAACGCGCGAAGCTCCGCTTCGTTTCCGACGGCGGGCAACATTGCCATAAAACCTTTTACGCGCAAACCCGCTGTGCCGTTCAAGCGTGCAAACGCGGTTTTCGCCTCTTCGTAAGGATAGCCCCCTTTCGTTTCTTCGTCGCCGATATTCACCTGTATCAATATATCCGAAACGATTTCTTTCCGCAAGGAAAGGCGTGCGATTTCTTCGGCAAGCTCGTCGCGATCACACGAATGGAACAAAGCCACTTTCCCCACGAGATATTTGACCTTATTCGTTTGCAAATGCCCGATAAAGTGGCGGGGGCAGGGCAAAAGTAAGTCGTTTTTATCCCGAAACTCCTGCGCTTTATTTTCCGCAACGGCGTCCACGCCCGCTTGAATCGCTTGGTTGATAGACTCCGCCGATTGCATTTTCGTAGCCGCCACCAAAAGCACTTTTTCTCCGTATTTATTTCCGCTTGCAATTTCCGCTTTGATTTTTTGAATGTTTTTTGAAATCATAATTACTCCTTCGCTAAAATCTGGGTTCGGATTATATTGTTTTGGATGTCGAACTCGAAAGGTTACTCATTTATTATACCCCTTTTCCTCGCTTTTGTCAATCCCTCGGCGTAAAAATTGGGACGAATGAAATTATTTTTATTTTTTCGTCACATTTCCCCTTTTTTCGCTTGCTTTTTTATTAATAAAGAGGTATAATTAAAATTGATAATATCGATAAGGACGATTAATTTTTTCTATGAATACGGAAGAACTCAAAACATTTATCTTTTTATCCAAAGTAAAGAACTTTACTTTGGCGGCGGAAAAACTGCGTATTGCGCAATCTACGGTAACGAACCGTATTAGCGAACTTGAAAAAGAAGTGGGAAAACGGTTATTCTCTCGCGGTTCGAAAAACGTAAAGCTTACGGAAGCGGGCGAAATTTTCTTGCGGTACGCCGAGCGTATTATCGAGCTTCAAACGACCTCTATCGAGGAAATGAACGCGCTCTCCTCGCACAGCCGTAAATTCTCTATCGGCGCAATCAACGCCACTTACGAGGTTTACGTAAAACCGCTCGTGGACGAGTGTTTGAAAGACAATTCCGTGACGTCGGTGAAGGTAATGCTCGGGCACTCTCTTGATTTAATACAGCAGTTGCAAGACAACATGCTCGACATGGTGTTCTCCGCCGTTCCGCTCAACCGTTTGGGTTACGTATGCGACGTATACGACGAAGACCGCGTTGCCCTCGTTTGCGGGAAGGGTAAAAACGAATACCCCGACGGGATTTCCAAGGAACAACTTGCAAAAATCCCCTATCTCATGTGCGACTTTACTTTGAGCGAAACGGGCGTGTTTATCCGTTCGCTGTTCCCTAAAAATCACATATTCCGTTTGGACGTGGATAACTCCTCCAAGCTTTTGCCCTATCTTGAAAACGGGCTTGGGTATTCTTTCTTGCCCTACAAACTCGTGAAAGCGCAAATTGAGCAAGGCACTTTGGAAGAAGTTGCGTTGAAGGATTTCACCGCGCCAAAGGTTACTACCTATCTTATCTACCGTCAAAACTACGACGCAAAGCGTTTCCTTGAAAACAAATTCGACGATAAGTAATACTATAAAGAATAGAAGCCCCGAATTTTGATATGCACCCCAAAAGTTAGACAAACTTTTGGAGGTGCATATTTTTATGAAAAGAAAGAAGGAATTTAACACAAAATACTCGCCAGAATTCAAAATATCTGTTATACTAGATATGCGAGAACATAATTTAGGGTA
>JAFQGG010000038.1 GCA_017415505.1 Clostridia bacterium
TACCCTAAATTATGTTCTCGCATATCTAGTATAACAGATATTTTGAATTCTGGCGAGTATTTTGTGTTAAATTCCTTCTTTCTTTTCATAAAAATATGCACCTCCAAAAGTTTGTCTAACTTTTGGGGTGCATATCAAAATCGGGAAACGGCTTGGTTTTTATTCGTTTTCGGAAGGGGGCGTATCGGTGAGCGTGAAGCTGTAATCGATATTGGGATTCGCTTCGAGCATGGCGCGGATAAAAGCTTCCTGCCACGAGGCTTGCACCGTGATCACGATAAACTGTTCGCCGAAAAACACCGTAAGTTTGTTCGTGCTCACGCTCAGTTCAAGGGCGGTTACGCTCGTTATATCGAATCGGCTCTTGATGAACCCGAACTGCGTAATCAGCGTTTTTTCCTCAATCGCATATTGCGAGCGGATGAGAATACAAGTCACGAGGACGATTGCAAACAAACTCACGAGGATTAAAAACGGGTATTTGAGCACGTCGAGAAATTCCGCTATGCCAAAGCGCGCGATTTGCCAAACGGATACGGCGATTCCCGCCACGCATAAGAGGTAGATAGCGATACATAAAATAACGATAGTCAGCGAAAATTTAATGGGGAAAGTTTTTGTTTTAAGGTCAATTTTTTCTTTTTTCATAACATTATTATAACACGCCACGCGGGAAAAAGCAACCGTAAAGGCGGTCGTTTTTTGGGGAAATGCGGATTTTTTTATTTTTTCTGCCCGATAGGGGGCAAGTCGGTTGCAAAAGTGAAAAAAAGAGTGTATAATAATATTTATGATAAACGAAACGCACGAAAAAGAGGGTGGACAGTCGGAAGAACAAGTCCGCGCCCTCGAAAGAAAACAGTTTGAAAGAATGACGAAAACCCCGATCGCCAAGCTTATTATAAGCTTGGGGATTCCCACCACGCTCAGCATGATGGTGACTTCGCTGTACAACCTTGCGGACACCTACTTCGTGTCTTTGATTGGGAACGACTCGGTAACGGCGGCGGTTAGCAACTTGCTCGCGCTTATGTCCATTATCCAAGCGATCGGCTTTACCTACGGTATGGGGAGCGGGAGCTTGATTTCCCGTTTGCTTGGCAAACGAGATAGGGAAGAGGCGGACAAAACCGCGTCCTCCGCGTTTGCGATTGCTTGCGTGAGCGGTTTGCTCGTATTGCTATTCGGCTTTTTATTTTTGTCACCGCTCATGAAACTGTTCGGCGCGGCGAACGAAGCCGTGTTGGGCTACTCCAAAGCGTACGCGCCGTATATCTTGATTGCCGCACCGTTTATGTGTATGTCGTTCGTTATGAATAACGTCTTGCGCGCGGAGGGAAAAGCGGTGCTTTCCATGATCGGTTTGGTCGTCGGCGCGCTCGTCAACGTGGGATTAGATCCGTTGTGTATTTTCGTGTTCGACATGGGGATCGCGGGCGCGGGGCTTGCGACTTGTATTAGTCAAATTATCAGCTTTTGCGTATTGTTGTTCATGTTCCTTTCGGGAAAGACGGTCGTGCGGTTGCGAATAAAATCGGTTGCACGGAAATTCGCCACCTATTGGGAAATTATCTCCACGGGCTTGCCCTCGTTTTGGCGACAGATTTTGGCGAGCCTTTGCACGGTGTTCTTAAATCAAGCGGCGGCAACCTACGGCGGGGACGCCGCACAGGCGGCTCTCGGGGTAGTGCAAAAGGTATTCATGCTCGCTTTCTCGCTCTCGCTTGGGATCGGGCAGGGGTATCAACCCGTGCTTGGATATAATTACAGCTCCAAGCGCTTTGCGCGCGTGCGTTCGGCGTATTTGTTTACGCTCGGATTTTCTTCTTGCGTCATGCTCGTGTTCGCGACCGTTTGCGCCGTGTTTGCACCCGTGCTTATGCATTGGTTTAGCCTCTCGGAAAACGCCACGCAAATCGGTACGCTCACTTTGCGCTTGCAATGTATCGCAATGCCTCTTTTGCCCTTGAACTTTATGGCGAGCGTTTCCTATCAAACGCTCGGGAAAAAAGTTTCGGCGTCCGTGCTTTCCGTATCTAGACAAGGCTTGTTCTATATCCCGTCCGTACTCGTTTTGCCGAGGGTGTTGGAACTTCTTGGCGTACAAAGCTGTCAAATGGTTTCCGATATACTTGCGTTCGTGTTCGCGATTCCGTTTACGATATCTTTTTTCCGTATGCTTAAACGGGATGAAGTTGCTTATGAGAAAGCAAAAGCGGAAGGGCAGGCGTTCGACGAAGTGGAAAACGTGTCGTATAAAGAAGAAAATTTCGGTGAATAAATAGAATGCAAAGAATTTAGGGACGGATTTCCGTCCCTTTTTTTGTATAAGCGATTAAAAAAAGCGGAATATGTGAAAACTAAATCTAAAAGAAAAGGACGGTAGCCGATATGGTATGGAACGAAAATAAGTTTTTGAAAGAACTCGATTATCTTTTGCACCTTGCGGGCGCGGACGGCGCGCAAGCGGACGGAAAGCTTTTGTACAACGCCGTGTCCAAAGCGGTCGTGGCGGATCTTTACGCCGATTGGGAGGAGAATAGACGAAGAAAAACGAGGCGTTGCGGGTATTTTTCCGCAGAGTTTTTGATTGGGCGGACGATTTTTTCCAACCTCCTCAATTTGGGGATTTTGGGTGAAGTCCGCGCGGCGCTCGCGACGCGCGGGATTGCGATTGAGTCTTTTGAGGAGGTGGAGGACGCCGCGCTTGGGAACGGGGGCTTGGGCAGACTCGCCGCGTGTTATTTGGAAAGCGCCGCCACGCAAAATATACCCTTGGACGGCTACGGTTTACGCTATCGCTACGGCTTGTTCAAACAAAAATTCGTAGACGGCTATCAAAAAGAGGAAGCGGACGATTGGCTGAAATGGGGCGACCCTTGGAGCGTAAGAAAGGAATCGGAACGGGTGCGGGTGGATTTTGCCGACTATTCCGTGTACGGCGTGCCGTACGATACGCCCGTCATCGGTTATAAAAACGGTACGGTCAATACCCTTCGGCTTTGGCAAAGCGAACCGATAGACGCTTTCGATTTTTCGCTGTTCGACGAAATGAAAGGGGAAGAAATCGCGATCGATAATTTCAACGCGACGAAGATTACCGCGGTTTTATATCCTAACGACAATACGGACGAGGGGAAAATATTGCGTCTTCGACAGCAATATTTCATGGTTTCCGCGTCGTTACAGGATATATTCAAAAAGCAAAAAGAGGCGGGCAGGTGTTTGACGAAGCTTGACGGGGATTTCGTGTTCCAGCTCAACGACACGCACCCCGTACTCGCGATTCCTGAGTGTATTCGGCTTTTGGAAAGGGAAGGGATCGCGTTTGACGAGGCGCTTGGAATTTGCCGTAAACTCTTCCATTTTACCAACCATACGATTATGGCGGAGGCGTTGGAACGCTGGAACGGGGAAATGGTAAAAAGGGTGTTGCCCCAAATTTGGGAGATTATCGAGAAACTGCAAAAAACGGCGGAAAAAGAAGGGATAGGCGACGGCGCGCGCGCGATCGTCAAAGACGGCGTGGCGTATATGGCGAATCTTGCCGTGTTCGTATGCGGAAAGGTCAACGGCGTGGCGGAGATTCATACGGAGATATTGAAAAAGAGCACCTTTAAGGATTGGTATACGGCGTATCCGCAAAAATTCGTCAACGTCACCAACGGTATCACCCCGCGCAGGTGGATGCTTCTCAATAATCCGAAAATGTCGGCGGAAATTACGGCGCGGATAGGCGAGGGTTGGCAAACGGATTTACCGCAAATCGAGAAGTTGAAAACTTTCGTCACCGACGGGGAGTTCCGCGATGCGTTTCGGCGTATAAAAACGGAAAATAAGCGCAGACTTTCCGCGTATATTCGCCGTCACGAGGGAGTGGATTTGCCCGAAAACTTCCTTTTCGACGTGCAAGTAAAACGCCTACACGAATACAAACGCCAGCTTTTGAACGCCCTGTCCGTGTTGTATATTTATAACGGGATAAAGAAGGGGGAGATTAAGAATTTTAAGCCCACGGCGTTTATTTTCGGAGCGAAAGCCGCGCCGGGGTATTATAACGCAAAGGCGATTATTAAATTTATCAACGAGATAGCAAAGCGAGTGAATACCGATTTGTCCGTCGCGGATAAATTGCGGGTCGTGTTCGTGCAAAATTATAACGTTTCCTACGCGGAAAAAATCGTGTGTGCGGCGGACGTTTCCGAGCAAATCTCCATGGCAGGTATGGAAGCAAGCGGTACGGGGAATATGAAATTCATGCTCAACGGAACGGTTACGCTCGGTACGATGGACGGGGCGAACGTGGAGATTTGCGAAGAGGCGGGCGTGGAAAATAATTATATTTTCGGCGCACGCGTCGAGGATATAGAAACGGTTAAAAAAACCTATTCGCCAAAAGAGATTTTGGAAAAGAATACTCGTTTGAAAGCGTGCGTGGAAAGTCTGGCGGACGGAACTTTTGAGGACGGAGAAGGGATGCTCAAAGCCGTTTACGATAGTTTGCTTTGCGGAAAAGAAGCGGATAAATATCTCGTGCTTTACGATTTTGAGAGTTATATGCGGGCGAAATTCCGCGTGAACGAGGATTACGGCACGGAAGAATTCGTTACGAAAAGCTTGATGAATATGACCAAAGCAGGTAAATTCTCCGCCGATCGCTCGGTGCGCGAGTACGCGGAAAAAATTTGGGAATTGTAAAATAGAAAAACAAAATACCCCTTAACAAGCGGTTGGCCTGACGAATTTCACCCTCGTCAGGCTAATATGTTAAGAGGTTTTTATATAATAAGAAAAAAATTTTTGCAATTTTTCGATTTTTTTTACGAAATGTTGTTCTAAAATAGTCTTGTCAGTTTGAGGCAAGGCTATTTTTCTTTTTGTGAAAAATGGTAGGTTCGCCTTAACTGGCAAGCCTATTTTTTATTTTACAGGAGGTAACTATGGAAAAGACCAAAGGCAAGCGCAAGGCAAACTGCACCTATCTTGGGGCGGACATTCCCGACGAGTTGGCGGAACAGGTTGCGGAAACCGTAAAAAAGAAATCCGAACAGTTGGGAATTCGCTTTTATACGAGCGACGCGGTGCGCGTAGCCCTTAAAGAGTGGGTAGAGCGCGAGAAAGAAAAAGCAGTTTAACGGAGGCAATTATGAAACTCAATTCGTTTAAGGTTAGAACAGGAAAACCTATGGTTGACAGTTTGGAAAGCGCAAAGGAATTTTTAGCGCAATGCAAAGTGGCGTTTGATTTGAAATTGCCCGATAGAAAAACCATTTTAACCTTTTTCGGTGGCGACGATTATATCCCTTGCAAAGTCGGAAAATACGAAAAGGTGGACGAATGGACGGACGTTGAGGTTACAGTTGTTTATGGTAACGAGGCAATAAAAGCGTGCTACCAAAACCGCAAATATATCAACGCGTATTTTAGAAATTAACGGAGGATAAGCAAATGGCGAAACGTGGTGTAGCAGGGGGGCTTATGAAAAAGCCCACGCAAAAAGAGGAAGTTTTGGCGTATATGCGAAATTACGGCAGTATTTCCACTTTCGAGGCGTACACCGAACTTGGTGTTACGCAGTTAGGGGCTCGTATCAAAGAACTTGAAAATACGGGCTGGCAAATCGGGCGAATCAAGAAAGCCCGTATAAGCAGGCGAACGGGAAAAACCGTTCACTTTGTAGAGTATTACATACAGGAGGCGGCAGTATGAGGTATGAAACCCTTTTGAAGATTGACACTTTTTTCTTGTTTCTTGCGGCGTGCGCCATCGTGGCTTTGCTTGTAATTTTCTATTATACGGCAAAAGAAAACGCACGTCAACAGGCTTTCATTAAAAAGCAGGACGAGGAAATCCGCAGGCTTTACGGGGAAATCGAGAAGATGGCAACCGACGATTACGACGCGGAGGTAAAGAGAATCGCAAGCGAAATGCTGGATTCAGTAGATATTGACGAGGCGGTAAAAACCGCAAACGAATACTACGAACAGGTAAAAGAAACGCTGACGGCGGAACTTTGGAAACAGTATCACGAGCGTTGTGCGAGGGGGCAAGAATGTACGAAAAAGTGAAATCACAGCACGGCTCCCCCGAATGGCTGGCGTTGCGGACAAGAGGCATAGGCGCGAGCGACGCGGCGGCAATAGAGGGTATTACGACGAAATAGTGGATTTTCTAAACGAGGAGCCTATCTATGGAATACATGCACAACCGTTGTTTGGACGCGACCAAATAGCGTTTGATATTATCACAAATCCGCCCTACAAATACGCGACGGAATTTGTTTTAAGGGCGTTGGAATTGTTGCCAGCGCGGTGCAAGTGTTATATGTTTCTCAAACTGACATTTTTAGAGAGCGAAAAGCGATACAAGCAAATTTTCAAAGACAATCCGCCTATAAGGATTCACGTCTTTTCCAAACGCGTTGCCTGCGCCAAAAACGGCGATTTTTCACGCGTAAAGGAAAGTGGTGGAAGTGTAACCGCCTATTCTCGATTTTTATATATTGAAAAAAAACTTGCCCTTCGATAGCGAGAAGCTTGGGCAAATGATAGAAGATTGCAGTTTAACGAAGTTTTTCGAGGCAGTAGACGCGCTTGCGTACGCATGGTTTGACGGAGCGGAACTGCCCGAAAAATATACGCAGGTCCAAGCGTATATTTTAAGAGGTGGTGTATACGGCACTTTGGAACATAAAGTTACCGTTCGACAGGCGCAAAAGGGCGGAAAAAGGAAATATCTTTTCAGTCGAATTTTCATGCCTTACGAGGAATTAAAAGCCTCGTATCCCGCGTTAGAAAAACGCAAATGGCTAACGCCGTTTTATCAAGTGAGGCGTTGGGGAAGTATACTTTTCGGCGGTAGAATCAAAAAATCCGTTTTGGAATTGAATACGAGTGCGGCAGTCACTCAAGAGGATTCGGCTCGATTGAAACGAATGATGGAAGAATTGGAATTGTTGTAAAAATAGGGTTGGAAGGGGAATAATGATGAGGCTAAAAGAGATACTGTTTGCTCTGCTTCGCTGCGAAGTATGCGGGGAAACGCTTTCCGAAGAGGTAAAAAAAGTTTGTACGTCCGAGCTGGCGGGGTCGTTGTATAAGTTTGCCAAAGCGCACGACTTGGCGCATTTGGTCGGCGACGCCATTGCTTCGAGTGCGCTTTTGCCCAAAGAAAACGCGCTGTATCAAAAATTTGTTCAACAGCGCCGTACCGCCGTGTACCGTTGTGAACAGCTTAATTACGAACTAGAACGGATTAGCGAGGTTTTCAAAGAAAAGGAAATTTATCACATTCCGTTAAAAGGCTCGGTTTTGCGGGAGTACTATCCCGAAAGTTGGATGCGAACGAGTTGCGATATCGATTTATTCGTCGCGGAAGAAGATTTAGACAAGGCGACGCAGGTACTTTCCGAAGATTTGGGTTATCGGGTAGACGGAAAGAGTCTTCACGATATACAGTTGTTTTCGGAAAGCGGTTTGCACTTGGAGCTGCACTTTATTTTGATTGAGGAAAACCGTTTTCCGCAAATGTCGGAAATACTTATGAATATTCGAAGTTACACGCAAGAGTCGAGCGAGGGCGAATACCGATTGCAAACGACGGTGGAATTTTTCTATTTTTACCATATTGCGCATATGGTAAAACATTTCGTTTGCGGTGGGTGCGGGATACGACCTTTCCTCGATCTTTGGATTATGGAACGGAAAATGCCTTGCGATAAAGAGAAACTCGAATCTCTGTTGCGTAAAGGCGGTATCTTTACCTTTTACGAACGGGCGAAAACGCTTTCTGAGTGTTGGTTTTCCAACGCCGAGGCGGATGCACTCGCATTGGAAATGGAAGATTATATTTTCTGTGGCGGGGTATACGGCTCGACGGAAAATAAAATCGCAGTAAAAAGAGAGAATACGAAAAGCAAAATCGGTTATCTTTTCTCCTGTATCTTTTTACCGTACGAGCAGTTGGCGCAAATATATCCGTCCTTGAAAGGGAAAAAGATATTGACGCCGTTTTACCAAGTGCGTAGGTGGTTTAGAATCCTTTTCAAAGGCGTTTCTAAAAAAACGAAAGGCACTTTGAAAGCGTACGATAGCGTGACGGAAGATAAACAGGAACGCACGAAAAAACTATTTGATACTTTGGAAATATAAATTGTATCGCCGCCTTGGAAAAGGCGGCGATACAATTTATATGGTTCTCGCACCCAAAATGTGA
Source organism: Clostridia bacterium (assembly GCA_017415505.1). Classification (GTDB taxonomy): domain Bacteria; phylum Bacillota; class Clostridia; order Christensenellales; family Borkfalkiaceae; genus Scatosoma. Next base: position 8,215 of record JAFQGG010000038.1, read on the forward strand.
ATACAGCGCAAGTTCGCGAAAGAGTAAGAACGGAGCGGTCGCAAAAACGCGTCGTTGGTATGCGCGGCAACGAGCGGTTCGCCGTTTGCAAATCCCACGACGACGGGGGTGTGGTAAAAATCTCCTACGCTGTTCCCCAACTGTAAAAAATCCCCAATTTCCACTTGGGATAGAGGTATTTGTACGCCAAACGGACCTTCCCCCGTTCCAACGCCGTCGCCTACGGCGTTTTCGATTAGAAAACGGTAAAAAAACTCAACTCCCGTCCACGCGGCGGCGCGGTCGTTTACCGAACGGTAAAACCAACCCAAATCGGGCGTTGCGTTCATTACGCCAACGCCCGCGTATAAACATTGTGAAGCGTAGTTCGTGCAATCGCCCCCAATACGGCTAAAATCGAAATATTCTGGGTTTCGGGAAAACGCCCATTTTTTTGCGTACGCCTGCACGGCAGGACGGTCATAAGAAATAACTTGCATAGTACAATATACGAAAAAGGGGAGAAAAAAGTGAAAAAAAATCGGCGGACGATGAGCTTCGTCCGCCGATTGCATTTATCAATTAATTTTTGAACGGTTCTTTTGCTTCGTATACCGTATGCAAAAGCTCGTGTGCTTTATGGGAGTTGGGTTCGCCCAAGAAATCCTCGTAAAGCTTAACGATTTGCGGATTCTTATGCGAAGCGCGAAGCGCTTTCGATTCGTCCTCGCTGTAAAGCGCGGAGGCTCTCTTTTGCTTGTAGGTGTCGAGAATATCCGCGTCTTCGTTGGGCAGGAAACAGGGTTTTACGAACGGTTGACCGCCACCTGCGATACACCCGCCAGGGCAACCCATGATCTCGATGAAATGGTATTCGCTCTTGCCTTCGCGGATTTGGTCGAGCAGTACTTTCGCGTTTTTCATACCGTGCGCAACGGCAACCTTCACTTCCACGCCACCGAGGTTGTAGGAAGCTTCTTTAATGCCCGCAAAACCGCGCACTTCGGTAAGTTCCGCTCGATCCAACTCTTTGCCCGTGAGTTTGAACGCCGCCGTACGGAGCGCCGCTTCCATAACGCCGCCCGTCGTGCCGAAGATAACGCCTGCGCCCGTGTAATCGCCGACGATATCGTTATCGAAAGCTTCGTCGGGGAGCTTCACGAAGTTAATACCCGAACGCTTGATAAGCTTGCCAAGTTCGCGCGTCGTCAATACCGCGTCCACGTCGGCAATACCGTTTACGGAAAGCTCGGGGCGTTCTTTTTCCGACTTTTTCGCCGTACAGGGCATAATCGAAACGACGAACATATCCTTAGGATCGATACCGTTCTTTTCGCAATAGTAGCTTTTGAGAATTGCCCCGAACATTTGATGGGGGGATTTGCAGGAAGAAAGGTGGGGGAGCAAATCTCCGTAATTGTATTCGGCGTAGTTCACCCAACCGGGCGAGCAGGAAGTAATCATGGGCAGTTTACCGCCGTTATTGATTCTATCCAAAAGTTCGGACGCCTCTTCCATAATGGTAAGGTCCGCCGCGAAGTTCGTATCGAACACCTTCTTAAAGCCAAGGCGTTTGAGTGCGGCAACCATTTTGCCCGTCACGAGCGAACCGATTGGCATATCGAATTCTTCGCCGAGTGCGGCTCTTACGGCGGGCGCAGTTTGTACGACGACGTACTTGCCCGCTTTCATTGCTTCGTCTACCTTATCGATTTCGGAAACTTCCATAAGCGCGCCCGTAGGGCAAACGCTTACGCATTGTCCGCAAAGAATACAGGGGGAATTGGCAAAGCTTCTATTTTCCGCGGGGGCAACGATCGTGTTGAACCCTCTCTTTTCAAAGCCGAGAATCCCCAAACCGTGCGCGTTTTTACATCTTTCCACGCATCTACCGCAAAGCACGCATTTGGAAGTATCTCTTTCGATAGAGGGGGTAAGACGGTCGATCGTCGTCGGGGTTTGTTCGCCGATATACATATCGTCGCGCGCGCCCGTTACTTTCGCTACGTGCAACAGTTCGCACTTACCGTTCTTGTCGCATTGTTGGCAGTTTTTGCTATGATTGGAAAGAAGAAGTTCCACCGAAGTTCTTCTTGCCGCCGTTGCTTTGGGGGAGGAAATAGTGATTTCCATGCCTTCCGCAACGGGATATACGCACGACGCCACGAGTCCTCTTGCGCCCGTTGCTTCTACCAAGCAAACACGGCAAGAGCCTTTGGAACATTCTCCGTGGTTGAACGCACAAAGGGAGGGGATTTCAAAGCCACAGGCTTTTGCCGCTTCCAATATCGTCAAGCCTTCTTCGACCTCGAAAGGAATACCTTCGATTTTAATATTAATTTTCGCCATGAATCCGTCCTCCTCTTATTTTTTAACGATCGCTTTGAATTTACAGCTTGCGATACACATACCGCACTTGATACACTTTTCTTGGTCAATGGTGTACGCGGGAAGTTTCTTGCCGGGTGCGATATAATCGGTTTTCACGAACGCGTTGACGGGGCAAGCTCTCGCACAAGCACCGCAACCGAAACATTTATCCTTTTCCACGACGTATTGCATAAGATTCTTACATACGTGCGCGGGGCATTTCTTGTCAACGATATGCGTGATATATTCGTCGCGGAAATGTTTCAAAGTGGATAAAACGGGGTTGGGCGCAGTTTGTCCGAGTCCGCAAAGGGAGTTGCTCTTGATATTTTCCGCCAACTCTTCCAGTTGCGTCAAATCGTCCATCGTCGCTTTCCCGTCGGTAATGCGCGTAAGGATTTCAAGCATTCTCTTCGTACCGATACGGCAGGGGGTACATTTCCCGCACGACTCGTCGCAAATGAATTCCATGTAGAATTTTGCAACGTCTACCATACAGTTGTCTTCGTCCATAACGATCGCACCGCCCGAACCCATCATCGAGCCTCGCGCTACGAGGTTATCAAAATCGATAGGGGTGTCGAGATCCGCTTCCGTCAAGCAACCGCCCGAAGGACCGCCCGTTTGAATGGCTTTGAATTTCTTACCGTCGGGAATTCCCCCGCCGATATCGTAAATCAATTCGCGAAGGGTCGTACCCATGGGGATTTCCACGAGTCCTACGTTGTTGATTTTACCGCCGAGCGCGAATACCTTCGTGCCCTTCGATCTTTCCGTGCCGTACTTGGAGAACGCTTCTTTACCCTCGCGCAAAATGTACGGTACGCACGCAAGCGATTCTACGTTGTTCACGATCGTAGGCTTGCCCCAAAGCCCTTTCACCGCAGGGAAGGGGGGACGGGTGCGGGGCATACCGCGTTGACCCTCGATCGAGTTCAAAAGCGCCGTTTCCTCACCGCAAACGAACGCGCCTGCACCCAAACGGATATGCACTCTAAACGAGAAATCCGTGCCGAGAATATTATCGCCCAAAAGCCCAAGCACTTCCGCCTGTTCAATGGCTTTGCGAAGTCTGTTTACCGCGATAGGATACTCCGCGCGCACGTAGAAATACCCGTTTTGCGCGCCGATCGCGTAACCTGCAATCATCATACCCTCGATCACGGCGATAGGGTTGCCTTCGAGAATGGATCTATCCATGAACGCGCCGGGGTCGCCCTCGTCGCCGTTGCAAACGACGTACTTTTCGCCCTCGGGTTGCGCGTAGGCAAACTGCCATTTTCTACCCGTAGGGAAACCGCCGCCGCCACGACCGCGAAGCCCCGATTCAAGCACTTCTTGAATGACTTCCGCGCGGTCCATTTGCAACGCCCTTGCAAGACCTTGGAACGCGCCTGCGCCGATACTTTCGTTGATGTCTTCGGGGTTAATGCTTCCGCAACCGTGCAAGGAGATACGCACTTGCTTTTTGTAAAAGTTGATATCTTCCTGTTTCGTTACCTTTTTCTCGGTATTGGGGTCGATATACAAAAGTCTTTCCACGATTTCCCCGCCGAGGATATCCTTTTCGAAGATTTCGGCAACGTCTTCTACCTGTACCAATCTATACAGCGTGTCTTCGGGATAAATTTTCACGAAAGGACCTTGGGAACAGAACCCAAAACACCCCGCATGGTTTACGGTTACTTTATCTTCCACGCCTTTCTCTTCAATCAAACGCTTAAATTCCGCGGTGATCTCGTCCGAACGGGAGGAAATACAACCCGTACCGCCACAAAGAACGATATGTCTTTTGTTGTCCGAACCCGTGAATTTCGCGCCAAGGCAGGAGGCGCATTTTGCTTGCATTTGATTCAATTCGTCAAAATTCTTGATCATTGTCCGTTTGCCTCCAACGCTTTATATTCTTCTACGATTTTAGGAATCGCGTCCACCGTGAGTTTGGGATAAACCTTGCCGTTAATGGTAACGGCGGGGGCGATACCGCATGCGCCGATACAACGGAGCGCGTCCAGCGTAAACAGCCCGTCCGCGGAAGTTTCGCCCGCTTTAATTCCAATAAGCTCGGAGAACTTGTCAAGTACCTGTTGCGCGCCTTTTACGTAGCAAGCCGTGCCCAGACATACGCCGATAACGTACTTTCCCTTAGGAGTAAGGGAGAAGAAGGAATAGAAGGTAACGACGCCGTAAATTTCGGCAACCGAAACGCCCGTTCTCTTGGAAACGAGCTCCTGCACTTCGAGAGGAATATATCCGTACTCTTTTTGAATATCGCTCAAAATCATCATGAGCGGGGTTTTTTCGTTGGCGTATCTGTCGCAAATCTCGTTGATTTTCTTCACAGCCGCCGCTTGTAAATGAGCCATAATACTCTCCTTATAAAAATACTAAACGGACGAAATACCGCATTATCTTATTCTATTATATCATAAAAAATTTTTTATCACAAACGCTTGACTTGCTTTTCGACAAAAAATAAATCGTTAAATCGATAAATTTTTATCTTAATAAAAAAGACGGATTGCTGGAAAAGCAAATTCGTCGAAAAGTGCGTCCAACCGCTCGCCAAAGCCGTAAACTGCATTTTACGGCTTTGGCGAGTCGCGTTTCCGTAAGCTTATAAAATTTTGCGATTCGTTTGTTGGCTCGTTCGTTTGTAATGCGAAAAGAAAAAGGTTTTATTTTTTACTATTTTTTTTATAGAATATACCTTGCAAGATAGGAGAGAATGTGGTATAATAAAATAAAAAAGGAGAGAACTTATGAAAAACGGTAAAAAGAATTGGGTATTTTGCGACGGTGATTTGCCTCCCCACGGAGATAATCCCGATTTTCTCGGTCACGAAGCGTTGATGATCACGAACGTGTCGAAGAAGGACGCGAAGATTCGCATTAAGGTGATTTTCGAGGATAAACCTCCCTACGATCAAATCACGATTGATCTTCCTGCGGAGAGAACGACTTGCTTGCGCCTCGATTATCCTATCGGCAAAGAAAAGTATCAAATTCCCTTCGGTCAATATGCGTTGCACGTAATTTCGAACGTACCCGTATGCGCTTGCTTCGGGCGTTTGGATGTAAGACAAACGAACATGGCGTATTACAGCCTGTCCGGATATTCCTTCTAAAAAATTCGAATCCCCCCGAATACGTTCGGGGGGATTCGTTTTAGCGTTTTCGGTAATTTTTCGGCGTTACCCGCTTGATTTCCTTAAAAGTTTTGATAAAATAACTCAAATCGTTAAACCCGCAATCGTAGGCGATTTGCGTGATATTTTCTTCCGTACCGAGCAGTTTTCGCGCCGCCCGTTCCACGCGGTAGGTAAGCAAATATTTCACGGGCGTCGTGCCCGTCATATTCTTAAAAAACGAACAAAAATACTTCGTAGAAAGTTCGGCTTCTCTCGCCATATCTTCCAAAGTAATCTCGCGGGAGAAATTCTCGCGGATAAATTTAAGTACCCTTTTAAGCTTGTATATTTTTTGCATATCCTTTCCGTCGTTGTACTCCCGCTCGTACAATTTTTTTTGCTGTATAAGCCCGAAAAGGTACGCGGAAAGCCCGATCACCTTAAAATAAAATCCGTCTTTTTTGCCGTCCATCTCGTCAAGTAGCGCGTCGACGGCGTTTTTTACTTCTTCGTCCTCGATCAGGTCGGGCAAATAAAAATAATGCGATAAAAGATTGTCTAAAAACAGATCGCAAGGATCGTTTCCCGTTTTCAAAAAGGCGGGATTGAATACGAGGCAACGGTACTCGCAATCGTGCGGGGTCGCCCCGTGAATCACCTCGCTGTTGACGAACACCAAATCGCCCGCCTTTGCATCGAAAGAGCGGTCGTTTAAGGTCACGGTCAAACTGCCTTTCGTTATGCGGATAAGCTCCACGGAGGAGTGCCAATGAAACGCCATTTTATATTTGGGGTGCGACTTATCTACCTTGTAAAGCTCGAAGGGAAAATCTTCCGTTCCGTGCTGTTTTATCTCGTTAAAACTCATAATTCGCCTCGAATCGTTCCTTTCGTTTCGTGATTAGGAAAATAATTATACTTTTTATTATTATACCACAAGTATTTTTGTTTTTTCAAGTATATAATTATATATAAGAGAAAAAAAATTAAAAAATTTTTTCAATGGGAGGAAAAATATGTTAAAAGGTATTCCTAAAATCGTATCCCCGCAACTTTTGAAGATATTGTGTGAAATGGGTCACGGCGACGAAATCGTTATCGCCGACGGCAATTTCCCCGCGGAAACGATGGGAAAAAGAGTCGTTCGCGCGGACGGGCTTGGCGGTGTGGAAATGCTCCGCGCCGTGTTGAGTCTTATCCCGCTCGATACGTACGCGGAAGAAAACTTCATTCTCATGCAAACGAAAGAGGACGAGCCTACGCCTGAAATTTGGGCGGAGTATAAAGCGGTTGCGAACGAGCTTGACGACAACTTGCGTTTGGCAAATACCGAACGCTTTGCTTTCTACGAACGGGCGAAAAACGCTTACGCCGTTATTGCGACGGGCGAAACCGCCATTTACGCGAATATTATCGTGAAAAAGGGCGTTATTTAAGGAATTATGCGCGTAGCGCAACATTAAACAATAAAAAACATTTAGGAGGAAAACAATATGGCAAAATCCAGATATATCGGGGATTATCCCGTAATCGGTATTCGTCCCATCGTGGACGGCAGAAGAGGACCTATGCAACTTCGCGAGAGCTTGGAAAATCAAGTAATGGCGATGGCGAACGCGGCGAAGAAACTTTTCGAAGAAAATCTTTTCTATTCGAACGGCGAACCCGTAAAGGTAGTTATGGCGGATAGCACGATCGGGCGCGTACCCGAAGCGGCGGCTTGTGCGAACAAGTTCCAAAAGGAAGGGGTAAGCATTACGCTTTCCGTTACGCCTTGTTGGTGCTACGGTAGCGAAACGATGGACATGGACCCCACGACGATCAAAGCCGTTTGGGGCTTTAACGGTACGGAGCGTCCCGGCGCGGTGTACCTTGCGGCGGTTTTGGCGGGACACGCGCAAAAGGGCTTGCCCGCGTTCGGTATTTACGGACACGAGGTACAAGACCGCGATATGGTAACGACCATTCCCGAAGACGTAAAAGAAAAATTGCTCCGCTTTGGTCGCGCGGCGGTTGCCGTGGCTACCATGCGCGGTAAATCGTATTTGCAAATCGGCTCGCAATGTATGGGTATCGCAGGCTCGATTATCGATCAAGATTTCATGGAATCGTATCTTGGTATGCGCGTGGAATCGGTAGACGAAGTGGAAATCCTTCGCCGTATGGAAGAGGGGATCTACAACGAAGAAGAATACCAAAAAGCGCTCGCTTGGACGAAAGAACATTGTAAAATGGGCAGGGACGACAACCCCGAATCGGTGGAATTTTTGGGCAAAGAACGCCGTATTAAATTCACCGACGAAGAGAAAGAAAAACAATGGGAATTTACCGTTAAAATGTATTGCATCATCAAAGACCTCATGGCGGGCAATCCCAACCTTCCCGCGGGCTTTGAAGAAGAAAAAGTGGGTCACAACGCGATCGCGGGCGGTTTCCAAGGTCAAAGACAATGGACGGACCATTGGCCCAACTGCGATTATCCCGAAGCGTTGCTTTCTTCCACCTTCGACTACGAAGGCGCGCGCGAACCGTATACGCTTGCAACGGAAAACGACGTGCTCAACGGCTTGGGTATGCTGTTTATGAGATTGCTCACGCACAGAGCGCAAATCTTTGCCGACGTGCGTACTTATTGGTCGGGCGAAGCAACCGAGCGCGTGACGGGTTATAAATTGGAAGGCAAAGCGAAAGAATCGAACGGTATCATTCACCTTTTGAACTCGGGCGCGGCTTGCTTGGACGCTTGCGGAGAATGTAAAGACGAGAACGGCAACGCGGTCATGAAGAGATGGTGGGAAGTCACCGAAGAAGATATCAAGAAGATGACGGACGCAACCGTATGGTGCGAAGCGGGCTTCGATAACTTCCGCGGCGGCGGTTTTTCCAGCCATTACACGACGAGAGCGGAAATGCCTTGCACCATGATTCGTTTGAATTTGGTTAAGGGCTTAGGACCCGTGCTTCAAATCGCCGAGGGTTGGACGGTGAACCTTCCCGACGAAGTTTCCGATACTTTGATGGAAAGAACGAACCCCACTTGGCCCTGCACTTGGTTCGCACCCCGTTGCGACGGCAAAGAGGGCAGTCCTTTCAAGACGGCGTACGAAGTTATGCAAAATTGGGGCGCAAACCACGGCGCAATCTCGTATGGGCATATCGGCGCGGACTTGATTACTATGTGCTCGATGCTCCGTATCCCCGTATGTATGCACAACGTAGACCCCGACAAGATTTACCGTCCCGCAGCGTGGAACGCGTTCGGTATGGATAAGGAAGGACAGGATTATAGAGCGTGCCAAACCTACGGACCTCTCTATAAGCAAACGAAATAATATGCGAAAAGCGAAGGCGGTATTTGCGGAAAAACGGCAAATACCGCCTTTTTTCATTGACATTCTTTTCCCGTTGTGATACAATATATCCGTTTGAAAAAAGAAGGTGAAAAATTATGGAACTGTTTGGACCGATACTCAATCAAATGATCGTGTTGGCGCTGTTTATCGTGATAGGGTTCGTACTTTCCCATTGGAAAATCGTACCCAAAGAAGCGGCGCAATCGCTTTCCAAAATGGAAACGTTCGTATTCGTTCCCGCAATGATTATCAATACGTTCGTACAAAACTGTACGCCTGAAAAGCTTTCGAGCGTTTGGCAACTCTTGTTGATGAGCTGTGCGCTCGTGGCGATTCTCGTGCCCGTTTCCTTGGCGATCGGTAAGCTTTTGTACAAGGACGAATACACGAAAAAGCTCGCCGCGTACGGCTTGGCGTTTTCCAATTTCGGGTTTATGGGCAACGCCGTATTCATGGCGATTTTCCCCGATATATTCTTTGAATATACCATTTTTACTTTGCCGTTTTGGACGATGGCGTACGTATGGGCAGTACCTTCGTGGCTCGTTCCGCGCGAGAACCAAGATACGGGGAAAAAGACGCTGTGGACGCGCGTGAAACCGTTTATCAACCCGTTGATGGTTTCCGTCGTAATCGGCGCGGTATTGGGGCTTACGGGCTTGGGGAAATACCTGCCCGCGCCCGTTACGCAGGTAATCTCGGTGACGGGTAGCTGTATGTCGCCGCTTGCCATGATTTTGATGGGGCTTTCGCTTGGAACGCTTCCCGTGTTGCAACTGTTCAAAAGAAAGACTTTGTATATTATTACTTTGTTCCGTTTGATTATCTATCCGCTCGTAACGCTTGGGATTTTATATTTGCTTTCCCTTATCGGTACGAACGCGTTTATCAACGATACGTTCTTCGTTTGCGCAATGTGTATGGTGTCCATGCCGATCGGCTTGACGGCGATATTTATCGCCGCTTCGTACGAACGGGATACCTCGGAAGTGGTGGGTATGGTATTGCTGTCTAGCATTGCCTCTATCGTTACCATTCCGCTTTGGTTTATGCTCTTGCAAATGCTGTTGCTCTAAATAAACGAATAAAAGAAACGGCGCGTTACGCTTGCGAGCGTAACGCGCCGTTTTTCGTTTTTATTAGTATCCGATTTGTATTGCAAAGAAGAGGGTGAGGACGGTGAGAAGCAGGATTCCCACTTGCATGAGCCAAGTCCAACGCACCCATTTCCCATACGAAACGTTCGCCATGGAAAGCCCGATCAAAAGTACGGGGTTGGTTGGCAAAATCATATCCGTGAACCCGTCCGCCATACAGTAGGTAAGGGCGATTACGGTAGGGGTAAGCCCCAACGCCGTACCCACGGGAAGAATGATCGGCATAATCAAGAATATCTTTGCGCTTGCCGAGCCGATAAAGATTTGCAAAAAGAGAATGAGTAGGTAAATAAGCAATACGCAAACGAACGGGCTTTGCCCTTCCAGGAAGGAGATAACGCCGTACATGAGCGTGTCCATGATCCCGCTTTCCACCATAACGAGCTTGACGGAGGACGCGAGCGCAATCATCAATACCGCGGGCAACATAGCGGCAATCCCCTGCCACATCAATTTTGCAACTTCCCGTTTTTGTTCGCAAATCATAAGCCCGCAGATAATTCCGCCGATAAGGAAAGTGACGGCGAGAATGGGGATTGCGTAGCCCGAAATCGCGCGAATACTCGCGATAAGCAACAGTACCGTGAGTTGCACGAGGAAGAATACGGCGCAAATTTTGAAGATTCTTTGATCTTTTTCCGTATTAAACGCCGTTCCAAGGCGTAAGGATTCCCGTTTTTTGAGATCGATTTCGTAAGTGGGGGATTTGCTCGGATCTTTCGTGATTTTTCGAATATGCAACAATAAAAACGCGCAAACCGATGCGAAGATCACGAGGAAGAACACGGCGCGAAGCCAAATGCCGTCCGACATACGGAACGGGATATTCAACGCCGCCGCTTGGTCGGGGATAAGCCCGACGGAGAAGGGATTCGTCATTGCCGCGGAGAATCCGAAGCACGCCGCCATCATACACACGCCCAAGCCCGTCATGGTATCAAACCCGAGGGAAAGCATGAACATGATTACGATAGGAAGAAGGGTGACGAGCTCTTCAAAGAGCCCGAAAAACGAGCCGAACGCCATAAAAATTAGCGCGGTCACGCAAACGACCAAGTGTTTTTTCGAGGAGAATTTCTCCATCGTTTTCCCGATAATTACTTTGATTCCGCCCGTTTTATCCAAAAGATTGAAAACCCCGCTCATAATCAATAAGAACAGGCTTATCATAATGATCGTAAGCGCGTCTTCCGAAGCGAACACGCGCACGGGCGCGGTGATAATCCGCCAAACGGCAATGCCCCGTACTTCGCCCCTCGTATACGAATCGACGATAATCATACCGGCAGGATCGCGGGCAAAAGTGCCTTGCGGTATAATATACGATAAAATACCGCTTACGGCAAGAATCCCGCAAAGTAAGCCGACGACGAGTAAAAAAGATTTGACGTTTATATTGGAAAACGCCTTTTCTTTTTCGGTGGGTTGATTTTCTTGTGTCATTTGTGTGTCCATGAACGCCTCCGCGTATCCTTCCAGACGAAAGATTTAGCCGACTTTTTTAAGCAGTTCGCTTGCGGTGTACCAATCTACGCAACTCCGCTTTTCCGTGGGAACGAAGTAATAAAGCTGTTCGCCTTCGTAAATTTCAAAATCCTCGCCCGCACCGAATAAGATTCGGTAAATATCCGAGAGGGGGAAGAGTTTTTCCACTTCCTCGCCGTCCCGCGTACCGCGGTAGAGCAAACCTTTTCTATCCAAAACGCAAACGCCTTTCCCCGCCTCGCGCAAAATCTTTTTGCCGTCGAAGGAGTGGTGCATAAGCGTTACCTCGCTTTCCAAACGGAAATCGGGGCTTTCGAGAATGGCTTTTTCCATTTCACTCTTTTGATATTCGTACCACTCGGCGAGGTTTTTGTGGGGCGACGGTACGGTGAACCCGTACCGACTGTTCAGCGTGCGTTCAAAACCGCACTCTGAACAAAAGATTTTTAATTTGTCCGTTTGCATGGTGTAGTGCGCACCGCAGCTCGGGCAAAGCGTGAGGATATTTTCCAAGCCCTTTGCGAGCGTTTTGGATTTATACTGCACGTTCGGCTTCGTTTCCAACCACGCGAAATCGTCGTAATACAGCGCGTCGTTTACGCGTTTTTGCACCTCTTCAAACGGCAATTCTTTCGTTTCGCCCGCTTTGAAAAGGGGATCGAGCCGAGCTTCTACCAGCGCGCCTTTTCTCGTTTTATCCCCCCACTTGGGCTTGGCGAGATAACTGCCGTTCAAGGAAATCGTGTATACGGCTACGTTCATCTTTTGAATGAAACGGTAGGTCGAGTCTTGGATTCCTTCAAATTTTCCCGCGGTGGAGAGCCGAGCTTCCGGCATCATGACGAGCGTTCCGCCCGAAGAGATTACGCGCACGCAGTTTTTCGCGTTTTCCACGTCGGAAGTGAACATACTCTTAGGAAACGCGCCCGCTTTACGCAGTAGCCACGCGAGATTCCTTTTGTAGAAATACATACGCGCCGCAACGTAATGCGGTTTTTCTTTTACGAGCAGTTTGCCCGAATATACGAAATCGAGGAAAGAGCCGTGCGTACAAAGTACGATACACGGTTTATCCAGCTTTCCAACGTTATTTTTTAAGGTGTATTTCATTTTCGGACGGAGAATTAAGGTAGAGATAAAGCTTGCGATCCGCAAAATGATAGAATGTGTTTTTCCCACCGTCGTTTTAGAGGAATAATTGGCTTGTTTTTTCATAAACTCGTTTACCTTGGCAAAGATAGCCGCTTTGTTTTTGAAAACGATAATCAAAAGCGTGAGCAAAACGATAAACACGCAAATGGATAAAATCCAGCTCGCAGCCATGGCAAGATGCCCCAAAGCTACGCCGATAAGTATGGAGGGGATAGACCCGAGCGTCGTCAATAAAATATATTGATAATATTTTTTGTTGAGGGAAGCGGTAAAAAAGCAAATGAGTCCGTAGGGGATCGCGGGCAGGAAATATAGAATGAATATAACCAGCGCGATTTTGGGGGATTTTCTCGCCTCGTCGAAATCAAACTCCGCGTTTTTCTTGAAATACCGCTCCAATTTTTCCCCGTAAATTTTATAGAGGATATAAATGACCGTATTGCCGACGAATACGCCCGCCAAACAAATAAGTCCGCCGTACCAAACGCCAAAGGAGATCCCCGCCATAACTTGCACGGGCTCAGCGGGAATGAAAGTGAGAACGACTTGCAAAAAGGAAAGTGTGCCCATGGTAAGGTAGCCTTTGTAACCAAGACTTCCAAGTAGTTCGCGTATTTGTTCTTGGGTCAAGTCGTCGCGGAAAAGTTTTTGCAATATTATAAAGTTGTCGCCCGAAAAAAGAAAAATGGCAAGACCGACGAGCAAAGTTACGAGTCCAAGCGCCGTAAAAATTTTTCTTTTTATTTTTCTCGTTTTCTTCTTTGCCAAAACAATCTCCTTTTCATGGAAATAACGCCTGTTTTTCATGGCGTTTTCATAAATCGTCCTTTTTATTATACCCCTTTAACTTTTAATTGTCAAGCGAATAGAGGAAAAAAGGCGGAAAAGCCCCTAATAAGGGGCGTTCCAACGGGAAAAAACAAGTTTTTTTTCACACTTCATAAGAATACGCCTTAAAAAACTTGACAAAAACGCGAATCGGGTGTAAAATAATATATAGATTGGAACGTCGTAAGACGAAAAATTATAAGGCAGGTAGTTTTATGTGCAGATGCAAGAAAAAGAAAGCTCCCGTAACGGTTGTGGAAGCGATTCCCGTACAAGAACCGAAAGATTACGTGGTAAACTGTCCGAAGTGCGGTGCGGCTCTTAAAATTAAAGACGGTGGCAGTTTTGCCTATATGTGCCCCGTTTGTAACACCCTTCTTCGCGTAAAGACGGGCGTTAAGTATATCAAAGACGTAGATACGGGCGATAAATCCATGCACGTTGCAATCACGGCGACGGCTGCGGCGTATATCGCGGATCTCGGCGCGCAGGGCAAGAGCGTGCATTTGGAATCGCTGATTGCGCAACAAATCGCGGGCGGTTATTCTCCCACGGATTCCTACGTGGTAGATTTGGGCGCGTACGGCTTGGTCGTTAGAAAAGCGTAAATTTACATAAAAAAGATACGACCCACCGTCCGTAGGGAAACGGGCGGTGGGTCGTTGTGCCTTTTTCGCAAAATAAGAAAAAAAAACGAAACTCCGTAGCAATTTGCTACGGAGTTTCGTTTTTCGTTAAGTTTCCGATTCGCTCAAAACGATGGTAACGCTATCTTCGTCGCCGTAATCGAGCGTCGCCGTGTATTCGTTGCCGTCCGTGTCCGTCAATACGAGCGTGACCGTATCGTCGTCGTTGTAGCTCGTCACGGTATAGGCGTATACGGTAGAGGCTTCGCCGTTCGTTGCCACGACCCCGCCCGTGCCGTCAAAGGTATACTCCGTGCCGTTCTCGTCCGTAGCTACGGTGAGATACAGCGCGTCTACCTGCGTTTTTATAAACGCTTTATCGCCGTTGATATATGCGCCCTTGTCGGTGATTTCCGCCGTTTCCAGCTTGAAATACAAAGTCTTGCCCGCTTGCTGTTCTTGCGTCCAAATCAAGATAGATTCCCCGCGCACCGTGTAATAGTAATAGGTCACGGTAGGTTTCGAGGTGGGAAGAAGTTGCCAAATAACCTTGGCTACGCCGTACGCAAAACTGCTTTGTACGCCGTCGAAAACAATCGTTTCCTTCGCGCTTTCGTTCTTCCAAGACCCGAACATAGCGTCCTTTTTCGAGCATACCGCCCAATCGCCCGCGGAAAGATTTCCCGACTCGGAAAGGAGCATCGTGGACGAGTCGTCTAACAAGAACAGATAATATTCTACGGGTTGCGTGCCGATATAATACTTAAAGTGCAAAGTGGACGCGTCCACGATAGACATGGAAACTTCGTAACCGTCGGAGTCTTCCGTAATCCCGAATACGGCGTTGATATTGCCGAGCAGGTCGCTCGCGCCGATTTCCATAAGCGCGAACTGTCCGCCGAGTGCCCAAGTGCCCATAAGAGGATTTTTGATATACAGCTTTTTCGTTTCCGTATCCGTGGTAAATTGGTAATATTTCCCGTCTTGGGAAAGGGTGATCGTTCCAATCGGCGTTGCGCTTTCCGCGTAGGCGTTTTCGTATACGGCGTATTCCGTTTCCGAAATCATTTTATAGGCGTATTGCTCGTCGTTTTCGGTGAAAGTACCGCCCATATTCAACGCACTCTTTCCGTCGAACGAGTAGGAATATTTTCCGTCGTTGGTGACGAACTCAATATCGGCAAAACGGTCTTTTCTGTGCAGTTGCACCTCGTTACCGTTTTGGAAAACGGTCGCCGTGCCCAAATCTTCGTCGTAGGTGAGGGTATAAGTCACGCCGTTGTAAACGAACAAACCGACGAGCGTGAAATTTTCAAGCTCGTAGGCAATCTCTACTTCCGTTTCCGTACCGTTCGTGATATCCGTTACGATTAAGGTCGTATTGCCGTACAAACCGAGTCCGCTAAATTGCAAGGTATTCATGGAGGATTCGTTGCTAATCCAAACCCCGTCGTAGTCGTCTACGAGGTACATGGAGGCGTCGATAAAATCCCCGAGAACGGGATAATAGAAGATCGCGCTCAATTTATGGGATTCGGCAACGAAGGTATACGCGCCGAAAATCGCGCCGTCGAGATAGAGCGCGTACACAGCCGAAGCTTCGCTTTCCGCGTAAGTAAGGGTGTACGCGTAGCCCGCGTCGAAGACGAGGGTAGCCGTACCCACGCCTCGTTGGTTGAGCCCGTGCAAGGTAAGCGTGATTTCCCGCTCGTTGGAGCTAATCCAAGTCCCTACGGACGCGTCGCTATTGTAATAGGTTTGCGTTTTGCCGTTTCCAACGAGAGTAAGGAATCCCTCTGAGCTAAACGAGGCTTTGTATTCCACGCCGTCGTCGGTGAACTTGATTTCCGTATCGCCCAAGCGTTCGTAAACGCCCGTTTTCGTGACCGCGTTATCGCCGTAGCCCACCGTGTACGACCAACCGCCCATACCGTCGAAACGGTAGGTTTTGCCCACCGTCACCGCCTTCACCCACGCGCCTTTGAACGCGTCGTAGGAAAGGAGCGCGGAAAGGGCAACCGTTTCCGTCGATGTATCCGCGTAGGTGAGGGTGATTACGCCGTCCTCTACGGTGTAAGAGAAGGATCGCGCGTTGCCGTCAACCGTCTTTTCGCCCTTTTTGCCGTAGAAGCAAAGCGTTTCGCCCGTGGCAAGGTAATATTCCCCGCGCAGGAGCGTTTCATACGCGCGAAGGGGCGCGTCTTTTGTAAAGTATACGCCGTCGTAGAGCTTGATAACGCCGTCGTTCACAACGGCGAAGAAATCAAAGACTTGGTATGCGTTGAGATCGAATTTGTCGTCGTTATAGAAATATCTTGCAAGGCGCGCGGAATGTACGGTGATCGTTTCGCCGTCGTAGACGAAGTACGCCGTTTCCGTCGTTGCGCCGTCCGTGTAGGTAAGCAATCCGCCGTGCTCGTCCACGGTAAATTCAAGGAACGCTTCTTCCGCCGTGTAATCGAGCGCAAGGCTGTACTTGCCGAGAATGGGCGTAGCGTCCGCAAAGCCCACATAGAACACGATATTTTTCGTGGCGAGGTAGGAATAGGGCACGGGCAGAGTGCAAGCCTCGTCGAGGAAATACCCGTAAGAGATATATCCGTTGTCCGCTTTGAGGTATTGGGAAAGCCCGTTCACGGCGAACACGTCCGCGATAGGCGCGTAAGTGTCTTCCGCCGAATCGAAATAGTTTTGCGTGTACCCCGTTTCGCCGTCAAGCTCAATCGTAACGCCCGCGTCCTTGGTCGTGTATTGCAAGGTGAGGGTCGTTTTGAAAGGGGTCGTCGAAGCGTTATAGTTTACGACGGGATAAATGCCGTTGGCAAAAATCCAATCGGCGTCCGTCCAGCCGAGCGCGGATTGCAAAGCCGTCGCGTTTTGCAAATCGTAATCTTCCAAGAGAATACAGTTGAATACGACGAACTTTTTCGCCGTCAACGCGCTCACGCCCGCCTCGTCGCCACCGCCGACGAAATCGTTTTCGATCGCGTAATCGCCACCGCCGTACGCCACCGCGTCTACGCTTTCACAAGCCGACATACTGTCGTTGACGATCGTATCGTTCGACGCGTATCCGACGAGTCCGCCCGCATACGCGTATAAATATCCGCTATCCACTTCCTCGTCGGTGAAAGTATTCTCCGCCGTAATTTCACCCTTGGCGTAGCAGTTGGCGATAGAGGTGTGTCGTCCGAGGAAACCCACGATACCGCCCGCGTTGAACCCGCCGTCCACGTCGCCCGAAGCTACGCAGTTATGCACGAACGCAGGGGTGAGCGCGTAATTCGTTTCTAACGCGCCGACGATACCGCCCGAATAGAGCACCAAACCGTCTTCTACGCTCAAATCCACGTCCACCGTCGCGTAGCCGATCTCCGCGCCGTAAGAAGCGGAAGCGTCGTAAACCGCTTGCATATACCCGACGAGCCCGCCCGCGTAGGAGAAGTAATTTTCGTCGGCGGTTACGTTAAGCACGCCGTTCACGGCTTCGCAGGCGAGCAATCTCGCGCCCACGCCGTAGCCGACGAGCGACCCGCAAAACATAGAAAGGTTTTCGCTTTGCGTAGCGTTCTTTAAGGAAGCGTTGATCGTGAAGTTTTCCAAACGAATCCCGTTGATAAGCCCGCTACTCGTTACGTTCGGGGACGCGTAGACCGCGCCGAATAAACCCACGGCGTTGGAAGAGGTGGAATCAATCGTGAAGTTGGAAATCGTGAATCTGTCGATTTCTTCGGTGTTGGGATCGTCGTAGCTGGTGATACAACCGCTAAAATACGCGTTGTCCGTCGCGCCGTTGCCGATCACCTGCAACGCTTCGCCTTTGCAATCGATATCGTTGGCAAGCACGTACGCGCCGTTCACGTAAGCGGGAACGCCGTTATTCACCTGCTCGGCGATATAAACGAGGTCGATAGGGCGGGAAATCACGAACGCGTCGTCGAACGCGCCCGAACCCGTCATGTTCGATTCGTCTTTTTCAATACCGTTTACTTTGACCGTCGTTTCCCCGCTCACCGTAAAGGAATAGGAGAGCGTTTGCGTATCGTCCGCACTCACCGACCCGCCGTTGACGAGTACGATAGGATACCCCGCGTAAAACGCGCCGATATCCAAACGGAAGGAAACTACGCTACCCGACTTTGCTTTGAGCGCACCGAGCGAGGTTTGCGTTACGCCGTCGATTTTCACGCTTTCAAAATCAAACCCCGCGCCGTCGATAAAGGAAAGCGCGTATTCTTCGTTGGAAACGGAAGAAGAGCTCGAAGAATCGTTCGTGGAATCGGAAGCCGAATCCAAACTGCCCGTATCCGTCGAATCTTCGTTACAACCCACCGCCGCGAGCGTGCAAACGCAGGAGAGGGAAAGCAAAAGTGCAATCAGATATTTTTTCATAAAAACTCCGTAAAAATTATTTTTGAGCGGTAAACCGCAAAATACCATTATCATTATACTATATATCGAAAAAAAACACAAGAAAAAACGGGTTGCTTTCCCCGTTTTTATCCGATTTTCATAAAAGGGCGTTCCTGCTTTACGATTCGCTTGACAAGTTTTTGCGGATATTATATAATATAGTGTAGTAAAACGAACGAAGGAGCATTTATGACGGATCACGCAAAACGCTTAACGAAACGGATATACGCGATATGTCTTGCGCTGTTGACGCTTCTAACGGGGATTTTGTTTATCGTACAGGTTTTCTCCATTTACCGCTCGGCGGAAAGTCAACCGTATACGGTAGAGCGCATATCCGCGCATTTTTGGGCGATCGCGCCCGTGTTTTTCGCTTGGCTTTTGGCAGTCGTTGCAGGCGGGGTGATATGGACGGCGATACCCGACGCGCCCGAACGTCCGAAAGCGTATATCGAGTTGAAAACGACGCTTGAAAAATTTGAAAAAAGACTTCCGCTCGGGGAAATCCCCCCGCAAGCCAAACGCTTGCGGGCGATAAGAACCGTCGTTTGGTGCGTGAGTTTGGCTTGTTGCCTCGTTTCGGCAATCGTTTCTTTTACCGTGCTTACGGATAAGAGCTACGCGCCCCGTTTCCAAACGGAATTTTTCACGGCGCACGGCGGGGCGGCGGATAGGCTCGTTCGCATTTTGCCGTGGATATTGGCGGGATTTTTCGCGCTCGTCTTTGCTTCTATTTTTGCGTTCCATAGCGAGAAAAAGCAAATTGGAATCGTAAAGACGGCGGTGGCGGAGCGCGTGAAAAAGACGGCGAAAGAAACGGGTGAAGTCGCGACGCTTTCGGAAACGCAAACGGCGTTGTCGGCGAGTGTAAAAGCGGAAACGCAAGGGGAGAAAAAAAGCGAATCGCTTTTGGAAAAATACCCGTTCCTGCAATCCAAATGGTGGGGAATCGGGTTGAGAATCGCAATCGGCGCGCTGGGCGTTGCCCTCGTCGTCGTAGGGATTTTCAACGGCGGTATGGAAGACGTCTTGCTCAAAGCGGTGAAGATTTGTACCCAATGTATCGGTCTTGGCTAAATTAGGGGAACGCTATGAAGAAATTTTTCGGTAAAATAAAAAAATGGTTCGTCGATCATAAGCCGACGAAGCGCAGACTTATCCAAGTCTACACCGCGCTTTTGTATAACGCGAATATCAAAGGCTTTTTCAACGGCGAAATTTATAAAGGCGCGAGCAAAAACGCGTGCGTTCCCGGCTTGAACTGTTATTCCTGTCCCGGGGCGGTCGGTTCTTGTCCACTCGGCGCGTTGCAAAACGCGCTGTCCGCGTCTAAAACGCGCGCGCCCGCTTATATCTTCGGGATTATTATTTTGTTCGGCTTATTGCTCGGTCGTACGATTTGCGGGTTTTTATGCCCCGTGGGGTTGGGGCAGGAGCTTTTGTATAAAATCAAAACGCCCAAAGCCAAAAAGAGTAAAGTAACGCGCGTGTTTTCCTATTTGAAATACGTCGTATTGATCGTGTTCGTCGTGATCATACCCCTTACGCTCACCATTCCCGGATTTTGCGAATACATATGCCCCGCGGGAACTTTCGAGGGCGGATTGGGGCTTTTATCCAACTCCGCAAACGAGGATTTGTTGTCCATTCTCGGACCGCTGTTCACTTGGAAATTCGCCGTGCTCGTGGCGGTGATCGTGCTCAGTATCTTTTTCTTTCGGTTCTTTTGCCGTTTCCTGTGCCCGCTCGGCGCGCTTTACGGTTTCTTCTCCAAGATCGCCCTGCTCGGGATCAAATTGGATAAAAACAAGTGCACCGATTGCGGACTTTGTATCGGCGTTTGTAAAATGGACGTGAAAAAGGTGGGAGACCACGAATGTATAAGCTGTGGCGAATGTATTTCCGTTTGCCCCGCAAAAGCCATTTCTTGGAAGGGTTCGAGCCTCTTGGTTCGCCCCAACGACGCGGATATGCCCGCTACGACGGAAATTAAACCGCTTGCGGGTATGCTCAAACGCAAAGAACCCA
Source organism: Clostridia bacterium (assembly GCA_017415505.1). Classification (GTDB taxonomy): domain Bacteria; phylum Bacillota; class Clostridia; order Christensenellales; family Borkfalkiaceae; genus Scatosoma. Next base: position 28,737 of record JAFQGG010000038.1, read on the forward strand.
TAGAAGAGGAAGAAACCGCGCTCGCGCAATCGGTCAACGAAATGAACGGGGAGGACGCGAGCAATGAGTAAGAAAACGAATTGGTTGAAAATCGGCGCGTATACGCTCGCAGGCGCGGTGCTTTGCGGTGCGCTCGTGTATTATAACTTCTTCGATAAAGTGGAAGTGGAAGTCAAAGCGCGTGGCGTAGGGGAAAAATGCTCGGATATTTCCTTGCAAACCTATAAAACGGAAAACGGCAAATTCGCCGTCGGCGGAGAAGATTTCCTGTTGAGCGATTATAGGGGCAAGGTCGTCGTGCTCAACTTTTGGGCGACTTGGTGCGGACCTTGCAAGGCGGAAATTCCACACTTTAACGAGTTTTACGAAGCGTATGCAAACGATATTGAAATGGTGATTATCAACACGGAAACCAACTTAACGCAAGAGGTGCTGTGCGATAACTATTTGAATAACGCCGTCGGAGAAAAGGAGTACGAGGGGTGGACGGAATACGCCTGCACCTTTGCCAAATACGACGCGGAAAACGATATTTACGCCAAGGCGTTTCTCGTCGCGGGAAAAGACGGAACGAAACGCGCCCCGCAAAGCTTACCGCTCACCGTGATCGTAGATCAAGAGGGCGAAATCCGTTACGCGGGCGAGGGCAAGCTCACTTACGAGGCGTTGGAAGCACAAGTACTTCCGTTGCTTGACTAAAAGAAAAAAGGAGGCAGTTGCCTCCTTTTCGTTTGCGAAAAAACAAAGGCGAAGCAGTATGCTTCGCCTTTGCGCTTTTAAGCGTTTTTCGCTTATCTGATTCGGCTTGTGAAATCAATACCCGTTGCGTTTGCCGTAAACACGATATTCCAATTGAATTCGCCGTAAACGTAATCCTCTTCGCCGTAGGGTGCAACTACCATGAACGTAATAACTTCACCGGCTTTTACGTTGTAAGAGGTGTTGTATTCGTACGAAGACATACCTACTCTAATAATGGCGGGAGTTTCGTCGTCGCTCATAAAGGTGATCGTACCGTCTGCCGTCGCCGTATAGGTGTAATAGATATAGGAAACGGTTTCGCTAAGCGTAGTCTTGTTCGTTGCGCTTGCCGTATTCGCTTTGTAAGCGGACGAGCCGTCTGCTTCCACCGTACCTTCCGTGAAGGTCATGGTGAAGGTAACGCTCATGTCGCCTTCCGCGGAAAGGGCAACGACAGAGCCTTTCTTAACGGAGAAGGAATCGGATATATCTTCCGTTTCAGCGCTCGTATCGTAGCTTGCGTTCGTGTTCATATCGACTACCCAGCAGTTTTCGGTGATGTCCGAGAAGGTGAGCGTACCGTCCGCAGGAGCGGTAAATACCGCGCTTTGCGTTGCCCACTTGCTACGGTCGTAATTCAAGGTGATAGCCGTACCGCTAATAAGTTCGAAAGGAACGTCGAAGCCGTCGGGTTCAATACCTTCCGTTACGGTAAGCTTCCAAGTATAATCGTCCGCCGTGTAGCTGTTGATTGCAATGGTAAGCGTTTCGCCTGCTTTCAACGATACGTTCGCGTTCAATTCGATGTTCCCTTCCACATAATCGTATTGCGCGTTGTATATCAAAACGAAGAAATCAAGGCTTTCGGAAGAGAATACGAGCGTGCTGTCTTTTTCCGCCGTGTAGCAGTAGTAAACGGGCGAATCTTCCATTTCGATCGTCGTCACCGTATCTTCTCCCGCTTTGATTTCGTAAGGGAATGCGGAAGAGCCGTCTTGGGGTACTACGTATTCCTTATCTTCATAGGTGAAGTATACGGGATATCCGCTCATACTTACAAGCATGAAATAATTTGTAACGCCTGCGGTAACGGGGATTTCTTGATTGAGGGCGTAGGGGGCAGGACCCGTCGAATCCATTTGCATGATATCGCCGAGCCATTGGATCATTGCGCCCGAACTACCTTCCTCTTCTTCTTCGCATTCGAATTTCACAACGCCGTCTTTTTCAGCGGTGTAGGCGAAAACGCCCATACCTAAAATGTAATTATCCGCTTCAATTTCGCTTGCGAATATGAGATTCGTATCGAAGGAAACGTCGAAAGAAAGGTCAACGCTTGCCGCAGGTTCGCCTTCTTCGGGAGCAACTGCGCTAACCTCAATGTCAAACGACATACCGGGATAGCAGGCGACAAACGCCACTTCTTCATAATCTACCATAATAGAAATATTCTCGTTTTCCGATTCAAACGAGAGGATGCCGAACTCGGTCGTCGTAATCGTATAGTAGGTCGTGGTATACGCCATTTCTTCGTATTCGTTCATTTCGTACTTGGAAACGGTCGTGTAAGTAGCGTTTACGCAAGGAAGAGCGAGATGATCGAAGTAGGACGCACCCGTCGTTTCTTTCACGTAGAAGGTCGCGTTTTCAACCGCCGCACCGTTTTTACCCGTTACGTCGATAGTTACCTTGTCACCCTTCTTAACGAGCACTGCGCCGTAGTATTCCGCCTTTTCGCCTACGTAAGCGGAAACTTCCAAATCGCCGTATACGTCGAAGGAAACGGAGCCGTCCACGGTAGCCGTGTATTCGTACTTTTTCGTTTCACCTGCCGCAACGGAAACGACGTTGGGAAGAATCCCTTCTGCCGCCGTGGGCACTACGGGGGTTACGCTTTCGCCTCCCGTGCTTTGACCGCCTTCCGAGGAGCTTGACGAAGAATCGTTACAAGCAACCGCCGTCGCAAGACAAGCCGTTCCGAGGATAGCCGTGCAAAGCAGAGCCAACTTCTTGAATTTTGCCATAAAAATACCTCCAAAATAAAGTTTATTTTTTATCCTTTGCAGGGATAAATCAAGTTTAGTCGTTGGGCGTGAATACGAGCGTTACTTCTTCGGTAACGATCACGTCCGATTCGAAACGAATAATAAACAGGTTCGTTTCTTCGTTTTCTTCCACGGTGACTTGGCAAAGCGTCGCGCCTTCCACCGTCAAAGTGCCTGCCGTCGTCGCCTCGTAAGAAAACAGGGCGATATTGGTAAGCTTTCCGCTCATAAGCACCGCTTCCGAAGTGGATACGGACAGCGCGCCGAGCGCGGAAACGGGCAGGGGTTGGGTTTTTGAAATTCGAAGCGTAAGCGCAGTTTCTTTTCCGCCTTTATCCGAAAGACGGAAGGTCATGCCCGTCGTTTCGTCCGCTTCGAAAGTAATGGAGAACGCGCCTTGTATTTGCTTTTCGCCGATACGGATCAACGCGTTTTCGTTATCGCAGGATACCGTATAGAACCCCGCGGGGCATTTCACGTTATAATAAACGAAATCGAAAAGCTTGGTGGTAACGGTCAAATCCTTGTCAAGATCTTCCGCGGTAAGCTGTACGGGGCGTTCTTCCGTGCCTTGCGTAAGCGCGGCGTAGAAATAGCAGGGCGCAAGCCAAGCGTATTTTTCGCGCAACGCCTCGTCTTCCCAAATACTATCGGGAATTTCCACGGGCTTATTCAGGGAAACGTAAAGATTGAGGAATTCGAACAATTCCTGCGTAACGGGATACACGCCGTCTTTATTTACGTAATTTTGATAACAGTTCCCGTAATTGGTTGCGTACGATTTCATGATAAACGGCGCGTAGTCGGCGACGAGGTAATTGCCTTCCGCGTCCTTGCCCGTTTGCAAATCCAATCTTCCGCCGTCGTCCATAATACTCGTAAAGGACGCCGCCGAGCCTGCTCCGCCCACGAAAAGCCGAGGGGCGGAAACGGTGATGGCAACGAAAATGATTTTGCCCGGCTTCTCCGCCGTACCGCGACGGTAGTAGCCCGTCGTTTCGTCGTAGAAATAATCACCCGAATAGGGCATGGGGGAGAGGGAAACGCCCTCGCCGCCCTCGGGCGCGTAAGTTCTTTGAATTTGCGTGGGGATCACGCTCGTTCTCACGGTCGAGGGAATCCAAGCCGCGTCCGCAACGCGCACGAAGCGTACGCGTACGATATCGCCCGCATCGCCCGTTAATTGCCAAGTGGCGCGCCAATCTTCGCTGTAATGCATTTGCGAACAGTTGACATCCGAATAGAAATTGGTTGCGGGAAGCAAACCGTCTTCCGTGAACACTCTCGCTTCTTCACCGCCCGAATAGCCGATAACTTCGCCGTCGTCGTTATAGATTGCGCCGGGGATATAATGGGTACTCGCGTCGTAACGCGTCGCTTTTACGCCGTCGGCGTTTTGCAACGAATACATAGCGTACTGCCCCGATTCGGGAACGGTAAGGGATACCCACGCGCTTCCGTTTGCGCCCAGCTCAAACTCGTAATAGCCTTGCTCCGTATCCACCGTATAACGGTTGAAATCGCTTCCGTCTTCGCCCGCTTCTTCAAAGGGATTGCCCGCGTCGTAATTGTTGACGTAAGTAATCGTACTAGGCGAGTCAGGGAGCGTGACGACCGTCGTACATTCGCTACAAACGCCGTTTTTGTAGGCGTGTCCGTGCGCCGAAATCGTTTTGCTCGTCGTGTGGGTAGAATCTCTACGGCAAACGGCGGACTGTTCGCCCTCGTCCGTGCACGAAAATTCGTCCGAAAGACTCCAAATCCAATCGTGACCGATCGCTTCCGTTTTTCGCGTGGTCGTATGCGACGGATCGTGCGCGCAAGTCCCCGTTTCCTTGCCTGCCGTTTCGCAAGTGGGGGCGAGCGTTTCCGTCCATACGTATTCGTGCGCCGACTTATTCACGGGAATCTCTTCTACCGTCGTCGCTCCGCAATTACAAGAGCCCGTCTTTTCGCCCTTTTCCGTGCAGGTGGCTTTTTTCGTGGTTTTGTACGACCACGAGTGTTCATGCTCGGCGGAGGAAGAGTCGGAATCGACGCTTTCGCTTGCCGTGCTTTGGTTTACGCTATCGCTCTCGTAGCTTTCACCGCCCTCGCACGCGGTAAACGCGATAGAGGAGGTAAACAGCAACGCGAGCAATATCGCGGTAATTTTGCGTGTCTTTTTCATAAAAACCTCTTTTAAGCTTGGGGCGCGAGCGTCAATTCGTAGTAGCAAAGCATGAGCCACGAATTATAGATACCGTCGTATTTGTCCACGGTAATCTTTTGAAGGATATCGAACACCTCTTGCGTGACTTTGATATATCCTTCCAACGCGCCCGTATTGTTGCTCGCCTCGAAACAAAGCGCCATTACGTCCGCCGTATAATCCTTACCGCCGATATAGAACGCGCGCAACTCCTCGGGATAAATAAACTCGTTGTTCTCGTCCTTTGCCATGGCTTGACGGCAAATATCGTAAAGGGAAATAGAGGAGAAGAACGCCGTAGGTTTGTTGCAGTCGAGGTAAATAATCGCGTCGTTCGATTTCGCGCGGTATACGTCGTTCGTTTCGTCGTAATAGTATTCGATTGCGTCGGGCAGGTACAACTCGAATGTGTTAAGGTTCGCGCTGTAAGGACCTACCGCCGCGTTCGCCATATAGGTGTAGGATTCGCCCAAATAATCGATCACCACGTCGTAGTTTGCCGTTACGTCGAGATAGGTCGTGAAGAGCATATAATAGGTCTTATTCGCTTCGAAATAATAGTAGAAACTAAAATTCGTTTCGGGAACGAGTACGGTTTCTTCCTTGCCGTCCGCGCCCGTTTGCGTTTCTTCTCTATACACGCCGATTTGATCGGTGTAAGTGCCGAGGAAGGTTTCCTTGTCTTCGCCTACGAGGAAGCAAACGGTGTCGTAAGTGCCCAAAGAATAAATATGGTACGCGCCCGCCGTCGTCGGGGTGAACTTATACTTAAACCCGCGGGGTTTCATGGCGAAAGGTACGCTTACGCTCGTCGTGCTCGTAAGCTTCCCGTTGACCTCTCGTACGGGGTTCATGGGGATCGCGGCGTGGAAGCTAATTCCCTTGGTGGGGTCTTCCATTTGCGCGGCGTTGCCGTACGGTTGATAGTATACGCAAAGCTCCAACCATTCGTTATCGTGCGTGTCGCCGTCCCATTTTTGCGCGTAATCCACGTACGCCGTAACGAGCTTCAACAATTCCGCAAGCTCTTCCGTTACGGGCACGTAGCCGTTATTTTTCATATTATTCGAAGCGACCCAGCTATGTTCCTCGATAAGGTCGGCGAGGTTGTTTCCGCCCACCGTGCAGTACCCGCCGTAAGCGAGCAACCAAACGCTCGTTTCACTCCAAAGCGATTCGAATAACAAGTTGGCAAAGAGGATAGGACCGTCTTTCGCGCCTACGTGGTAATATCCGTCGCCCCCTTCCGATTGCGGATAGAGGACGGGAGTAATATAATCGTTAAACTGTGCAGTCGCGCTTTCGTCCGTCGCGGGATTGGTTGCCGCGTACTTGAAAATCGTCGCGCCTACGTTGGAACTTACCAACGACTCGGGGGAAACGAGTTGGAGATTCTTGATCTTCACTTCGTCGTCGCCTGCGGAGGTATCGCCGTCTTTGAGATAGATAAGCGAAAGCCTGTGTTCGCCCATTTGTTCTTCTTCGTCGAATACGTACGCAAGGCAGGTCTTCCAATTTTGCTCGATTCCCGAGAATTTATGGATAACTACGTCGTCGATCAATACGTAGAGCATATCCCCGTCGAGTTCGCTACTAATAAGGTAATCGAAAGTGATAGCCGTGTCCGCGTTGACGGTGAAATCCACGTACAGCTCGGCGTAGGTGCTCACGAGCTTGTTGGGGGTGTACAAATACCCGTCGGTTTCGTTTACCAGCCAGGGCCAAGAATATTCGTCCTGTTCGTTCCAAGAATAGTCGAACGCTTGATTGCCCCCGCCCAATACTTGGTGTACCTTGGAAATAGCGGGCGCTTCGACGTCGGGTTTGATTTGTTCGCTACCCGTACCGTCTTCGGGCGTTTCGTCTTCACTTCCGCCTGCCCCGATAATCACTTGCTCGTATTCTTCGTCCGTGCCTTCGGTCAAAAGCGCGAACTTCTCGGTGAATTGGTTCTTGTTCGTCATAGACCCCGCTTCCATAAACGCGATCGCACCGAAACGGTCGATCAGTACGGAATAGGGGATTGCGCTCGTGTTGAACATATTCGTCAAGTTTCCACCGCTCGCCGCCATATCGAAGAATAAGCCTTGCGCCGATTTGAACGCCGCGACGTCTTTTTTGCTGTCCGTCGTGCTCATGGCGAGCACGGACACGGTGTCGCGGTATTCGTAATACGCGCTGTTGAGCGCGGGGAATTCCATTTTACAAGGACCGCACCAAGTCGCCCAGAAATTGATAAGCACCGCTTTCTTTTCTTTGAGTACCTCGGAAAGCGTGTACGAGTTGTCGTCGGAAGTGGTGATCGTGAAATCGTACATCACGTCGCCGAGCTTGTACGTCTTTCCCGCAGGGGCGGTTTCTTTGATAACGCCCGTGGGTTTAATCGCAATCTCGACCGTCGTGCCGATTTCCGCTTCCGTCGTATACGAAGCGTCTTGATTTGCAAGCGCGTAGCCCGCGGGAAGCTCGGAAAGGGTCACTTCGTACTCGCCCGCTTGGGAAATCATGTTTTCTTCTGTTCCCTCTTTGAACAGGGCGTATCCCGTTGCGGAGGTCGTTTTTACGGCTACCGTGTTTTCGCCGTCCGAAAGGGTAACTTTCACGCCCGAAATTCCGTATCCGCCTTCCGTTTGCACCTTTACGCGATATGCGTACAGGTTCTCGTTTTCGTCCGAAGACGACGAGGAGGAAGAGGAGGAATCGGACGAATCGCTATTCGATACCGAATCGCTTACGCTTACGGAATCGGAAGAAAAACCGCTGTCCTCAATACTGTCTTTCCCGCAAGCCACGCCGACGGCAAGGGAAGCCGTCGCGACGAGCGACGCGAGAAAAATAAGTGTCTTTTTCAATCTTTTCATAAATCAAGGTTCTCCGATTAGTTTGCCGACTGTACGGTGACGGTTACTTCGCCGTAGGTTGCGGGGGTCTTGTGAGCGTCGTTGTCGAAGGTGTACTCGCTCGAAAGCCCCAAAAGGTGAATGTCGTAAGTGTTTTCGCCGTTGGGGGGCGTTACCGTCGCCTTGCCGTTCGCGTCCGTGAATACGGGTTGCAAGCAGAATTCTTCGCCCAAGCAAAGCTGTACGCCTACGTTTGCGATGGGCGCGCCGTTTTCGTCTACGACGGTAAATTCGTAAGCCGTCGCCGTTTCGGGCGAATCGGAAACGGAATCACTTGCCGAAGTACCCGCGGAATTGCTTGCCGAATCGGCGGGATTTTGGCAAGAAGCGAATGCGATTGCTGAAAGAGAAAGTATGACTGCCGTCAAAAAAGTAATAAGTTTTTTCATGGTTAAAAAACCTCCAAAAGTAATATATCCGATTTTAATAAAATTAAATCCAAAAGGAAAACGCTTTTGCGTATACTTATATATATTATAGCATAATTGCAAGAAAAAAGCAAGTATTTTAGTAAGTTTACCAACCGTAATTCCGCTTTTTTATGAATTTTTCGTAAAAAACCGCCCTCGCGCATTATGCGCGAGGGCAAAAGGAGGACAAAATAATGTTCCAATTAAAGCAAGCTTGCCGCGTCTTTGTCGCAAATAACGGTGACGAAGGGATGAAGCTGTAAAACGGAAGCGGGAAGCTCGGTCGTGATTTCACCTTGCACCATGCCTTTCACCGCTTGCGCTTTGTTCTTGCCCGATACCACCATGACGATAGATTTTGCTTGCATGATGTTTTTAATACCCATAGACAGCGCTTGACGGGGCACTTCGTCGATAGAAGCAAACAAACGGGAGTTGTCTTTAATGGTGTTCTCGGTAAGGTCTACGAGGTGTGTGACGGAATCGAGGGGCGTGCCCGGTTCGTTGAAACCGATATGCCCGTTCGAGCCAAGCCCGAGCACCTGTACGTCCTGTTGCATGGTGGCAAGGAGCGCGTTGTAACGGTCGCATTCCGCTTTCGCGTCGGGCGCGCTACCGCAGGGCAGGTTGGTGTTGGCAAGATCGATATCGATCGAGTCGAACAGGTTGGTGCGCATAAAATACGCGTAGCTTTGGTCGTGATCGGCGGTGAGTCCCACGTATTCGTCGAGGTTGACCGTCTTTACGCTTTTATACGACGTGCCGTTTTCCTTGTGATCCTTAATCATATTTTGATAAGTGCCGATAGGGCTTGAACCGGTTGCAAGCCCGAGGATTGCGTTGGGGTTGTTCTTTACGATACCGATAATAATTTCGGCTGCCTTTTGGCTCATTTCTTGATAGTTTTCCGTAACGATAACTTTCATTTTGAATACCTCATATAATAAAATTTATTTTCTCTATTATAAATCTTTACGAAAAAAAAAGCAAGCGTTTGGATTGCCTTTTTTTATAAAGTCGAAAAATTACAAAGCGCCGTTAAAAAATCGCGTTGCTTTTCCTGTATTCGGTGGGGGTGAGCGAAAACACTTTTTTGAAACAGCGGTTGAAATCGCGGAGTGAACCGAACCCCGAATTGAGCGCGATTTCCGTGATAGACTGCTTAGTTTTTTCTAACAAAAACTTTGCAAGATAGCATCTTCTCAAAACGATATAAGAGGAAAAGGAAATACCCGTATACGCGTTGAAGGCTTTACTTAGCGTAACGGGGTGACAGCCGATTTCTTTTGCCACCGCGGTCAAGGTGATATCAAAAAGCAAGTTTTTATTGATGATGGCAAGCGCCGCGGAAATTAGTGTTTTTTGTATATTCTTTTCTTGCTTAAATTCGCAGTTTTCCGCAACGATGGCAAGAAGCGGGGCAAGCACGCTATCCGCTTTTAATTTGTCTAAATAAATAGTTTCTTTCGGGCAAATATATTCCACGAGGTTCAAAACGGGCGAGGGGATAGCAAACACGCGCGTTAAAGGTTTTTTGTTTTGCAAAAAATCGTAAAAGCGTTTTCCCGCGCTTTGGTTGAATAACATTATGAAACATTCGCAATCCACGCTTTCGAACGAGTGCGCTTCAACCGGTTGCACGAAAATACCTTCGCCCGAGCGTATTACGTATTTTTCATCTTCGATTTCCATCGTCAGTTCGCCTTTCGTTACGACGACGAGCTCCGTTTCTAAATTAATATGCGTAAGACATACGACGTTGACGGTGTACGAACAGCGAAAATTCTGGTTCGGAAAAATATCTGGATGATTTATCTTTTTTTCTTTCATAACCTTTTCCTCTCCGTTTTTTAGATAGTATAAACTTTTTTTGCTCGTCTGTCAACGGAAAATATGCAAAAAAATAAAAACTCGCCAAGTTTTGTCCTATTTTTGAAAGAAATTGTCTTGCGTTCAATAAAAATACGCGGTATAATAAATATACGAAGTTCTTGAAATGGGGTGCGGAGGTGTAAAATGCAAAAATTAAAATTCGACGTTTTGAATGATCCGATAAGAAAAATTATTATCGGCGTTTGCGTTCCGCTCATTATCGTAACGGTGATTTCTTGGTTTACCACTTCCGTGACGAATATTTTGTACGGTAAATTCGGCGGGGAATATTTCACCGTGCAGGGCTTAATCGGTATCGTGCTCACTTCTATTACGCAAGTCGTTTCTTGCGTGATTTCCGCCTCGTGGATAAAAACGGCAATCTACTATAAAGAAAAACGTTCGGGGGACGAAAAGCCGTATTTGGCGACTTCCGTGTACGTAACGGTAATCGTGAAACGCTGTTGATCGGCGCTTGTTTGCTCGCGAAAAAACCGATTTTTTCCCTCTTTTACATACCCGAAAATCTCTATGAAAGCACGAGCGTCTTTTATACGGTGGGTTTGCTTTCCTATTATTTGACTTCTTTGGGGTATTTTGGCGTAACGCTCGTAAACGGCGTGGGCAGTTCCACGCAACTGCTCGTGGGGAATCTAATCAATTCCTGCGGTACGATGGCGGTGGCTTTCGTACTGCTCGGCGTGTTCAAATTGGATATAATCGGGGCGGCGTTGATTGCACCCGTTTGCGGAATCGTTCTCGTCGTGTACGCGCTAATCGTGCTCAAAAAGAACGAAATCCCGTTGCCGAAAACCGCCAAGGGCTTCCGTTTGGATAAAAAGCTGTTTTTCGCAATTTTGAAAACGGGGCTTTTGATGGGCTTGCAAAGCCTGCTTTGCCAAGTAGGGGATATTTGCTTATCCGTGCAAACGAACAGGTTTGTAGATTCTGGATTGATTTCGCTTTCGTTTGTGGAAGTGGCAAGCGTAGGTTTACCCCTCACGGGAATTATGAGCAGTTTTTCCACCGTTTGTCTTGTGTTTATTCCGCCTAACTATAACGCGGGCAATAAAAAACGGGTAAAAAAATTTCTTTGGATTATGATGGTGTTGACCGTTTCTTACGGCGCGATTCTTACGCTCGTTTACGCGTTTTTCGGAAAGTTCTTCTACGCAACGGTGTTCGACGACCCCAACCTTATCGCGCTCGGCGCGCGGTATTGGCGGTATTATTCCGCTTCCATGATTCCCGTTTCCGTGCTATTCGTATTACGCTACTATTTCGACTGTATCGGCTATAATCGTCTTGCCATGTTTGCGGGCGTTATGCAAATGCTTGGGGCGTTATTTGCCGCGTTCGTTATCGTTCCGCAATTTGGCGAATTAGGGAGGGGAATATCCACCGCGATTGCTTTTTCGTTTGCGACTATATATCTGGTCGTCGCTTATTTCTTGGTGGAGAAGTTCCATAAAAAAGAATAGAATGCAATTAAAAAATGACCTACGCCCGAAACCGTGTTTCGGGCGTGTAATTTTAATAAAAACACTTTACAAAAAAAGATAAATATGCTATAATTATAGCCAAATTTATGTTAAATCGGGGTTTATCATGTTAGAATTAAGAAACGTAAGAAAAACTTACCGAACCAAGGCGGGCGAGGTGCACGCTTTGGACGGAATATCGTTGACCTTTCCCGAAACGGGTTTGGTGTTTATCTCGGGTAAAAGCGGTTGCGGAAAAACGACGCTTTTGAACGTAATCGGCGGGCTTGACGGAATCGACGAGGGGGAAATATTCGTGCAGGATAAGGCGTTTTCCACCTTTTCCGCCAAGGATTACGACAGTTATAGAAATACTTGCGTAGGGTTCGTATTTCAGGAATATAACCTGCTCGCGGAATACTCCGTGGAGTACAACGTCAAAATCGCCATGGAATTGCAGGGCAGGGATACGGACGAAAGGGCGCTTGAAGCGCTTTTGAGGGAAGTAGATATCGAGCATTTGAGAAATCGAAAGCCCTCCGAACTTTCGGGCGGGCAAAGACAACGCGTGGCAATCGCTCGCGCACTCGTGAAAGATCCCCGTATCATTATGGCGGACGAGCCGACGGGTGCGCTCGATAGCGAAACGGGCGCACAGGTGTTGGACGCGCTTAAAAAACTGTCTAAAAATAGGTTGGTAATCGTCGTTTCACACGATCGGGAGTTTGCGGAAAAATACGCGGATAGAATCGTTCATCTCGTAGACGGTAGGGTCGTAGACGATATTTCGTTTGCCGAACGGGAGTTGCAAACGAACCTTTTCGAACGGGAAAATTCGTTGGTCGTTAAAGAGGGCGCGGATCTTTCCGAGGAGGAAAAGAACGCCTTGGCAAAGGCGGTGCGCGAACGTAAAAAGATAGAATTTACGGAAAAGATATGCTATCGCGACAAGCGGGCGACGGGAGCGGTGGAGCGGGATACGCAAACCCCGCTCACGCTCAAAGAAAGTAAAATGAAATTGAGAAGTTCGGTGCAGTTGGGCGTGAAATCGTTGGTGGTAAAGCCCGTCCGCTTGGCAATTACCGTACTTATTTCCGCGCTCGCGTTCGCGGTGTTCGGGCTGTTTGATACGATTGCTACTTTTAGCACCGAAAAAATATTGCAAAACACGCTGGAAGAAAAGCGTTCCACAGTAGTGACCACCGCCGATTATATTATCGATTACGAGGACGAGGACAGATATAGCTTGAAGGTGTCGCAAGCGACCGTGGATCGTTTGCAAGAGCAAACGGGCGGGGCTGTGAAAGGGATCTTCGATTTTCGCGACAATACCGCGGGGAGCTTGACACACTCGCAAACGATTTTGGAACTAACCGAATCGAGCGCGGTAATCGGCAAGGCGTATTATAGCAACGCGATAAGCGGGTTTATTCAATTCGACGGGGAAAAGGAACTTGAAAAAGACGGTTCGTTCAAAGATTTTAATTATAAATTGATCGCGGGCGTATATCCGCAACTTTTGTACGAAAATTCCAAACTCGTGGAAGAGAGCTTATACGAGGTGGCGATTTCCTCCTATCTTGCCGACTCCATTATCTACTTTTTGGAGGGCGGAACGCTTGACGATAAGGAGATTCGCCAAACGACGGATTTGCTTGGAAAAACGGTGTCCATAGGACAGGATACGTATAAAATCGTGGGGATTATCGATTGCGGAGAGATTCCCGAAAAATACGACGAAATCAAAACTTCCACGCCGTATAATTTGCATATCAATTCCCTGCTTGACGATTATTCGTCGTATATCAATTCGAGTGCGCGAAAATGCTTTTTCGTGGGCGAGGGTTTCCGCGAGGAATACAATAGACTTAACGAATCGGCGGAGATTTTCTACGCGGGGAACGTCGATTGGTCGATTACGCCCGACGGCTACGCGGGAAGAAGAGAAGTGACCGATTACGTTTACGACAGTCGGGAGTACGGCGGGGATAATATTTTGCTTTTTAGTGGCGAATATCCCGCCGACGGCAAAGTCGCGCTAAAAGACGACGAAGTTTTGATTCACCATTCCAACCTGCAAAACTTGTTCGCGGATCAAATTACTCATATCATCGACGATACTACCCGCCAAAACGTAGTGACGCTGTTGTACGGGTTAAAGGACGGAACGAAGGACGAGAACCGCGAAGCGATGCAAAAAATTCTTCAAGGACTTCGTCTTGAAATCTCGTCCGTTTCGGCGACGATCAAGCATAAATCCACGAAATCGGGCGAGAAAACGGAAAAGCAGGTGCGGATCGTGGGTGCGTATTTCGGGGTGGACTCCAACCGTTATAACGTCGCTTCCCGTTATAGACTTATGATGAACGGCGCAATGATGGAAACTTTCGGGATTTATACCGAACAGGCGGAGTACGGCAAAATTCTCTTTTCGGAAAAAAGCGTGCGAAACGGCGCGGATAAGATCGTGGAATATCTTACGAGCGAGGAAGGCTTGGCGCTCCGTTGGTACGATAACTCCGTTTTGACTGTGATTAAAGACAACGAAACCATGATTCGACAGGCGGCGGATTTGTTTTTGTACGCGGCGCTTGCCCTGGCGGTGTTCTCCGTGTTCATGCTGTATAATTATATAAGCACGAGTATAAATAATAAACGCCGTAGCGTGGGCGTTTTGCGCGGACTCGGCGCGGGCGGAAAGGATATTTTCCTCGCCTTTTTGAGCGAAAGTTTGATTATCGGCGTCATCAACGGGATTTTGGCTGCGATATTCTCGGCGGTAGGTTGTACGCTCGTCAATTCGTATATTATGAACACGATGAATATTTCCGTCGCGTTTGCGCTCTTTGGGATACGGCAGGTATTGATTATCACGGCGATTAGCTTGCTCGTTTCCGTTTTGTCCTCGGCGTTGCCGATTGTAAAAATCTCTAAAAAGAAACCCGTTGACCTAATTCGTCAACCGTGAGATACAGCCCCGAAAGTTCTTCCAAACTTTCGGGGCTGTTTAGAATGCGACGCACTAAAAAGCAAAGAAAATTGCAATTAAATAAAGATAAAAACAGTTAAAAAATTAGTTGCTGAAAACGCCATGTTTGTTCCACGGTTAGTAAAACGGTCTATACTTATTCGTACTTTTGTCAAAAAAAATATAGATAGAATGAAAAATGGATAAAAGTTAAAAAAATATGGAAAATAGCGTAAAAATGCTTGCAAAATGAGTTGAAAAGTGGTAAAATGTATTGCGTTGATGCAAGCATCAACACAAAGCGTTGAATATTGGGGATTCGCCAAGCGGTAAGGCAACGGACTCTGACTCCGTCATTCGGGTGTTCGAATCACTTATCCCCAGCCATAAAAGGGCGATAAAAAAGATATCGCCGCAAAAAGCCTTGATTTTTCAAGGCTTTTTTGCTTTTTTCGGGCGAAATTTTTTAGTTCGATTTTGTAGATGAAAAATGGGTATTTTCCAATACTGAAAGGATTTGAA
>JAFQGG010000006.1 GCA_017415505.1 Clostridia bacterium
AAAACTGCGTAGCACCTTAAAAGTTGGATTTTTTAGCAGATTTTGGCAAAGGTGGGCGCAGTCGTATAGGAATACTACAAGAACGCATTTGGCGGAAGATGCAAAAAATACACTTTTAAGGCTTACGAGTTCGACTCTCGTTAGGTTAAGTAAAAAGTACCGCGCCGGCGCGCGCCGTCGCGGTTTTTATATGCAACGCGTTGCGCAACCCGCGGATTGCACGCGACGTAGGCGTTATAAAAATTCCTTCCATTTCTTTTCGAACTGTTCTTCGCGCTTGATCATTTCGTCCAAAAGCGCGATAATGTCCGCGTCGCCGTCGGGGTCAAGCTCGCTGGCGGTCGTGCGCAGGGAAGTCACGCCCATGACCGTGCCCTGCACCATCATGTCCGCGATATGCGCGCGGGAGTTGTCGGTGAGGGTGTTCATTTTGATCGAGCCCCACATCATCATTTTCTTGAACGGGTTGGGTTCTTTAAGCTCGATATTTTTGTCCTTGGCAAGGACGGCGGCTTTGGCGGAAAATTTCTCGTATTCCTCGTGCTCGGATTGAAGCTCGGCTTTCACTTCCCAATCCTCCACTTGGGGTAAAATATTGGAAATGGATTGTAAGGCAAGCTGTGCGTTGCGGTAGATTTCCGCGAGCGCTTCTTCCGTTTTTTTAGATTTTTCGTTTTCCATAAAATTTTCTCCTTTTCTCTTATTTTTTAATAAAATCGCAAAAAATATACCAAAAATGCTTGACGAAGGATAGAAAAATATGGTATAGTAGTAGGCGAGCCGACAGAAACGGGCTTTTTTAAGTCGCGATTTTTTTGGAAAACCGCGCGCCTTGGGATTCTTCGAGACTGGAAAGAGGAGGTAAAAAATCTTATGTACGCTATCATCGATAACGGAAACAAGCAGTACAAAGTAGCGGAAGGCGATATCGTTCGCGTAGAAAAACTTGCGGCGAACGAAGGCGAAGAAGTTACTTTCAAAGTGCTTATGATTTCCGACGAGAACGGTATTAAAGCGGGCGCAGAAGTCGCTTCCGCGAAAGTAACCGCTACGGTCGTTAAGCAGGACAAGGCGAAGAAAATTATCGTCTTTAAGTACAAAGCTAAGAAGAACGAGCGTAAGAAGCAGGGTCACAGACAACCCTTCACCGCTGTTAAAGTTGAAAAAATCGAACTTTAATCGCACCGCGCCGTAAGGCGAAAGAAATTTGAATTAAGGAGAAAGAAAAATGATTTTTATTCGTTTGTTCGCTCATAAGAAAGGTACCGGTTCTTCCCACAACGGTAGAGATAGCGAGGCGAAAAGACTTGGCACGAAGCGTAGCGACGGTCAAGCGGTGCTCGCCGGCAACATTCTCGTTCGTCAAAGAGGAACGAAGATTCACCCCGGTGCAAACGTAGGTATCGGCAAGGACGACACCCTTTTCGCACTCGTGGACGGTATCGTTCGTTACGAAAGAATGGGCAAAGACAAGAAAAAGGCAAGCGTATATCCCGTAGCGGACGCGCAATAAGCAAAGAAAAAACAAACTCGGGTTCTGCAATCGCAGAACCCGTTTTCTTTATCCCAAAAACTTAACCATGGGCAGGATAATCCTGCACCTAATTTTTCTATCATTCTTAATCGGGGTATCTTACCGCCGTTTTGACGGCTTTTTTGCTCTCACCTGCTCTTTTTCAAAAACTTAACCATGGTTAAGTTTTTGTTTTGCCTTAAAATCCCGACTCTACTCACAGTAGAGTTGCGTGTTGGGGGCTATTTTTTGCTTTTCCAAAACTTAACCATGGTTAAGTTTTGGGATTATACCGACATTTTGCGGAGCAAAATTTCATTGCGAGGCAATTTCATCCGCCATGGGCGGATTTCACTCGGCGTAGCCGAATTTCATTAAAACTTAACCATGGTTAAGTTTTTAAGGCTTATGTTCCCGCGCTATCTCGTGCATTTTTTACAGCCTGTATATCCCAAACGAATTGCGTCGTTTTTCGTTATTGGCTTTGCGTTTTTTCCCGCGCAGGTAGATAAATAATGATAGCGTATCCCCGTGGGGGTGATATATACGCACAAACTCTTATTTGTTTCCGTCGCGAACGGTTCGCGTTGGCAGTAGATACATTTATCGTCTTGGTAAATATGATCTGCTCTTGCGCCGTGGCTAAATTTTCCGTTGCCCCTTTTTCCGCATTTGCAAGAATAAAAATATTCCGCCGATTTTTGGCAAGTGGCTTCGCTCGCTTTATATTCCTCATTGGTTACCGTTTGCGTATAGCTACATTCATGCTTTGCGCTGTCTTTACAAGAAACGCAACAGAACGCTAAACACAACGACAAAAATACGATTATACCTTTTTTCATGATTTTCTCCGTAAAAAAAGTGCGCCAACCGAAGTCAACGCACCGAAAACGCAAACTCCGATTGTCGCCAAACAAATCGAATATAGAAGAGGGATAAATCCTTTGTATTCTAACCCGTGGAATTTGCGGTTTTACCAAATTCTTTATAGGTTAGAATACGCAAAAAAGGGCGCAATATCCCCATCAAAGTAAAATATTCGATTTGTTTGGCATATTTAGTATAACATATATAAAAATTTTTATCAAGCGCTTTTGCGTAACCAAAACAATAAAATCCGAACCAGCCCCAAAGCCGTCTTTATAATAATTTGGTTAAGTTTTTATTTTGTCCTAAAATACCGACTCTACTCACAGTAGAGTTGCGTGTTGGGGGCGATTTTTACGCTTCCCAAAACTTAACCATGGTTAAGTTTTGGGATTGTGCCACCATTTTGCGAAGCAAAATTTCATTGCGGAGCAATTTCATCTGCCACGGGCGGATTTCACTCGGCGTAGCCGAATTTCATTATCCCGTCTTTCCCTGACGGGATTAACGCTTCGCGTGGGGCGCAACCTACGGTTGCTTTTTGTGGGGCTTTTCTTCCGTTCTTCGAACGGGACTGCCGTCGGCGTATGGGTTTCACCCCTACACCCCACAAGGAACTTCGTCCCTTGACCCTTGTTTCTAAAAACTTAACCATGGGCAGGATAATCCTGCACCTAATTTTTTCTATCATTCTTGGTCGGGTTACTACACCGACATTTTGCGGAGCAAAAGTCCCTTGACCCGTACTATTAAAAGGTTTTGGCGGTACAAAAATGCGCTAAAAAATTTTTTCCAAAAATGTGTAAAAAATATTTGACATTAAATTAGGATATGTGCTAAAATAGCATTGGTCCTAAAATAGGACGCGTGCTAAAATAGGTTGGGAGAGGCGATAGTATGGTTATGCGGAGAAAAAATACGACGAGATTAGAGATTATCCAAGTGGCGCTCAAAATGTTTTTGGAGCGGGGATATACGAATACTTCGGCGAAGGCGATTTGTCAGGAATTGGGCATTAGCACGGGGAATTTGACCTATTATTTCCCCACGAAAGAGCATATTCTTGCCGTGCTCGTGGAGCTTCTTTGCGATTTTCAATGGAAAATGATTGAAAAGGAAACGGACGAGGGGTACAGCTCGCTTCTTTCCCTTTGCTTGGAGCTTACGGCTATGACGGCGATTTGCGAGGAGAGCGCGATCGGGAAAGACTTCTATTTATCCGCGTACACGCACCCCATCACCCTATCAATCATACGCGACAACGACGCGAAAAAGGCGAAGCGGGTATTCGGCGAATACTGCAAAAATTGGAAAGACGTCAATTACAGGGAAGCGGAAATGCTCGTATCGGGCATTGAATTTGCGACCATGATGCCGACGGAGCGTTCCGCGCCCTTAAACGTTCGAATTGCGGGCGCGCTCGGCGCGATTATGATGATCTACAACGTGCCCGAGGATATCCGCAGGAAAAAAATCGACAAAGTTTTGGCGATGGATTACTTGGCGATCGGTAAAAAAGTTCTTTCGGAATTCATAAAATATACCGAGGAAGCAACCGAATCCGCTTTGGAAGCGGTTTTAACGAAATAAAACCCCATTGTGAGGAATAAAAATATGAAAAAAGTCAAACGCACAATCATTATCGCGCTCGCGACGGCGTTCGTCGGTACGGCCACGCTCGCGCTTGCTTCCTGCGTTAAGGAAGAGGACGTAAACGCGACCGTAAACGGCGCGGTTGAACCCGTGAAAACGCAAATCGAGAGCTTGAACGGCGCGGTGGACGCGTTGGACGCCAAGCTCGCCGAGGTCAACGACGAGATAGACGCCTTGGACGGCGATTTGAAGACCGCGCTCGAAGAGAGCAAGGCTTTGTTCGAAGACGAACTCGATAGCGTCAAAGCGAAAATCAAGGCGTTGAAAGAAACGGACGACGATATCCAAACCGCCGTTGCCACGCTCGAAACGAAGGTGGCAACGCTTGAACAGGGCGTTCAAAATTTGCAGTCCGCCGTTCAAGCCGTTACGGCGCGCGTGGAACAAAACGAGGCGGATATTGCGGATATTTTAGAGCGTTTGGACGCGCTGGAAAAGGAAAACGCGATCATGAAAGCGTGCTTGAACGGCGAACACGAGTTTGCGATAAGCTA
The DNA here is from genome assembly GCA_017415505.1 of Clostridia bacterium. Taxonomy (GTDB): domain Bacteria; phylum Bacillota; class Clostridia; order Christensenellales; family Borkfalkiaceae; genus Scatosoma. Next base: position 4,528 of record JAFQGG010000006.1, read on the forward strand.
CGAATGGACGGAACTCGACTGCGTTGCGCAGTTCGATTGCGCGCATTGCACGCACTATGTTGAGGAAAACAGTAGCGAACTCCTCGACCTTTGCGGGTATAAAGAAGCGACCTTCGAAAGCGAAGAATTAGAAAAACAAATTTACGGGAATATCGAAGACGCGGTAATCGATTACAGGTTGATTTCTGGGGAAAAGCTTGAAGAAACGGTATCGTACGTGCTTTCGCTCGGCGGAAGAAATATTCACGTCATTCTCGAAGAGGAAGCGAGTTATGCGGAGCTGTACGCAATTCGTCTTGGTATCGAGGGCGTCGAAGAGGTTGCGGACGAAAGCGTTCATCTTACGATTGCGGGCATTTTGGAACTTCCCGACCACGTTGAGAACGACGAAACCAAAAGGACCTTTGGTTTTTACGATACCGACGGCGTAAAATATTCGTTTGATAAAATTTCCACCCTCGCCCTTCCCGACGCAACGACGGTGGGCATGGATTCCTTCCATTTTTCAAGTCTTTCTACGCTCGTCGCGCCCAATTTGGAAACGGTTGGGAAAAGAGCGTTTCTAGCGACGAATCTTATCGAGCTGGATCTTCCCAAGCTGACGACGGTGCAAGCGTATGCATTCGCACAAACTCCGATTCAGAAGATCAAACTCCCTTGCGTTACTACGTTGGAGAAATTCGCTTTTGATCACGCGCTTGATATTGAAAGCGTTGAATTGACGGCAACGAAGATAATTACCGTTGGCGAGAACGCTTTCAATCCTGAATATACGGATAAAATCGATTTGGTTTTGCACGCGGCAAACGGCTTGCAAGGGGTGGACGGCAAAACTTGGACCCCGAGGAATTCCGGCAGCGCGGTGAACTTCTTCCTCTTTAAGTCCATTACCGTCCTCGGTGGTGTGCACGAAGCAAACACGAATAACTATTACGCGTATTCGGCAAGCGGTTTGCAGGAGTGGAACGAGTTTGCGCAAGAGGATTTGAGTATAAACCTCGTCTTAAAAGCGGATATCGTTTTGACGGGCGAAAACAACTTCAAAACGATCGGCATAAACGAAGAAACGGGTATAAAAGAGAGTTATAAGGGAACGGTGGACGGCGAAGGGCATAGCATTACGGGTTTACATATAGACCGAAAGGCAGAAGCCGTAGCTATGATATATAAACTTCACAACAGAGCAACGGTAAAAAATTTGATTCTCAAAAACGCAACGATCAAAGCGCAAGACGCAACGTACGTGAGCGCAATTTGCGGCGTAAACAACGGAACGGTTACGGATTGTGATTTAATCGGCAACAGCACGGTAAGCTGTACGGGTGAAGATGCGCCAGACTCCTATATCGGCGGGATTGTCGGTTGGAATAACGGGATTATTAAGGAATGTAATAATAGGGCGACGGTTACGGCTTCGATGGGCGACGACACGCTCGTGTGCGTTGGCGGGATTGTCGGTTTAGCGGGCGGAACGGTCGAACATTGTCAAAACGGCGGCGAGATTCGCGCGAACGGTTCTCTTTCGTACGCGGGCGGTATCGCGGGTAGAAGCGACAACGGCGGAGCGGTGATTGCTTGTCACAACGAGAATGCGGTTAAGGGTGCCTATTACGTAGGCGGTATCGTAGGTGAGGCGAATAACTCTACGGTTGCCGTTTGCGACAACACGACTACGACGGTTACGGGTGACTATTACGTAGGCGGTATTGCGGGAGCGCAAACGGATTCTGGAAAGATTAACGGCTGTTGGACGGTAGACGGACGGGAAATATCGTACGGCTTAGAGGTCACGGAAAATAAAAACGGTATCGGCGGGGAAGAAAAACCGGAGGCGATCGTCGCTTGCTTCATGGGCGACCCTGCAACGGTCAACGCGCAGGTTGCGACGATGAACGAAGCGGTTCAAGACACGGATTATAGATGGGTAGAAAACAACGGCACGCACCCGCTGATGATGAAGCTGTAGAGGTAAAGATTGCACGCAAAGAGGACGCGCAAACGAGCGTGTATTATAAAGATAACTTGGAGGTGGATTTGTCCACGCTGTTGGATATCACCGAGGGCGCAGGCGCGGTTACTTATACCTTGATAAGCGCAGAAGGCGAGATTAAAGGTTCGGTTTTTAGCCGACCCCGCGACGGGGGAAATCGAAGGTCCTTGGGTCTAAAACTTAAAACACGGGCAAACACAATCTCTTGTATTCCCTAAACGCCCAAAAAAATCCCTCCGTAAAAAGAGGGATTTTTTTCGTATGGGCTGTGGAGTTGACTTTTGGTTGCGTTTGTGTTATACTCTAAATAGGAGGGGACGAATGAAACCATTATATACTACGACGGTTGCGACGAAATTCGGGCAAAAAGCGATTGAGGTTTTTGCTTGCGACGTGCGCGCGTTTGACGAAGACGTTGACGTGTTCGTCGCGTCGGCATACAAAAATAGCTATAAGCCTACGCCGGGGACGGTATTTGACGCGCTCAACGGCATTGGGATCTCGGTGCAAAAGCTGTCCAAGTCGCCGTTTATTGCGTTGAGCGCGCCTTCGCGTATTTGGATATCGGAAAAAATCAAAAACCCCGAGCGAAACGGTCGGATACATAGAATTTGTTGTATGGATTTGACGGGCGCGCACGGGGGAAGCGTTGATCCCGAGCAGGCGTTGGTGACTTCCATACGCGCGTTTTTTAATATGTTGGATATAGCTTCCGTTTACGGGGTAGAAATGGAAACGGTGGCGTTACCGCTTTTAGGGAGCGGTAATCAAAATCTTTCGGGCAAACTCACGATCGTGCCGTTATTAAACGAGTGTATTTCCTTTTTGAAAAGGAACGGCGAGGTGAAGCGCATTTGCTTTGTGGAAAAGAACGAGATCAAAGCGGACATGATCGCGCAGTATATACAAAAATCGTATAGCGTGTTGAAACAAGAGGTCGTAGAACAATCGCCAAACCCTGCAAAAAGCGAGAAAAGAGCGTTTATTAGCTACTCTTTCCGCGATAAAAATATCGCGGATAATCTGTGTTTTAAGCTGGAAAGCAACGGTTTGCCCGTGTGGTACGCCCCGCGCGACGTTTCGGGCGCGTACGCCGAATCGATTATTCGCGCGATTGATAGCTGTACCCATTTTATCGTGATTTTGAGCCAAAACAGTATGATGTCCGAGCACGTTTTGAACGAGATCGACGTCGCGTTCCAACGCTTGCCGAACGATATAAAATTCAAGCCCTTGCGTATAGACGATTCCGCGCTGTCGCCCTCGGTAAAATACTATTTATCGCGCCAAAATTGGATGAACGCGTTCGTACCGCCCTTGGAAGCGCGATTGAACGAATTTGTGAAAAAAGTAATGGAAGACCTTTAATTTTCGCAAGCCTGTCGACTGTACACGAAAAAAGGACACCGTTTTATCGCTCTTCCCATAGGGATTTAAATTGCATAAATAGATAGATACAATTTTTCAAAGGAGATATCATGTTTACTTATATTCCAGAAAAGACAGAACAAGATATTTTTAATGTCTATGAGCAGTTGAAAAATAAATATGATTTGGTTTTGACCACAACTTCTAAATTGGATGAAGGATTTACTGTTGACTGCCCTATCATTGTCGGCAAAGCCCACGAGCAAATTATAGAATTGTATGAGTGTGACGGAATGTTTGTAATGGGTGTGATGGACGTTGAGAAGACCAAAGGCACGCATTGGCATCCTTACGAAATAAATGATGCTGTAAACGATATTGTAGAATTTATGGGTGGGAAATCTGATTACAAAATGTATCCGTTCAAAAAAAATTAGAGTTTTTCAAGTTTTTATGTGGAAGAATAGGTGCAAAAGTATAGCCCACTATACTTTGCAAGCAAAATTGTTTGTTTTGCAAAGCAAAAGTAAAGGATAGCGAAAATTTCGCTATCCTTTTATAATATCCTAAAAATCCCTACGGGACACGCTCTTTAGGTGTCCTTTCTTCGTGGTGTCAAAAATATGACAGGAATCTGCCGTTTCCGCAAGCGGAGCCTCGGCAGAGCGTCGTTCGCGACCAAGCAAGAGGAAAGAAACGGCGGTTCGTTATCGCTCACTCGCGTGAACCTGCATGAAGGATACAGCTTCGCAAGCCTGTCGACCGTACACGAAAAAAGGACACCGTTTTAGGTGTCCTTTCTTCGTGGTGCGGTCGACAGGAATTGAACCTGCATGGAGTTACCCACAAGATCCTTAGTCTTGCGCGTCTGCCAGTTCCGCCACGACCGCATTAACGTGAATATTATAGCGCAATACGGCGCGTTTGTCAACTCATTTTTATCCGTTTTTCAAAAAAATTATTTTTATTTTTCCCTTTTTTCCTTTTTTTTGTATATTTTCCTATTCTTCCTCCCAAAATGTTTGTAATTGGAGGAAATTTTATGAAAGCAACCGGTATCGTTAGAAGAATCGACGAGCTCGGCAGAGTCGTCATTCCAAAAGAAATTCGTCGCACGCTCCGCATTAAAGAGGGCGATCCCCTCGAAATCTTTACCGAGCGCGACGAACTTATGCTTAAAAAATATTCGCCGATCGCTACTTTGGATCGGTTTAGCAAGGCTACGGCGCGCTCCCTCAACGATTTGAGCGGAAAACTTGCCGTCATTTGCGACACCGACGGCGTTTTACACGCCTACGGCGACGGCAAAAAAGATCTCGACGGCAAAAGCCTTTCCGAGGATATGGATAAAATCTTGAAAGAACGGCGCAGTTACGTGGCAAACGCCGCCGAAGGCGGCGATGTGATCCCTATTACTTCCACCCGCGAAGAGGGAGTTACCGCACAAGTAATCGTGCCTATCGTTTCGGGTGGTGACTGCCTCGGCGCAGTCGCCGTCCTCTCCAAAGAGGACGGCGCAAAAATGGACGGCTCGGACATGAATCTCGCCCGTCTTACCGCCGATATTTTAGCTAACCAATTTGAATAATTGATAGGGGCAGGTATGTGTTGAAATGCCTTGACGCCAAGACTGAAATAAGCAGTCTTGGCGTTTTTCTTTTCGACAAAGAAAAAACAAGGCTGATTTTTTTCGACAAAAATCAGCCTATCTTTATATATTATAATATATTTGTACTCGTTCGCTCATAAAACGAACTTCTTCTTTCGTTTTTTCCGTTGTTCGTTACATTTCTTCGACGGAAAGACGGAAATTTTGTCCGTTGATAAAATGTATTTGCAACCCGTTTTCTTCTTCCGTATAGGTTGCTACGATTTCCTCGCGAACAAGTAACGAGATTTCTTCCGTTAAATCTTTAACGGAAATTTTTCTTTCTGTTTTTTCCATAATAATTCTCCTAAATTTTATTTTCAAATAAATCGCGCGCTGATTTATTTGTGCTTATATTATACCATTTAGTCGGTGCATAGAGCAACTAAATGATGCCCGAACGAAGGATAATATTTTGTAGGAGATTGTCTTTGTTATGGTTATTTTGTCGAAATTTGCAGAAAATCTATTTTTACTTATGCAAGAGCATAATTTGAAATCGCCTGAGTTAGCTAAAATCTTGGAAACAGACCGCACGAATATTACGCGCTATTTACAAGGCAAGAGATTACCGAGTTATTCGCTTTTTGTAAAAATCGTGGATTTTTTCAACGTGTCTGCCGACGTTTTGCTTGGGCGCGTTGACTATTGCGATACGAAAACTTTTCACCCTGTCCAGCCGTTTGGAGTTGTTTTTCGCAAAGTTTTGGACGAAACGCATACTTCGCAGTATAGAATTCAAAAGGATTTACATTTTTCCAGCGCGACGACATATTCTTGGTTACTTGATAAACGGATTCCCTCGATGGAGCATTTAGACCAACTTGCCGACTATTTAGATGTGAGTATCGATTATTTGCTTGGAAGAATTTCATAAAAAAGGCAAAAGGTGAAACCTTTTGCGAATTACAAGAATAAAGGCAGGTGTGCGTTGAGCAAATACCTGCCTGTTTTTTACATATTGCGTAAACGGTTTACCGTTTCCACGGTCAACTGCGCGGCGCGGAGTATTTCCGCTTCGGTGTTGTCTTTGCCGAGGCTTATGCGCACGCACTCTTTCGCCTGTTCGTCCGTCAAGCCCATGGCGGTCAAGACGTGGCTAGGCTTGACCGACGCGCTCGCGCAAGCCGAGCCTGCCGCGAGGCACACGCCTTGCAAGTCCATATTATACAAAAACGAAGTATTCGTCACGCCTTCGAAGCGCAAATTGAGCAAACAGGGGAGGGCGTTTTCGCCGTTTCTATGCACGCCGTCCAAGACGGAAATTTCGCGCAAAAACAAAGTAGAAAGCGCGCGCAATTTTTCGTTCGTTGCTTGCATATCCCGACGGCATTTTTCGTACGCCTTGGCGAGGGCGACGACGAGCGGTACGTTGACCGTACCCCCGCGCATACCGCGTTCCTGTTCACCGCCCGCGACGAGTTTATCCACCTTCACGCCGTTTTTAATATACAGCACGCCCACGCCTTTCGGGCCGTAAAATTTATGCGCCGAAAAGGAGAGCATATCCGCGCCAAGCTCGTCCACGCGAATGGGGATATGGGGCGCGGACTGTACCGCGTCCGTGAAGAACAGCGCGCCGTGCGCGTGGGCGATTTCCGAGGCTTCGCGCACCGGTTGCAACACGCCCGTTTCGTTATTCACCGACATCAAGCCCACGAGCGCGGTGTCGTCGTCGATCGCGTTTTCTAACGCGCTCAACTCGACCCTGCCCCCCGCGTTTACGGGAATATACTCCACGGTAAAACCCTCTTTTGCCAAGCGTTCTCCGCAGGAGAGGACGGCGTGGTGTTCCACGGCGGAGAGGAGGACTTTGGTTCTACCTTCTCTCCGTTTTGCCCAAGCACCGCCGAGCACCGCCCAATTATCCGCTTCCGTACCGCCCGAGGTGAAATACACCTCGTTTTTCCGCGCGCTTAAAAGCGCGGCGACCGTGTCCCGCGCTTCGTCTACCGCGCCCATTGCCTTTCTGCCGAGGGCGTGCGGAGAATCGGCGTTGCCGTAATTTTCCAAAAAATACGGCAACGCCTCGTTCATTACTTCTTTATCAAACGGCGTAGTTGCCGCGTGATCTAAATATATCAAGTCCATTCCTTCTTAAAGCGATCCCAAGTAGCGGGCACGTAGTCGTATCCGTCCTCGAAGAAGCACTTAATAATGTAATATTCGTTTTCGTCGAACGACTTATCGCCAAGGAGCGAGAAGTAGCAGAAGCCCTGTACCATGGATTCGTAGTTTTGCGGGGTGATAAATTCGCGAAGCCCGGTCAAAAGGCGGATATCCGCGGCGATTTGTTCCACCGACATATTCGCGTACACGCGGTTCACCGCGTCTACCGTCAAGGGTTGGATTTTCGCCCAATTACAGTACTTGCAATACGCGTCGTATTCGCCCTGCAAGAATTCGCCGTCGCACTTCATCAAGAACACGAAAATGTGTTGATATACGTAGAAGACTTGGTCTTCGTATTTAATGCCTTTATCTACGCAGTACGATTTATACATGCGCTCGTATTCTACGAACGAATGGGTAATGAGATTCTTTACGTATTCTTCGTACTGTTCCGCGCTACATTGTTGTCTTCTTGCCCAAGCGGTGTTCATGAGCGTGATCATGTTGATTCTTTGTTTTGCCATCTTTTTTCTCCTTTATTCGGTTAATTTACCGTTATTACGCATATTATAACATATTCAAGGAATTAACGCAAGCAAATGAACGCAAAAAATTTTGTCAAAAGCTAAAAAACGCGCTTTTTGTTCCGTTTTTGCCTTTTATGAAAAAAAATTTCCGAAATTTCAAACTTTTTTGTTCAAAACGCTTGAAATTTCCTGCAAGATATATTATAATAGTAAAAACTTTTCTCGGCGCGAGGCGCGGCGGGAGGGGTAATAAAAATTTTCTAAATTTCACGCAAAGGGGGATTTACATTTATGAAGTATCAAGGAGAACGAATCCGCAACATTGCGGTAGTGGGACACAGCGGAGAGGGCAAAACGACGCTCTGCGAGGCTATGCTTTTCAACGGCGGGGCAATCGACCGTATGGGCAAAGTGCCCGACGGAACGACCGTTTCCGACTACGACGAGCTTGAAAAAGCCAAGAAAATGTCCATTTATACTTCCTGTTCCTATCTCGTATGGAAGGAAGTCAAGATCAATTTGCTCGACTTGCCCGGGTATTACGATTTCGAGGGCGAGAGAAGCGAAGGTTTGCGCGCGGCGGGCGGGGCACTCCTCGTTATCGGCGCGAACGGCGTGTTGCCGATCGGCGCGGAATCGATCGTCGATTATTGCTTGAAGCTGGGCAAACCGCTCATTATCTTTATCAACGGTATGGACAAAGACAACGCCAACTATTTGGGTACGGTGCAAGCGCTCCACGCCAAATACGCGGGTAAGATCGCGCCCATTCAAATCCCCATTATGGAAGGCGGGAAGATGAAGGGCTATATCAACGTATTGCAGGAAAAGGCGTACCAATTTACGCAGACGGGCCCGCAGGAAATTCCCGTTCCCGCGGATTTGGAATCGCAGGTAGAGGAAATGAAGGCGCGACTTATGGAAACGGCTGCCGAGAACGACGAGATTTTGCTCGATAAGTATTTCGAGGAAGGTTCGCTCACCCGCGAGGAAACCATTCAAGGGATTCGTATGGGTATCGCTTCCGTCAACACCATTCCCGTCATGGCGGGTTCGGCGCTCCAAAACCGTGGCGTTATCAACCTGTTGAACGAGATCGTGACCTATATGCCTCAGGCGCGCGAACGCCTCAATACCATGGTGACGGATCTTGCCTCGGATAAAATGATTTCCCTCCGCACGGACGAAGACGCTCCGTTCGCGGCGCAAGTGTTCAAGACGGTGATCGACCCCTTCTCGGGCAAACTTTCGTATATCAAGAGTTTCCGCGGTGTGTTGAAGAGCGGTTCTACCGTTTGGAACGCGAATACCGAATGTGAAGAAAGAATCGGGCAGGTGTACCTGCTCCGCGGGAAGAAAATGGAACCCGTGGACGAACTCGGCGCGGGCGATATCGGCGCGGTGAACAAACTCGGCAACACGAACACGGGCGACACGCTTTGCGACCCGAGCGCGAAAGTGCGCTTTACCCCCATTCACTTCCCCAAACCCACGCTGTTTATGGCGGTTTCTTCGGAGAAGAAGGGCGAGGAAGACAAAGTGTTCGCGGGGCTTGCGAAGCTTCGAGAAGAGGACTACACCTTCTCCGTGGAAAAGAATACGGAAACGGCGGAGCTTTTGCTCGGCGGACAGGGCGACGCACAGCTTGAAATTCTCACCAAGAAAGTCAAAGCGCGCTACGGGGTGGACGTGAAACTCACCACGCCGAAAGTGGCGTATCGCGAAGCCATTCGCGGAACGGCGGAAGCGGAAGGCAAACACAAGAAACAATCGGGCGGACACGGACAGTACGGGCACGTTAAAATCCGTTTCTCGCCTTGCGAAGAAGACTTTATCTTCGAAGAAGAGGTCGTGGGTGGCGCAGTACCCAAGAACTATTTCCCCGCCGTGGAGAAAGGGCTTCGCGAATGTATGAGCGAAGGTCCGCTCGCGGGCTATCCCGTCGTCGGCGTGAAAGCGGTGCTTTACGACGGTAGTTATCACGACGTAGACTCCAACGAACTTTCCTTCAAAATGGCGGCGTCGATCGCGTATAAGGAAGGCTTGAAGAACGCGAAACCCGTTCTGCTCGAACCGGTACACCGCTTGAAGATCGCCGTTCCCAGCGATTATCTTGGCGACGTCATGGGCGACGTGAACAAACGCCGTGGTCGTATCATGGGTACGGACGCGGACGGCGACACCTCCATTATCACGGCGGAAGTGCCCCTCGCGGAAATCATGGAATATACCATGGAACTCCGTTCGCTCACGCGCGGTAGCGGTAAGTTCGTATCCGAATTCCTCGGCTACGAAGAAGTGCCGTTCGCGCTCGTGGATAAAATTATCGCAAACGCCAAGAAAGAGTGAGAAATCCTCTTTCTTGACCGCGCCCCCTCGGAATCCCCCTCCGAGGGGGCGTATTTTAGTAAAGAAAGAGATGTGTATTCTTTATTATTTTCAATTATTCGTTTAAGACAATATCATTTTAATTGATTTTTTTTTGCGCCTATGTTAAAATAATATAGAATTGCGGCGCGCCGCAATTCTATTAAAAATAGGAGAATTATTATGGGCTTAAAGTGTGCGTCCTTTTTTGCGGGCGTTGGCGGTATTGATAAAGGATTTGAATTGGCAGGATTTGAAACAATTTTTGCCAATGAATTTGATTATAATGCTTCCTTAACATACAAGGCGAATTTTCCCAATGTTGAATTTTCGACTGCCGACGTAAGAACGTTAAATGAAAAAACGGACGTTCCCGATTTTGATATTATGCTTGCAGGTTTTCCATGTCAGGCTTTTTCCGTTGCGGGATATAGACAGGGTTTCAATGACGAAAAGGGCAGGGGGAATTTATTTTTTGAGCTTGCACGCATTTTAGAAGAAAAAAAACCACCGATTATTTTTCTTGAAAATGTAAAAAATTTAGTTTCGCACGACAATGGAAATACTTTTGCTGTCATTAGCGATACATTAGAAAGTTTAGGATATCATATAAAACATTTTGTTCTGAATGCTTGCAATTATGGCAATATTCCCCAAACGCGCGAAAGAATATATATTGTTGGTTTTAGGGATAAAGAACAATATAAAAACTTCGAATGTCCGAAACCTATAAAACTTGAAACCAAACTTCGTGATATTATTGATTTTGAAAATAGGCAAGAAGAAAAATATTATTACACGGAACAATGTTCTTTTTATGATAAATTAGCGGAAAGTATGCAAAGATGCGACACCTGTTATCAATGGAGAAGGGTTTATGTTCGCGAAAATAAAAGCAATTTATGCCCGACTTTAACGGCAAATATGGGAACAGGCGGACATAACGTACCTTTAATTCGAACATATAGCGGGGAGTTTAGAAAATTGACACCGCGCGAGTGTTTTAATTTACAGGGATTTCCCCAAGACTTTATTTTGCCCAAGAAATTATGCGGGAGTGCTTTATATAAACAGGCAGGCAATTCCGTTGTTGTAACGGTCATTCAGCGAATTGCCGTAGAAATCAAGAAGGCGATAGAATAAAATGAAGGGTGCGCTTTTGCGCACCCTTCATTTTATTCGTTAGAATTTTCTAAATTGTAAAATCTTTCGTATGTTCCTAATTCAGCAAAATCTATTGCATATTGCAATTCGCCCATTTTTGTAAAAATTACACAATCAACCCCAAACACCTTTAACATTTCATAAGTTAGAATCGTGTTTTCGGGCAACTCAAACACTTTTCGTAGTAACCATTCACCCAAAACTTTATTGGGATTGCTCATAATTGCTTTGCCGTCAGCTTGGCAAATTTTTGCGGAGATAGGCGTTCCGTCGGGCAATAACAAATTAAACGATTGGTCGCGAGGAGGAAAAAAACCTAAGTTGCGTTCCCTGTCTTCGCTTGGAAATGGGATATATATTTCATTCGGGTCGCGTACACGTCCACGCGCATTCCATTGATTAAGACCGCTTTTTTCAAATACATATTTTTCACCGTTTGATTTTGTTGAATACAAACGCAAACATATCTTGTTTGTTGTATCAATAGGCGTTTGAGGGGATATTGTTAATTGTGGAATATTGTCAGCCAATCCCATTAAGTACGAATAGGGGTCGTCAAGAATATCGACATTAAAAGAATCCAATAAAACCATATTATCAAAAATCATATATAATGTATTTTTTGACATGCTAAAATGATATGTATGTTTGCCGTCGGTAAAATAAGTATTGTTTACATTTCCGCGATTTGGAATAAGTCTAATATTATCTATATCAATTGTTTCAAACGTGTGTTCAAGTATCTGCATGGCGCTTGGTATACGCTTGACAATATGATATACCATTTCGTCTATGCCGTGAAGATTTTTTGTAACACGAATACGTTCATTTCTAAACGAGGCAATCTTTTTTACTAGTTCTAAACCTTCAAGATTACAAAACTTCTCTCTTAAACTGTCAAATTCTGCAACTTTTTGGTCGTCATTCCCCATCCAAGTTTTTAAGCCCACGCCGATTCTATTTTTCTTTGCGTCGGCGGAACAGTCACTACGGGCAAGATTATCTGCATTAAAATACTTGCAAAATACATTTTCTTGGACTCTATACGGCAAATAAGGACACGCGCTTTCGGAAAATAAACGAGTTAATTTTCCGATTATAGCAAGCATTTGTTTATACTGTTGTTTTTCTTCATCTGGTTGAATTTCGTAAAACATAGATTACTCCTTTTTTCTATTATAACATATCTTCAAGAAATAAGCAAGAAATTTCGGTAAAAAACAATGGTATTCAGATATGGGTTATTTGTTTTGCGCAAGTATTTTCCGCTTGGAAAAACGGCGCGATACGCTTGACACGCGCTTTGCGTTTGCATTATAATAGAATCGTAAAGGGAAAATATTCGCCAAGAAGATATTTGGGCAATATTTTGGAATATGTAAAGAAAATAATAGGTTTACAACGGAGAAAAAATCATGTATAATAACGGTAAGAGGCGCACCTATCTTCGGCATAAGATCGAGGGGGTCGTGGACGTGAAGGAATTGATCGCGCTCGAATACTTGAATTTCGAGAAATACGAAAAGTACCTCGAACGGCACGATTTTTGGGAGCTTTGTTTCGTGGAAAGCGGGGAAATTTCCGCGTCGTACGAGGGGGAGAAACACGCGCTCAAAACGGGGGATATCATGGTGTTCGCGCCCAACGGCGAGCACGCGTACTACTCCGAGCGCGGGAACGGGAACAGGGTGTTCGTCGTTTGTTTCGAGTGTTTTTCGCAGGCGTTGAAACCGCTCGGCGGGGCGCGCATTACGGCGGAAAAACAGCAAAAGGACTGCCTTGCCTTGATTGCCGAGGAAACAGAACGCACCTTTTTCATGGACGGCGACGATTTATTGAGCGTGGTGGACGCGCCCAACTTCGGCGGACAACAGGTGATTTTGATTCATTTGGAATATCTGCTCGTTTCCCTTATCCGTCGGCTGTCCGACGGCGGGGGCATGTATGCGTTGAACGCACTTTTTTAGAGTTTGGGGAACTGGGCAAGGCTTGCTTTTAGTTCCTCGAAGGAACGGAACGACGATTGGGTACAATCGTAAGAGTTCTAGTGGATTGTACAATAATATTTATACCGTAGAAATTACGCGAAGCGGTACGTATGACGTTCGTATAGAAGCAACCTCGACGAGGATTAAAATTTTAGTAAATTGGTAAAAAATAAAAGTACACGCCCCCGCCGTTCGGCGGGGGCGTGTATGCGTTGAACGCATTTTTTTAGAGTTTGGGGAGTTGGGCAAGGCTTGCTTTTAGTTCCTCGTCCGTCGGTGAAAAGTCTTGCATTTTCCCGTCGTGGAATTTCTCGTACGCGTACATATCGAAATACCCCGTGCCCGTGAGCCCGAAAAGAATCGTCTTGCGCTCGCCCGTTCGTTTACATTCGAGTGCTTCGTCGATTGCCACGCGAATCGCGTGCGCCGATTCGGGCGCGGGCAGTATGCCTTCCACGCGCGCGAAATATTCCGCCGCGGAAAACACTTCCGTTTGTTTGACCGCGCGCGCTTCCATAAGTCCTTGGTTATACAGCGCGGAAAGCGTGGAAGTCAAGCCGTGATAGCGAAGCCCGCCCGCGTGGCTCGCGGAGGGGATAAACCCCGAACCGAGCGTATACATTTTCGACAGCGGGCAAACCTTGCCCGTGTCGCAATAATCGTAGGCGTACTTGCCCCGCGTGAGCGTGGGGCAAGAGGCGGGTTCTACGGCGATAAAACGGTACTTTGCCTTGCCTTCGAGCTGTTGCGCCATGAACGGCGCGATCAACCCGCCGAGGTTGCTCCCCCCGCCCGCACAGCCGATTATAATATCCGCTTTTTCCCCGTATTTATCGAGCGCGGTTTTCGATTCCAAACCGATCACCGATTGGTGCAACAGCACTTGATTAAGAACGCTCCCGAGCTCGTAACGGTAGCCGTCCAAGCTCCGCGCCGTTTCCACCGCCTCGGAGATCGCGCAACCGAGCGAACCGCCCGTACCGGGGAAGCGGTCGAGGATCTCCCTGCCCACCGCCGTCGTGACCGACGGCGAGGGGGTCACGGTCGCGCCGTAGGTGCGCATAACTTCCCGTCGGAAGGGCTTTTGCTCGTAGGAAACCTTCACCATGAACACCTTGCAATCGAGCTTGAAATACGCGCAAGCCATGGCGAGCGCCGTTCCCCATTGTCCCGCGCCCGTTTCCGTCGTCACGCCCTTTAACCCCTGCGCCTTGGCGTAGTACGCCTGCGGAATCGCGGAGTTGAGCTTGTGACTCCCGCTCGTGTTGTTGCCCTCGAATTTATAATAAATTTTCGCGGGCGTGTTTAGCTCCTTCTCCAAACAGTACGCGCGAATCAACGGCGCGGGGCGGTACATTTTATAAAAATCTCGCACCGCTTGGGGGATCGGTATGAACGGGGAAGTATCGTCCGCTTCCTGCTTGGCAAGCTCGTCGCAAAAAATTTCCGCAAGCTCGTCTTTCGTCATGGGTCGGCGCGTTTGCGGGTGCAAAAGGGGCGCGGGCTTTTCGTGCATGAACGCCCGCAAATTCAACCACTCGCGCGGTAACTCCGTTTCGTCTAAATAGATTTTGTAGGGGATTTCTTTTTGCATACTCGTTTCTCCTTAACCTGACGAGAGTCGAACTCGCAAGCCTTAAAAGTGTATTTTTTGCATCTTCCGCCAAATGCGTTCTTGTAGTATTCCTATACGACTGCGCCCACCTTTGCCAAAAGCTGCCCAAAAATCCAACTTTTAAGGTGCTACGCAGTTTTCACGAGCGAAAAATAAGTAAGACGAGGAAATCGACCGCAAACATACCGTCCGTATGATAAGGGCGATTGACATAGTATTACGCCAATTTTTCGCTGTCAAAACCTTTCGAGTTCGACTCTCGTCAGGTTAACCAAAGCAATATAATCTAAGCCCAGATTTTAGCGAAGAATTGAATCGTCTACGGCGTTAAAAGCCTTGATAAACCGCTTGGTTGACCTTCGGCTTTCGCCTTGTATCCGAAATAAATTCTTTCGCTATAAATTGCTTCGCACCCCAAAGCTTAGATTTTTTAGGGATTTTTGGTGAGGAGGAAGCAATTATACCAAAGTATTATAATGACGACGAGCC
>JAFQGG010000016.1 GCA_017415505.1 Clostridia bacterium
GGGAAAGACGAAAAACTTAACCATGGTTAAGTTTTAATGAAATTCGGCTATGCCGAATGAAATCCGCTTAACGCGGGTGAAATTGCTCCCGCAATGAAATTTTGCTTCGCAAAATGTCGGCACAATCCCAAAAACTTAACCATGGTTAAGGCAGGCTAAGCCTGCACCTAATTTTATCTATCACTCCGTTTCGGTTTACTACACCGCCGTTTTGACGGCTTGTTTGCTCTCACCAACACTCTTTTTCAAAACTTAACCATGGTTAAGTTTTTGGAAAACCAAAAAATTGTCCAAAAAACACAACTCTACTGTGAGTAGAGTCGGCATTTTAGAGCAAAATAAAAACTTAACCATGGTTAAGTTTTAATGAAATTCGGCTACGCCGAATGAAATCCGCCCAAGGCGGGTGAAAACCCAACGCAATGAAATTTTGCTCCGCAAAATGGCAGGATTATCCTGCTGCGCCATACGCGAAGCGTGAATCCCGAAAGGGAAAGACGACGAAGATTATAAATTTATAAAGTTGGAGAAACTATGTATTTTACTTTTATGGACGGGGAAACGCTGGGCGTTTACCGCGACGGAAAAATTGAAAAGTACGAAAGCTCGTACGTGAAAAAACATAGAGAAAGCGCGCTACGCTCGGTGAAGAGTAGAGAATGGCGCAGGGAATCGGAACTCCAATTTTCCGACGACCCCTTTGCTACTTATATGGAAGACACCGCGGTGACGGTGGAAATGCAGTCGGTTTTGCCGATCGGGGAAAATAAGATCTTGTACGCCGTGACGCTCAACGGCGCGTCCGCCGTGTATTATAAACAGCTCGACGACGAGGAGAAAACCGAGTCGCATTTCCTCTCTTCTAATCAAGTGGAGTTCGGCTGTTTTTACACCGAAAGCGGAGAAATTTTGGGTAGCGGTTTTACGGGCGAATACTGCTCGAATATCGCCGTGTTCTCCGCGACGGGCGATTACAAATTTATCACCGACGGCGATACGCTCGACGAGAACCCGTCTTTTGACAAAGACGGCGACATCCTGTTCAATTCCTACGCCGTATGTCGCGACGCGCGCGGGCAGTTTATCGATTATATGCCCTCCGAAATCTACCGTTTGAAACTGCAAACTATGGAAGTGGAAACGCTCGTCACCGACGGAAAATACTCGTATATCAAGCCCGTCATGGACGGGAAAGGCAACCTCTACGCGATAAGAAAACCGGGCACGGCGAGCGGGGAAGGGAATATATTTTTAGATATTCTTCTCATACCTGTCCGTATCGTACAGGCAATCGTGGGCTTTATTGCGGCGTTCGTTTTATGCTTCGCGCGCAAACCCATGATATCGGGCGGGTCTGCCGACGGGGATATGACCCGAGCAAGCAAGGGCGACCCCAAAAAAATTTGGCTTGGCAACACCCTCGTCAACGTGGACAGGGAAATGAAGAAAAATAGGAAAAAGGACGGCGGGTTTATCCCCCGAAATTGGGTGCTCGTACGGCTTGAACCCAACGAAAAAGGACTGTATAACGAGTGCGCGGAATACGAGATCGCCAAGGGCGTGGGCGACTATATCCTCGCCGAGGAAACGGAGAGCGAAAAAACGCTCGTCTACACCAACGGCAAACATATTTTCGCCGTCAAAGACTACGGAAAGGACGGCAAAAAAGACAAACTTTTCGACGCGGATTTTTGTCTGCGCTTGGGCAAGGAATACGCCTCGCACACCCCTTTTGAAGAGGAAAAAACCTCTCTCTTTAATCGGTTGTAATAGGTTTATTAGAAAGAGTTCGAGAAAATCGGACTCTTTTTATATAGTATCGGTGATATTTCTAAAAATTCTTATCAAATTATATTGACTTTTAGCATAAATTATGGTATAATAATACCATAATAAGTATATATTTTTAATAGGAGAAAACAATTATGACGCAACCTTTACCGAAAATATTACCTGTAAACGAATTAAAAAACACGGCAAATATTATGAAAACCTGCAAAGAAAGCCCCGTTCCTATCGTTATTACGAAGAACGGTTACGGAGAAGCCGTCATGATGAGCGTAAAACTCTACGAGGAAATGTTTGCGAAAATGCAAGTGGCGGCTCTAATTAACGCAAGTTTAGACGATATAGAGAACGGCGCAACTACCGTAAGTGGAACGGATTTTTTCGGAGAAATGAGGGCGAAATATG
Organism: Clostridia bacterium; assembly: GCA_017415505.1. Lineage (GTDB taxonomy): Bacteria > Bacillota > Clostridia > Christensenellales > Borkfalkiaceae > Scatosoma. The sequence continues at coordinate 2,194 of JAFQGG010000016.1, forward strand.
GGAAATAAAAAATACCAACTAAAAATTTTCCCTTTGGCAAGGCTCGATATGGAGCAAATATTCGACTATATAGCCGTTGAGCTTTGCAACCCTACTGCGGCAATAAAGCAAATCAACGATTTTGAAAAGGCGCTTGAAAACGTTTGCCTTTTTCCCGAAAGTTGTCCTTGTATAAAAAACGAATACGTAAAAGACAAGTCTTTACGCAAGTTGATTATCAATAGCTACATAGTTTTTTACCGCATAAAAGAGGAAGAAATCCAAATTGTGCGCGTGTTGTACGGTATGCGCAGTTATGAAAATTTATTATAAAATCATATAAAAAACGAACGGCTCGATTTCTCATCGAGCCGTTCGTTGCGTACACGGTAGCCCCGTTTTATAAAATATACGATTCTTTGACTTCGCGGTTTTTGTCCGTGAAACATATGCGGATCTCGCCGTTTTTTATGGTGATCGCCGTACCCCAAAGCTCGCCGTTTCTCTGTTTCGAGCCAACCACGACGGGATAGTTATGCTTAATCAAACTACGCGCGTCGTTCTCTTGCAAAATATACGCGTCGTGGATATGCCCGCAAAGCATAAGCTTTACGCCCAAGCGCTCGAACTGCGCGTTCCATTCCGTATAAATATCCCGTTCGATATCGAACGGATCGCCCGCGTGGCGGGTCGTTTGTACGGGTATGATATGCCCCACGGCAAACGGGATTTTGCCTTTCGGTAATTCCACTCTTTTAAGCCACGCCGTTTGTCTTCTCCGAAACGGTTCGAACGCGTTCGAACCGCCGTACTCGATTTGTTCGTCTACTTTGTCTTCCCCGCAATCGAACACGACTCCGCAAAGCGCGCCGAGTTCAAAGGTGAAATAGGTATTTTTCCCGTTCGCGGGGAAATAATCGGTATACCGTTCCGCGAGCTTGCCCCGCGTATCGTGATTCCCACGCACGAACAGCGTGGGGATTTCCCCGCGCGAAATCTCGCCCACGAAACGAATGACGTCGAAGTAATTTTCTTCCGTTTCCACCTCGCCGATATCGCCGTTGACGATTAAAAAATCCAAATCGTCGCCAAAATAATCGCAGGTCTTAATCGCGTCCTCGAACAAATAATGCACGTCGGCGATATGGTAAATACGGATATCGTCCGTCTTTTCGAGCGGACGGAAGGCAAATTCCTGCGTTTCCTCGTCCTTGAACTGCGAAAAATACGCTTGCCGTTTCACCGTTTCCCGATAGCAAACGGTGTACTTTTTCGCTTCGTTTAACGGCGTTTGCGGGATACGGATTCTTGCAAACGGTTTTTCCGAATCGAGTACGCCCGAGTGTTCGGGATAATACCTTTCGTTTCCAATTACCACGGAAAACAAGCCGTTTTGTTTTGCATAGATAAGAATTTCGTATTCGTTATCGATAACGAATACCGTCGGTTTACATTTCAAAAACATAAAAACCTCGTTCTAATTAAGAATGGAAAGAACCCGAAAATTTCGGGTTCTTAAATACTTTATTCGTCTGCGCCGGGCAGGGAAGTATACGCGTAGTTATAATATCTATACCGTTTGGAGCGCGCCGACTGTTTCTCGTAAGAAACGTAATCGTTCACGACCACGCCGAGCACGTTGGCTTTTGCAAAGCGCAGTTTTTCGATCGTCTTGCCCACGTCGCTCACGTACGAGGATTGGTGACGGCAAACCACCACCGCTCCGTCCGCTTCGGTTGCGAGCGCAAGCGCGTCGGAAACGAGAATGACGGGGGGCGTGTCGAGAATGATATAATCGTATTCTTCACGAAGTTTGGCAATCAAATTTTTCATTTCCGCGCTTTCGAGAAGCTCGTAAGGGCGGGGGGAGTGCGTACCGCAGGAGATATACGAGAGGTTTTCTCCTTGATCCATTTTACGCACGACCTCTTCAAGCGTCACTTGTCCGGAAAGATAATCGGCAAGACCGGGCTTGGAGCGTTTTTTGAAGAATCTCGCCACTCTGCCCTTTCGAAGGTCCGCGTCCACGATAATTACTTTCGCTTCCGAAATGGCGAACATGAGCGCAAGGTTTACCGCAACCGTCGTTTTCCCGTCCTCGGGACAGGCGGAAGTCATCATAATCACTTGCCCTTTGCCGTCGCTTTTTTTAGGAATAGAAACGGTGAGCGAAGCCTTGAAGTTGCGGAACGCTTCGGTGATATCGAAGGTTACGTTGTCGGTGATAAGGTATTCTTGTCTTTTGGAGGATTGGTTCATTTCACGCTTTTTCATTTGTTTTCCTCCCGTTTTTCTTCGGGTTCTTTTTCCGTCTCGGGCGCGATATTGGGGATTACGCCGAGTACGGGCACGTCGAACGCTTCGGTGATTTGTTCCAAAGCGCGCAATCTTTTATCCGAACGCTCTACGATAATCACGACGATACACGCCACGACGAGCGCGGCAACCGCGAGGAGTACCGCGTACTTAATAGAAGTGGAAAGCATTGCGCCCGAATTGGTGCGCTCAATCGCGTCGCTACGCGTGATGCGTTGACAGTTCGTTCCGTCGTAGCCCGAGGGAATCGCCATGTTCGCTTCTACGAATTGGGGTACGATTTCGATAATGCGTTCTCTAAGCCCCTCGGCAAACGATTCGCCGTTGAGTACGGAAATATCCACGTAGATGAAGGAACGGGCAAGGTCTTCCACTTTTTCCGTCACTTCCTCTTCGTCGTAATAGGAATAGGTCGCCGATTTCATGATCGCTTTCAATCTCGCGTCGTACAGCTCGTCCGTTTCCCGCCAAAGCGCGATCGCTTCCTGCGTCGCGTTCTCCGCGGCGTCCGCCGCGTTATTCGCGTCCGTGTTCGCCGTCTTCAACGATTCTTTCAAAGTCTTGACCACTTCCTTTTTCGCGTTCAAGGCGTTGTAGAACTCGTTGATTTCCTTTTCCTCGTCGGTGAGTCCGCTCCCGTCGTCTTGAATGAGGGCGGGCGAACTGCTCAAATTAGGCTTATCTACGATATGCGCGTTTCTGTAACTCGCCCACTTGGCGTTGAGCTCGGTATTGATTTCGCTCACTTCCGTGTTCGCGTCGCTCAAATCGCTCGTGAGGTTTTGCGCCGTGGTAACGGTGCGCGCGGCTTCCGCCTTCGCGTCCTTTGCCTTGGCAATCTTCTCTTTGAGCGCGTCGGGCGTGCTTTCTTTTTCCACGGGTAAACCCGTTTTGGGGTTCAAAAGAAGCTGTTCGGCGAAAAGTTCGGACGAGAGCAGTCTTACCATGTTATCCATGACGTGCCGACCGTACGCGCCGTAAACGCCGTATTGGCTTTCGTTTTCCGAGCTTGCGTCCCTGTCTAAACGGGGGTTCACGTAAAACTCGATTCTGCTCCCGTAGGTCTTTACGTTGAACGTCGTGAGAACGCCAAGCCCCGCGCCTACGATCGCGCCGATCAACAGCGCGAGAATGAGAACTTTTAACTTGCGCAAAAACAGCTTGAATATTTCGGACAAGCTAATTTCGTCCCGCGCTTGCGTTTTTTCTTCCATCAAAGTATCTCCTTGAAGTAAAGTAGTTCGCTTTCTTCCGTTAAACCGTTTTGATTAACGGAAATATAACACAATCATTATACCACCTTTGCACAAAAAAGTAAAGCGTTTTTATGAAAGAATATAAATATAATGTTTATCGTTTAGAAAATCTAACGCGCGCGAGTATTGCTCGCGCGCGAGGAAAATTTTAACGGCGTGCGCGATAAACCCCGTTTTTTTGCAAAAGGCGGTGGGCAGGTACGAGTCGAAAAAGAAAAAGTTTTCCTTTTTTCCCTGCCGTCAACCGCTTGCGTATTTTTGCGTTTTGTGGTATAATAATATAAGAGAGGGTATTATGCAATCGTTGATCAAGCAAACGCGGGCGTATAAATTAGTGAAAGCCGAGGTGGAGAAAAACCGTTTTTCTCACGCCTATCTCGTGCTGTTGGACGATGCGCGCAATTTGCGCGCGGTAATGAAAGCGTTTGCGAAACTCTTCTTTGCTTGCGACGAACCGACGGACGAAAGCGCGCGCGTTTTGAGCGAGCGAATCGATTCGGAAACGCTCACCGATTGTCTGTGTTTCCCCGCCACGGATAAAAAATTCGTCGTGGAGGACGCGGAAAAGGTGGCGGAAGAAAGCGTTCTCAAACCCGTGGAAAGCGGGCGAAAGGTGTTCGTGATCGCCGATTTCGCCGAGGCGAACCCCGCCTCGCAAAACAAACTTTTGAAACTGCTCGAAGAACCGCCCGAAAACGTGGTGTTTTTGCTCGGCGCGACGACCTCGTTCCCCGTGCTCTCCACCGTGCTCTCGCGCGTGGCGAAGCTGGAAATTCCCCCCTTTGAGGGTGAGGAAGTGGCTGGCGCGCTCAGACGGATTTACGCGGGCGGGAAGTATAGCGAAACGGACTTCGCGCTGTGCGCGGCGGCAAGCGGGGGTAGCGTGGGTAGCGCGCAAAATATGCTCGAAGGGGGCGATTATCAAACGCTCGTTTCCGATGCGTTTGCGCTGTGCTTATCGACGAGCGTGACCCTCCCCGCACTCGTGAAACGGATCGGGGAAACCAAGCGCAAAAAGGAATTGTTGTTTTTGCTCCGCGTCGTCTATCGCGACGCGCTGTTGCTCCGCGAACTTGGGGAGAAAAACCTGCTGTTGGTTTCGGAAAAAGCAAGGCTTAAAGAGGTGGCGCAAAAGTACGCCTCTTCCGCGCTTATCTACGCGCAAGAGGAAATTTCCCGCGCCGAACGGGAAGCGTTTTTCAACGCCGTGTTCCCCCAATGTTTGGAAGTTTTGCTCTCCAAAATCTTAATGGAGAACGTTCGGCGCAAAAAACTTGAAATTGCATAAATTTATAAATATACAAAACTCCGTAAATCCCAAAAGCGCGCTTGTTCGCGCGGGGAAAACGGAAAAGGACGAGATATGATAAAAGTAGTAGGAATCAAATTCAAAAGTGGCGGAAAGCTGTATTATTTTGCGCCCAAGCAAGGGGACGTGTACGAGAGGAACATGCCCGTGATCGTGGAAACGGCGCGCGGAACGGAGTACGCGTGGGTGGCGTATCCCGAGCGGGAAGTGGAAGACGAAGAGGTGGTGCAACCGCTTAAACCCGTGGTGAGAATCGCCACGCAAAAGGATAAGGAACGGTATCGCGAGTTCGAGGAAAAGAAACCGAAAACTATGCAAATATGCAGGGAAAAAATTATAAAGCACGGCTTGCAAATGAAGCTCGTGGACTGCGAATTTTCCTTCGACAACGGCAAAATTACCTTCTTTTTCACCTCGGAAAGCCGAGTGGATTTTAGAGAGCTCGTCAAGGATCTTGCCTCCACTTTCCACACCCGTATCGATTTACGGCAGGTGGGGATTCGCGACGAAACGAAGTATTTGGGCGGACTTGCGCCCTGCGGAAGAGTGTGCTGTTGCGCGGGGAATATGCCCGAGTTCAAGAAGGTGAGCGTGAAGATGGCGAAGGCGCAAAACCTTTCCCTCAATCCCGGGAAGATCAGCGGGCTTTGCGGACGACTTATGTGCTGTTTGGGCTACGAGATCGAGCATTATACGGAAGCGGCGAAACAGCTCCCCAAGGTGGGTTCGGAAGTGGTTACGCCCGAGGGCAAAGCGACCGTGGCTTCGGTCAATATGTTAAAAATGATCGTGCGCGTGAAGGTGGACGATAAGAACGGCGGGTTTATATTCAAGGATTATCCCGTCGCCGAACTTAAATTCAAAAAGCCGATGCTCGCCAAGACGAAGGTTGAGGACGAGGACGACGAGGAATAATATAACCTGACGACGAGCCGAAAAGCGCAAAAAAGACAGCTTTGGGGCTGGTTCGGATTATAATGCTTTGGTTAACCTAACGAGAGTCGAACTCGAAAGGTTTTGACGGCGAAAAATTGGCGTAATACAGCGTCAATCGCCCTTATCATACGGACGTATGTTTGCGGTCGATTTCCTCGTCTTACTTATTTTTCGCTCGTGAAAACTGCGTAGCACCTTAAAAGTTGGATTTTTTAGCAGATTTTGGCAAAGGTGGGCGCAGTCGTATAGGA
>JAFQGG010000039.1 GCA_017415505.1 Clostridia bacterium
CAAAAGCTACACGAATATATTTACTATTACAACAACGAGAGAATATCTCGTAAACTAAAAGGAATGAGTCCTGTACAATACAGAACTCATTCACAAGCAATTTAATTTAATTTTTTGTCCAACTTTTTGGGTTCACTTCACAGCCGTCGCGAGCGTCTTTTTTATTTTTCGAATACTACGGTTATGCGCGTACCCACGCCGATTTCACTTTCAATGGAAAGTTCCGCGTTATACAGCGCGCATATATGTTTGACGATGGAAAGTCCCAAGCCCGTACCGCCCGTTTTCTTCGAGCGGGATTTATCCACGCGGTAAAACCGCTCGCAAAGGCGGGGCAGGTGCTCTTTCTCGATCCCGATCCCCCCGTCCGCTACGCACAGCGTCGCGGTGCTTTCCGTTTCCGAAAGGCTAATTTTTATCCAACCGCCTTCCTTATTATAATTTACGGCGTTGGAGCAAAGGTTTTGCAATATTTCGAAAATCTTTTTCCCGTCCGCAAACACGCAGGCGCGCCCTTCCACTTCCGTGGTGATATTTTTCGCGCGCATTTGTACGGACAGTTCGGCAACCGCCTCGTTGGCAATTTCCCGCAAATCCACTTCCGTGCGTTCCTCTTCCGCCTCGCCCCTTTCCAACTTACTGATTTTAAGCATATCGGAAATCAAGCTCGTCATTTGCATACTTTCTTTATGTATGCGTTCCACTTGCTTTTTTTGTCTTTCGCCGAGCGTTTCGTCTTGCATGAGCAATTCGGTAAGCCCGCGAAGCACGGTAAGAGGGGTTTTCAACTCGTGCGAGGCGTTCGCAAAGAAGTCGCTCTTTTGCTTGATCATTTGCTTTTCGTGCGTCAAGTCGGTGAGAATGAGAAGCCTTGAAGTTTCCCCCTTTTTATCCGATTCGGCAATCCTTTTGCCCGAAACGGCGTACGATTGATCCCTATACTCGTATTCAAAGGAAAAGCCCTGTTCCCCGCCCAAATTTTCCTTTATTTTTTTGAGCAGTTTCTCGTCGTCCACGAGCGCGGAAAGCTTATTGCTAATCACCCGCCGTCCGTCGTGGAAAATGCGAATCGCGCTGGCGTTGACGAACACCACCTCGTTCTTTTCGTTCATAGCCACGATCCCTTGCGCGACGTTGTCGAGAACGGCTTTGAGTTTTTCCTGTTCCCGCTCTACCCGTTGCATGGTTTTCAGCGTATTTTCGTTGAGCGTATTGATTTCCTCAAACCGCAACGCCGTTTCCTTATCGTACCCGCTCGCGTCTAACGGTTCGTACTCGCCCGCGTTCAAGCTTTTCAAGCTCTCTTTCACTTCTACGAGCTTGCGCGCAAACGCGCGGGAAACGATTTCCGACACCGCGTAGGATAAAATCAACGCAATAAGCACCGATACCAGCAAAAAGGGCAACGACTGCAATAAATAATCGCTATTTTCCGCCGCGAGCGCGCCCAAGAAATACAAGAGCGTCAAGACGATACAAAAGGAAACGAGCGTATACAAAAATAGTTTCCGTTTCACTTTATCTCCCTTGGAATCTGTACCCGATCCCGCGCACGGTAACGATTACGTCGCCCCCGCCGACCGCCTTAATTTTATCCCGCAGGGAAGCTACGTGCATATCCAAGGTACGCGTTTCCCCGAAAAAGTCCTCGCCCCAAACCTCGCGAAAAATCTCCTCGCGCGTTGCGGTGATCCCCGCTTTTCCTATGAGCATTTTCAAAAGCCGAAACTCTTTGAGGGTCAACGCGAGATCAACGCCGTTATACGCGATTTTGTAGGTATTGTTATCCACCACGAACCCGTCGGCGCGTTCTACGTACAGTTTTGCTCGGCGCAAATTCGTCTTTACGCGCGCGAGCAATTCTAAAATGGAAAACGGCTTGGACATATAATCGTCCGCACCCTTATTCAGACCCTTAACAAAGCTGATCTCGTCCGATTTCGCACTCACGATAATCACGGGCAAACGCTCGTCCTGTTCGCGAATTTTCGTCAAAATACCGTAGCCGTCCATGTCGGGTAACATGACGTCGAGAATAATCAAATCGGGCGAAACCATGGCGAACGCCTCGAAAAAATCCTTGGCGTTGCCGAAGATTTTTACCTCGTATTCCACCTCGAACGCCCCCTCGTATACCTCTTGTATCCCCTCGTCGTCCTCTACGATATAAATTAGTTCTTTTCTTTTCATTAGAATTTCAAGTGCACTCCCGTTTCGTTATATTTCGTCCATTCGGCAACGTTTACGGCGTGGTCGCCGATCCGTTCCAAATATTTTGCTATCATCATAAGTTCGATGGCTTGGTCACCGTTTTTCGCGTCCTGTCCAATGAGCGCGACGAGCTCGTTTTTCACCGACAAAAACAAATCGTCCATTTTGTCGTCCGCGCGAATAATCTCGTCGGCAAGCTTCTCGTCGTTGCGGATAAACGATTCCACGCTCTCGCGTACCATTTTCACAGCCAGCTCGCCCATTGCCTTGATATAGTGTAAATCCTTGATATACTTTTCCCCGGGCATCGTGGCGACGATATCCCCGATATCGCTTGCTTGATCCCCGAACCGTTCGATATCGGTAATCATTTTGAGCGCGGTAGACACCTTGCGAAAATCCTTGGCGACGGGTTGCCGACGAAGCAGTATCCGCATACACCGCTTCTCGATATCCATTTCGTACTCGTCCACCCGCTTATCCAATTCCTTAATACTTCTTCCAAGCGCGCGGTCACGGCGCAAAAGCGCGTCGATCGCACTCTCTATCATATCCTCCGTCAAACGGCACATTGCTACGAGCTCCCCGTTCAATTCATTCAGCTCGTTTTCGAAAATTTTTCTTGCCGACATCTTTTCTCCTTTTATTATACTATATTTTTATAAAAAACGCAAGATTTTTTTAGTATAAACCAAAATCGATTTTTCGTTCAATTTTTTAATACATACGTTTGAATTTTCATATGTTCATTTTTTCATATATCCATACGAACACGAAAGCGGAAAATCTCAACCAAATCTGCCCGTGATATACCTTTCCGTGCGCTCGTCTTTGGGGGAAGAAAAGATTTCTTCCGTATCCCCGTACTCGACGAGTTCGCCGAGCAGGAAAAATCCCGTTTTATCCGAAATACGCGTCGCCTGTTGCATATTGTGCGTAACCACGACGATCGTCGTATCTTTTTTGAGTTCCTCGCAAAGCTCCTCTATCTTGCCCGTGGAAATGGGGTCGAGCGCGGAAGTCGGCTCGTCCATGAGTATGATTTTGGGTTGCACGGCGAGCGCGCGAGCGATACAAAGCCGTTGTTGCTGTCCGCCCGAAAGCCCCGTCGCCGAGTCGTGCAAACGGTCTTTGAGCTCTTCCCACGTCGCCGACGCGCGAAGGGAGCTTTCCACGATCTCGTCAAGCTCCGCGCGCTTTCGAATCCCGAAAGTGCGCGGACCGTAGGCGATATTGTCGTACACGCTCATAGGAAAAGGGTTGGGTTTTTGAAACACCATACCCACGCTTTTTCGAAGCGCGTTGATATCCGTCGTTTTATCGTAGATATCCGTTTCCCCGATACGGAACTCGCCCGTGATCTTACACCCGCTCACCAAATCGTTCATGCGGTTAAAACATTTCAAAAAGGTGGATTTTCCGCACCCCGACGGTCCGATAAACGCCGTGACGGCGCGCGCGGGGATTTCCATACTCACCCCTTTCAACGCGTGAAAATCCCCGTACCAAAGGTTGGCGTTTTTCACGCGGATATCCTGCCCGAATATTTCTTCTTTCTTCTCTTTCACCGTTTTTCACCGTTCCATTTTTTTTGTAATTTTTTCGCCACGAATCCCGCAAGCAGATTGAGAATAAGCACGATTCCCACGAGCACCACCGCCGTCGCGTACGCTTCGTTCGTGTGCCACCCCTCGCCCGCAAGCCGATACATAGCGACGGCAAGCGTCGCGCCGTTGTCCGCGTACGAGGTGGGCATAGCCCAAATCACCGACCCCGCCGTGTATAAAAACGGCGCGGATTCGCTCACGACCCTGCCCATGGCGAGTACGATCGCGGAAAGGATACCGCCAAGCGCGGACGGGAGTACGATTTTGAACACCGTGCGCAATTTCCCCGCGCCGAGCGCATAGCTCCCCTCGCGAAGCGAATCGCTCACCGCGCGCAGACTCTCTTCCGTCGAACGAACGATCGTCGGCAACAGCATGACGCTCACCGTCAAGCCTCCGGCAAGGATAGAACTCGTCCCGCCGAACAGGCGGACGAAGGTAATCAAGCCGAACAACCCGTACACGATAGACGGCACGCCCCCGAGGATATCGATTGCACCCCGCACGATACGCACGAACAAGTTCTCTTTCGCCGTGTACTCGTGCAAAAATATCGCCGTCATTACGCCGAGCGGTACGGCAACCGCCAAACTCAACGCGATCGCCATGAGCGTCGTTACGATGGAAGTGAAAATCGTGATATTCTCACTCCCGAACACAAACTTCCCGAATAAAAAGTGTGGCGTAACGTGCGGTAAACCTTTGATAAGCACGAACCCGACGATACAAACGAGCGTAAGTGCGGTGAACGTGCCCGAGAAAATCGCCGTTCCCTTGCCGATAGACGAGCTTTTCATGCGGTACGCCAAGTTCCCGAAAAAATCGCGAATCCGCATACCTACGCGCGGGCGGGATTTCTTATTCTTCGTTTTCTTAACCGCCCGTTTCACCGCCCGCGCGGAAAGCAGGGAAAAGAGAATATTCACGAGCAAAACGAACACGAGAAGTACCACGCCCGTTGCAACGAGTGCGCCCTCTTGCACTTCGCCCGCGTACCCCATTTCCAATACGATATTCGCGGTCAACACGCGAAAACTGCCGAACAAACCGCTCGGATAGGTCGCGGAGTTGCCCGCGATCATTACCACCGCCATCGTTTCCCCCAACGCCCTGCCCACGCCGAGCACGAGCGAGGCGACGATTCCCGAACGCGCGGCGGGCACGACCGTCTTGAATACCGCTTGCGTATGCGTCGCGCCCATTGCCACCGCGCCTTCGTAGTAGGCGCGCGGAACGGATTCCAAGCTCGTTTTCGACAGCGATACTACCGTAGGCAAAATCATAAGTCCGAGCACTAAGGAAGTCGCCAACAGCCCCGCGCCGTTATTCGGCGCAAACAGCGCGAGAATGGGCAAGAGGAACTGCACTCCGAAAAAGCCGTAAACCACCGACGGAATCCCCGCCAAAACGCCGATTGCCGACGAAAGTACTTTTTTCAATCCGTTCGGGCAAAAGAAAACTAAAAACACCGCCGTGAAATACCCCAGCACCCCGCCGAACGCAAGCGCGCCGACCGTCGTTGCCAAAGTGCCCACGATCATGGTAAACACGCCGTATTCGCCCGAAAGCGGTGCGTTATAGCTATCCGAACTGCTCGGCAACCAAGTATCCCCGAAGACGAAATTGAACACCCCGATTTTCGCAAAGGCGGGCGCGCTCTTTGCGAGCAGGAACACGAAGATCGCGACGACGGCAAGAATACATATCCCCGCCGAAACGGCAAACACCGCCCGACCGATTTTCTCCTTTACTTTCGTCATGCTCACGCTCCCAATTCGCTAAATCTTACGATTTTGCCCGTATAGATATCGAACAGCTGTTGCGCAGTAACCGTTTGCAACGGCGAAGCGAGATTGACGATCACCACGATCGCGTCCAAACAAACGGTGAACGCGCGCACCTTTTCGTTCCCCGCAACCGACGCCGACGACAGCCCGATAAAGTTCCCCGTCGTATCCGTTTCCGCACCCTTTCTGCCCACGGACGAGCTTTGCAATTCGATCGTGAAAATATCCGTCACGGACGCGGAATACTCCTCCGCGTACCCAAGCGCGGCACGTTCGATAAATTTTTGCATGGAAGTTGAACCGTTGATCACCACTTTTCCGTTCTCACCCGCCGAAGGGAGCGCAGGCTTCGCCGTCCAATCCGTCACGGGCACGGGAAAGTCCTCACTCCCGCGCGTTTTGGGATCGCTCACCCAAACCGCGCCCGCTTCGCTTGCGAAGGCTTCCGATTCCGCGCTTTGCAAGTATTGCATGAAATCCTCCGCGCGAGGCGTAAGCGTCGCCGTGGCGTTCGTCATGACGACGAACGGGCGTTGCAGTTCGTACGAGCCGTTGGAAACGCTTTCCTCCGTCGCTTCCACACCGTTTAACGCCAACGCTTTCACCGAAGAATCCAACGACCCGAAAGAGATATATCCGATCGCGTTTTTATCGCTCGCCACCGCCGTTTTCACGTCCCCCGTTTCACTCTTTTCAAGCGCCGTTTTCACGAGCAACGAGTATTCTTTTCCGTTCTCGTCCTTACCCCCGAGTTTTCTTCCGTCCTCATTTGCAACCAATTCTTCGAACGCCGAACGCGTACCGCTTCCCGCCGTGCGGGAAATTACGGTGATATGCTTTTCTCCCCCGCAAGAAGCGAACGCACACAAAACCGCCGTACACACGAGCCATATCTTTGTTTTTACCTTTTTCATATTTCTCTCCTATTATTTATTTTCCGTAGCTACGCCTATATTATACACCTTTTTTCGCGTTTACAAATAGCAAAAAACCGTATTACTCAGGTAAATTTTGCGTAAAAAACGGACGGCTGTTCGCCGTCCGCTAAAATATATTCGGTTATTAGTACGCTCTTGCAAATACGATCACGTGCTTTGCTTCCTTTCCGCAAACCGCGCATTTTTCCTTGTGTTCGCCCTCGGCAAACACGCGCGCCGTCGCCGCCGTTTCTTCCTTTACCTTATCCTCGCAGGCACGGCAACCGCACCAACCCGCTTTCACGAAGTTGCCCGCTTCCACCGCCGAGAGGATTCCCGCCATGTCGTCCGCGTAAACGATACGCTCTTCTCTGCGCTTTCTTGCGTCTTCAAGCATATCCTTTTGCACCTGTGCAAGCAACGCTTTCACGCTCTCCACAGCGTTCTCCAAGGGATATTCCGCCTTTTCGAAAGTATCTCTTCTCGCGCAAAGCATTTTACCCGCCTCGATATCGCGAGGACCAAGCTCGATACGCACGGGAACGCCTTTCATTTCCCATTCGTTGAACTTCCAGCCGGGGCTGTTGTCCGACGAATCGAGCACGACGCGCACGCCCGCCGATTCCAGCTCCGCTTTGAGCGATTCGCAAGCCTCGATCACCCCGCCCTTTCTCGCGGCGATAGGCACGATAACGCATTGAATCGGCGCAACGACGGGAGGAATTTTCAAACCGCGCTCGTCGCCGTGCGTCATGATGACCGCGCCGATAAGTCGCGTAGACACGCCCCAAGAGGTGGTGTACGCCGTCTTTAACGCGCCGTCGCTGTCCGAGAATTGGATATCGAACGCCTTGGCGAAGTTTTGCCCCAAGTAGTGCGAAGTACCCGCCTGCAAACTCTTACCGTCGCGCATCATAGCTTCCATGGTGTAGGTTGCTTCCGCGCCCGCAAAGCGTTCTTTTCCCGTCTTTCTACCCGTCAATACGGGGATTGCCAAGCAATTTTCCACGAATTCCTTATAAATACCGAGCATGGCTTGCGTTTCCGCTTCCGCTTCTTCCGCCGTAGCGTGTACGGTATGCCCCTCTTGCCACAAAAATTCGCTGGTACGAAGGAAAGGTCGGGTGGTCTTTTCCCAACGCATTACGTTACACCATTGATTGACTTTCAAGGGCAGGTCGCGATACGATTGCACCCATTTGGAACACATCGTACCGATAATCGTTTCGGAAGTGGGACGGATTGCCAAAGGCTCGGAAAGTTCCTCACCGCCCGCGTGCGTAACCACCGCAACCTCGGGTGCAAAGCCTTCCACGTGCTCCGCTTCCTTCGTGAAATAGCTCATGGGAATGAGCAAGGGGAAATACGCGTTCTCTACGCCCCGTTTTTTGAAACGGGCGTTAAGCTCGTTTTGGATATTTTCCCAAATGGAATACCCGTAAGGACGAATGATCATCGTGCCCTTAACGGGACCGTAATCCACGAGTTTCGTCTTTCTTACGACGTCCGTGTACCATTGGGGAAAATCGGCGTTGATGTCCGCGATTTGTTCTACGAATTGATTGTCTTTTGCCATAAAAGCACCTCTGTTTTCGCGCGCGTACGCGCGCCTTTAATTATATTCTCTCTTTTTCCCTTTTCTACACTCTTGCAAATCGCTCTTCGAACGCGCAAGTCCGAAGAGCGATGTTTGTTTGCGTTAATCTTCTTTCCGCTTATAGGTTTCAAACTTACGAAGTTGGAATACCTTGTCGCACGCAGGGCAACGGTGGTAAGGCGAGGTTTCGCGCACGTTCAAGTGCTTACCGCATTGCGGGCATCTCACCGTCCAAACCTTGTTGGGATCAAGCGGAGCTTCGGGTTTCTCTTCTATCGTTTCCTCTTCCTTTTCTCTCTCTTGCGTTGCGGGAGAAGGCATGGGAAGTATGTACACGGGCGCGGGAGCGGGTTCGGGACGAACGGGCTCTTGCGGTTGCGCCGCGGGCTGTTGCATGGGAACGGGATAGTATACGGGGAAGTATACGGGTTGTTGCGCGCCCTGTTGTTGAGGTGCGGGTTGTTGCATCGGCGGCATCACTTGATAGATGGGCTGATACGGTTGTTGCGCCGGTTGCGTCGCGGGATTTACCACGATTTGAGGCGCTTGCCCGGGCTGTTGTACGTATTGCACGTATTGATTGTATTGAGGATATACCCCGCCCGCCGTCGCCTGTTGCGATTGCGTAACTTCCATTTCCACTTCGTCTTCGTCGCCCTTCTTCTTGCCTCTCGGACGGATAATGCAGTCGAGCAAGAAGGACACGAACGCAACGATCGCCGCGATAAGTACGTTCTTATTCAACGCTTCTGCTTCCGCCAAGCCGAGCTTGGGCAATACGAGGATACCTGCAAACGCGATCGCAGCAATAAGCGAGAATACCAAGTTGTTGTTGATACCAACGCCGTGCATACAGTCGCGGTTGTATTCCGTTCTTGCCGTCGCGTGCTTGATAAGCACGAGGATCGCCACCCAAGCCACCACTTCCACGAGGAAGGGTACTAACGCTTTGAGGTTGGACAAGAACCACAGCCAATTTCTAGGCGGGATCGTGTTGTCGTAAAGATTTGCAAAGCCACCGATTACTTCCGTTTGCGGAACGAAGAAATACAAGATTGCGCCGACCGCCGCCGTTTGAAGCAGGTTGCGAACGAAGAACACGAAAACGCCGTTCGTTCTCTTGCTTTCTTCAATCTTATCCCCCGTCGTGAACAGGCTTACCGAACCTTCGAGCAAACCGCCGAGAAGGTGAATCGCAAGCCCGCCGCCGAGCACGATATAACCAAAAAGTCTAACCGTGGGCGCAGAACCGTTGATTTGCGCCGTGAATAAGTAAATGAACAACCAGCAAACGAGAATTTCGTTAAACAACGCCGAGAAGCATTTGCCGAGGTCTTCCATGGCGTACATGTTGCGGTTGAAACCGTTTGCACGGCTTGCGCGACGCTTGAACAACCAGCCGAGCTTGGAAAGCGCAACCAATACGTTGACGAGCGCAACGATCAAAAGAATGAGATACAATACCAAAACGATCGTTTTGGAAATCGCGACGGAGTCGCGGATAAATCCGCCGAACCCGCCCTTTACCGTCGCTACGACTTCCTTACCGAAAGCCACGACGGGCAAAAGTCCGTTTGCCGTAGAAATCGCCGTACCGTCCAACAGGGACAAAAGCACCGCGGCGGCAGCCAAAGCGATCGTACCGAGCAAGTACAAAATACCCGTAAATTTCGCTCTACCGTGAATCGTCCGCACGCGCTTTTTCAAGAGCGCGGCTTTAGAATGAATCCGTTTCATATTCCTAACTCCTTAAACCTTATTTTTTTGCTTTTCTCTTTTTCTCCGTTTTTCCCTCTTCCTGCACTTCCGTCAAGGCTTCCGTTTGCACGGTTTGCGGATACGCGGGGAAAGGCGGGAACGCGAACGGAGCGGGATACACCGTTTCTTCTTCCGTGTAGTTTTCGGAAAGGAACACGCCCGTTTCATATTCCGTGTCGTCGCTTTCTTTCTTCGTGCCCTTCACTTTGGGACGCTTGCACAGGATAATCTCCACGACCGTCATAACGAACGCGCCGATTGCGATAAACAACACGTAGTTGTGTACTTCCGTATTCTTAATGAACTTGCCGTACACGAACGCGCCCGCCGAAGCCAAAAGCAAAAGAATGGAAAGCGCGAGATACCAACCGCGACCGGGCGTTTTCGCACCCTCGGGGTCGAATTCTTTATCGCTCGTTGCGTAAACGACCATAAACAGCGTAAAGATAGCGATAAGCAAGTGCAACGCGGGAATAATCAATTCCAGGGGGCTAGCAAGCGTTTCTTTAATCCCCGTATTCTTCACGGAGATAAGCGTTTCGCGAAGGATACTGCATTGCGTAAACAAATACACGACGCCCGCCGTAAACGCGATTTGCAAAAGGTTACGGATAAACGGTACGAAGTTGCCTACGGCGCGCTTTTCTTCCACTACGCCGTCGTCGGAGGAGTACAAACTTACGTTCCCCGCGAGCATACCCGCGAAGAAATGCACGAAAATCCCTACGGCAAGCGTGATATACGCGAGCATACCAAGCTTCGCACCGCCCGCAAGCAACGCGATTTGGAAATGCATAACGATAACGGTTGCAAAAGTGCTACCAAAGCACTCGCCCATATCGTCCATAGCGTACATATTACGGTTGAAGCCGTACAGCTTACTCGCCTTTTTCTTGAACAACCAACCGAGCTTGGACAAGCTCACGATCACGTTGATCAAAAGCACCAAGAGCATAATCGCGTACAAAGCCGCGACCGTAAGCTCGAAAATATTCGCCTTAATCGTCGCAACGATACCGCCACCCTCGGTGAATTTTAAGAAGGGCTTCCAAAATTCGAGTACGCCGAGCGTAGCGCCGTCAACGCTAACGAGTTGCAAGCAAGCGAGCGCGGTGAGCGCGACCGTTGCAAGCAGGTAGACGATCCCGAGAAACTTCGCTTGCCCTTGCGAGCTTGCGATGCGGCGTTTCAATTCCGCATACTTCTTTTTCTCGGTTTGCGTGTTGGGTGAATAAGCCATAAGTCAAACCTCCGTTTGCAAGCTTTCCGCCACGGGCGATTTCCGCAAAAATTACGGGAATTGCCCCCGTCCGATTGGACGCGGCTGAAAACTTTAATTTCTCTCTTATATAATTATAGCGTGTTTTTCGTATAATGTCAATATTCTATCCGAAAAAAATTTACAAAATACGGAAAAATTTTTCGTAATTTTTTACAAAACCGCGTTTTGGGGGTATTTTTTACTCCGTGAACGCCTTTTTATACGCTTTAATACACTTGGCGATAATGTCCATAGCCTCGTCGCGGTGGCAAATCTCCTTGACGGTGGTTTGCTTGTGTTCGAGCGTTTTGTATACTTCAAAGAAGTGCATCATTTCCTCGAAAACGTGCTTGGGCAATTCTTTTATGTCGTAATAGTCCTTATAAGTAGGATCGCCGACGGGCACGGCGATAATCTTTTCGTCGAGCGAACCCCCGTCCACCATTTTAATGACCCCGATCGGCTCGCAGGTAACGAGCGTGGCGGGATAAATGCTCTCTCCGCATAAAACGAGTACGTCGAGCGGGTCGCCGTCCTCGGCAAAGGTACGGGGAATAAAGCCGTAGTTCGCGGGATAGACCGTGGAAGTGTATAAAACTCTGTCCAAGCGCAAAAGCCCCGTTTCCTTGTCCAATTCGTATTTCGCCTTACAGCCCTTGGGTATTTCGATAAACGCCTCAAATTTTTTCGTCGTGATTCTCTCGGCAGCGACGTCGTGCCATACGTTCATATTTTTATCTCCTCTAATTGTTTCCATTAATTATTATAGCACCTTTTTTCATTTTTAGCAAGGAAACAAACCGCCCGTTTCCCGTTTTTTTGCAAGGAAAACGGGTTTTCCGCGAAAAGAAGGGCGGATTTCGCGAAAAAACGGACGAACGCTTTCCTCTATATATATTTTTATGAGGATTCGCAAAAATTTTTTCGTTTTTCGAGTGAAAAAGCTTTGACAATCCCGAAAAAATATGATATAGTATTATAGCTCAAATGAAAACGGGGTTGCAGAAGTACCCAAGAGGCTCAAGGGGCTCCCCTGCTAAGGGAGTAGTATGGGAAAACCGTAGCACGAGTTCGAATCTCGTCTTCTGCGCCAAAAAAGGAACGACCTTTCGGTCGTTCCTTTTTTGGCGTATAGGCGTGTGAGAACTCGTGAATTACCACGAGTTCGTGCGAGTCGCGTCCGCAAAAGTAGGCATAAATAAAAACGCGAGCCGTCGGCGCGACGATGCTTTGCCCTTTGGGGCAATATGTAGTCTTCTGCGCCTTTTTTGGCGTATAGGCGTGTGAGAACTCGTGAATTACCACGAGTTCGTGCGAGTCGCGACCGAAAAAGTAGGTAGAATAAAAACGCGAACCGTCGGCGCGACGAAGCTTTGCACCTTGGGGCAATACGTCGTCTTCTGCGCCAAAAAAGGAACGACCATTTCGGTCGTTCCTTTTTTGGCGTATAGGCGTGTGAGAACTCGTGAATTATCACGAGTTCGTGCGAGTCGCGACCGAAAAAGTAGGCATAAATAAAAACGCGAGCCGTCGGCGCGACGAAGCTTTGCCCTTTGGGGCAATACGTCGTCTTCTGCGCCTTTTTTGGCGTATAGGCGTGTGAGAACTCGTGAATTACCACGAGTTCGTGCGAGTCGCGACCGAAAAAGTAGGTAGAATAAAAACGC
>JAFQGG010000040.1 GCA_017415505.1 Clostridia bacterium
CCGAATGACCCGTTGACGGGTAGCAAGTAATCTATGCATGACTGGCAGGTCAATAAAAAAGCACATTTGTGCTATGCCAGTAGGAAAGGGCTATGCCCGAAAAAGTAAAGCCACCCGCTATGCGGGTGGATATTTACTTTATTTTGCGCATGCGCGCGCAACGCGCGTCGTTTTTGCAAGACTCCGACGCGGACTGCGCGTTGGAAGATCTGACTTCCATGTACGGGGAATTGGTGTACGGGGAGAACGTGACTTTCGCGGAGAAAATGTACGGCGATTTCGCGGAATTTAACAAGTACGAAGGCAAATATTGGTCGTCGAATTGGAACGCCGCGGGGGATATTCGGAATAAAATTCGGCGCGCGAAGACTTGTTTTTTTCCTTGATTTATGTTATAATAAACGAAAGGAAGGAAGAAACTATGCAATTCGTATTGGTGACGGGCGCGTACGGCGGAATGGGTCGAGCTACCACGGAAGCTTTGGTGAAAGCGGGATTTTGCGTGTTCGCGCTCGATAAAAAGGTGGGGGAAGCGGTAGAAGGCGTGATTCCCTTGCAGGTAGACGTAACGAGCGAGGAAAGTATTGCCCGCGCGCTCGAATCCGTGCGCGCGGTTACGAACGAACTGTGCGCAATCGTGCATTTTGCGGGCGTTTACGCGTTGGATTCCCTCGTGGAAATGCAAAGCGAAGCGTTTGAGCGGGTATTTCAAATCAATCTCTTCGGCGTGTTTTATATCAATAAGGCGTTTTTGCCGTTATTGAAAACGGGCGGGAAGATTTTGATTACGACGAGCGAGCTTGCGCCCCTCGATCCGTTGCCGTTCACGGGCGTGTACGCCGTGGCGAAAGGCGCGTTGGATAAATACGCGTATTCCCTTCGTATGGAGTTACAGCTCCTCGGCGTTTCGGTTTCCGTACTCCGTGCGGGCGCGGTGGAAACGGATATGCTCGGCGTTTCCACGACCGCTTTGGATATTTTTTGCGAGAAAACGAAACTCTACGATTGCAACGCCACCCGTTTTCGGGATATCGTAAACCGCGTGGAAGCAAGGCGGATTCCGCCCGAAAAAATCGCGCGCAAAGCTATGAAAATCTTGCAAAAGCGAAAACCTAAGTTCGCGCATACAATCAACCGCAACCCGCTGTTGTTATTGTTGAATATCCTGCCGAGCCGTTTCCAATTTTGGATTATCGGAAAAATCTTGAAGAAATGAACGCCCATACGGGCGTTTTTTTCTTGTAGTGAAAAAATAATGCTATTTTTAGAGAAAATAATAACTATATTTTTGTGGGGGATTCGTGCTATAATTATTATATAATTAAGGATATAATATAAGGCGGTGTAAAATGAAGATACGAGAAATTCTTGAAGCGGTGAAAAACGCGTATATCCGATTCAAAAACGCGTTTGCACTCGGCGTGACGGCGGACGCGCTGTTTTCCGTATTCCAAGACTCCTTGCGCGAGGACTTGGGCGAATACGAAATCGTCTACGATTATATTTGGGGCAAGGACAGCGGGAATATCGACGGCGTTACGCAAAACTATACCCCGCAAACGGGCGATGCGCTCGTTATGGATATAAGCGTTTGCAAAGACGGCGTGTGGTGCGACGTTTGCAGAACCTTTTTCGTGGGCGAGCCGACGGATAAGCAAAAGGAAATATTCGCCATGATCAAAGCGTCCTTGCGCCGTGGACAAGCAACGCTCACCGCGGGCGCAAAAGCGAGCGATATTTACCGCGCCGTCAATACCGTGTACGAGGAAAACGGAAAAACGCTCGTGCATCACGCGGGGCACAGGATTGCGGAAACGCCCGTTGCACAGCCCCAATTTTTGGCGGAAAACGAAACGCCTATCAAGGCGGGGGAAACGTACGCGATCGAATCGGGGTATTACGAAAAGGGCGCGTACGGGATTCGTTTGGAGAACGATTTTTTAGTAAGTGAAAACGGGGCGGAGGATTTGTTTGAAGATCTTTTACCCTTGGATTTGAAGGAGTATATTTTACGATGAAAAAACCATTGACAGGACCTTTTGCGGTGCTTATGACGCCTTTTGAGGGCGAGGACGTGGACGAATCGGCGTACGCCGCGCAAATCAAGCGGTTGAACGATACGAAAATCGCGGGGTTCGTTACCAACGGCAGTACGAGCGAGTTTATTCATTTGCCCCTCGAACAGCAAACCTATCTTTCCGCGCTCACCGCGCAACTGAAAAGCGAGGATAAAAAACTCGTCGTAAGCGCGTGCACGGGCAATCTTGCGGACACGGTGAATATTTGCCGTCACGCGGGCGGTATCGGCGCGGACGCCGTACTCGTTTGCCCGCCCTACTATTTCAAGTATACGGCGCAAGAGGGGGAAACCTATTTCAAGGCGGTTGCCGATCTTTCTCCCGTACCCGTGTTCTTATATAACATACCTTTCTTTACGCAGGAATTGGATTTGGGCGTGATTTACCGTTTGCTCGAACACGAGAATATTATCGGGATTAAAGACAGTAGCGCGAACATGAAACGCCTCGAACACATGGTTCAAAAGACGCACGGCAAACAAGTGAGCATTTTCACGGGTACGGACGATATTTTGTTCCCCGCGCTCGTGGGCGGTTGCGTGGGGAGCATGACCGCGTTCGCGACCATTTACCCCGACAAGATCTGCGCCATTTACGACGCGGTGGAAAAGGGGGATTATAAGCGTGCGAAAGAGGTGCAGTTCTCCATGATGGAAGAGCTTCGGGAAGCGGACGGAGAAACCTTCCCCAAAGGCTATAAGAGATTGATGACGAGAGTGAGCGGGATTCCGTTCGCGGATAAGGAGGTCGTAAGATGAAAGCGGCGGTTTGGCTTGGCGATAACCAAGTGGAAGTAAGAGAAGTACCTATCCCCGAAATCGGGGAGGAAGAAGCGCTCTTGAAAGTGCGCGCGGCGGGCGTTTGCGCGACCGACTATCATATCGTTTCGGGATTTTTGAAAATCGGCAAAGCGCCGAATATACAAGGACACGAAATTTGCGGTGAGGTGGTGAAAATTAACTCCAAGCGCACGGATATTCCTATCGGGCAACGGTGCGTGGTGGCGACTTCTATCGGGTGCGGGTATTGCGACGCGTGCCGAGAGGGTAAAGCGTATCTTTGTAACGAGAGTAGCGAAATCGGCTATTATCCCCACAACGGCGGTTACGCGGAGTTCGTGAAAGTACCCGTTTCCGCGATCGTGCCCATTTCCGATAAAGTGAGCGACAAGGCGGGCGCGATTTTGGAAAGTACCGTTTGCCCCACCGAATCGTTGATGCGGATAGGGATTCCGTTTGCGGGTTCGGTCGTCGTAGCGGGTACGGGACCTGCGGGCTTGGCGTTTATCATGGTGGCAAAACTTATGGGCGCGGGGAAGATTATCACCCTCGTTCGCGACGAGAAATCCACCGTTCGCGCGTTCAAGTACGGCGCGACGCACGTCGTTAATATCAAGACTTCGCCCGACCCCGTACGAGAGGTTGCGGAGATTACGGACGGCAAGAAAGCGGACGTGGTGATCGAGGCGACGGGTGCGAAACCCATGATCGAGAGTATGCCAAACTACGTGAAAAAGGGCGGGAATATCATTCTCTACGGGATTCCCTCCGATTCGGACGAAATCGTATTCCCCGTTACGAAAATGATCGTCGAGGAAATTTCCGTGCACGGCGCGGTGGGGAACACGAAAGCGTGGTATCCGCTCGCGAAAATGATAGAAAGCGGGCGTTTGGATTTGGAATCGCTCGTCACGCACGAGTTTGCGCTCGAAGATATCAATAAGGCGTTCGACCTTTATAGAAATCACGACAAAACGCTCATCAAAGCGATTATTAAATTTTGACAAATAAGGAGAAAATATTATGAAAATTACGGACGTAGAAGTCGTTGTCGTTAGACAGGACGAAGTAAAAATGATCGGGGACGGTAGCCAAGATACGGCGGTGATCCTCGTGCACACCGACGAAGGAATTACGGGTATCGGGGAAGTGGACAGCTCGCCCGAAGTTGTAAAAGCGATCGTGGAAACGCCCGCTTCGCACGACCAATGCCGTGGCTTGAAAGAAATTTTAATCGGCGAAGACCCCACCAACGTCGAATACTTGTGGCATAAAATGTATTATTACAGCTACTATTATACGCGTAGAAGCGTGGGTATTCACGCAATGAGCGGTATCGATATCGCGCTTTGGGATATCACGGGGAAAAAGTACGGGTTGCCGGTTTCCAAGCTTATCGGCGGTAAATTCCGCGATAAAATTCCCGCGTACTGCTCCGTGCTTATGCCGGGAACGAAAGAGGAAATCGACGCGCTCGTGGCGCACCATAAAGCGGACTGCAACTATCACGGTTATAAATTCGGTTGGGGCGCGCTTGGCGAGAGCGAAGAAAAGGATATCAAGCTCGTAGAATACTGCCGTGAAGCGGTAGGCGATAACAAGCTCATGATCGATATCGGTATGCGCTGGACGGATTATAAGTACGCGCTCCGCGTGTCCAAGGAATACGAAAAACAAAGAATTTATTGGCTCGAAGAACCGTTCGCGCCCGATAGAACGCCCGATTTTGGTAGACTTGCGGACAATATCAATATTTCGCTCGCGTCGGGTGAGGAATTTGGTACGATGTACGAATTCCAAGATATGCTCGACAACGGCAAAGTGGATATCGTACAGCCGGATATGAGCCGTTGCGGCGGTATCACCATGGCGAAAAAGATCGCGGATATGGCGTATCTTCGTGGTAAGAAACTTATCCCGCACGCGTTCAAGACGGGTATCTTGATCGGCGCGACCTTGCAACTTATCGCGGCGATTCCCAACGCGGATATTTTGGAATACTGCGCGCAAGAAACGGTGCTTTCCAAGAACCTCGTAAAGCATCACTTCCAACTTGATAAAGACGGCTACGTTACCATTCCCGACCTTCCCGGTATCGGCGTGGAACTTAACGAAGAAGTACTCAATAAATATAGAAGATGAAAATAACGCAAAGCAAATATAAAGACGTTTTTGCGGTGCGTTTGGAAACGGAAAAATATACCGCCCTCGTTTTGCCTTACGAGGGCGGGAAAATCGTTTCGTTCCAAGATAAAGCGGGGAAAGAATATCTTTGGCAAAATCCGTCTAATCGCTATTTGCATATCGGCTTGACGGACGATTTTGAGAAGGGAGAATGTAGCGGGTTCGACGATATGTTCCCCACGATCGACCCCGATTTTATCGACGGCGACGAATATCCCGACCACGGCGAAGTTTGCCGTTTGCCGTTTTCCTACGAGATCGCAGACGAAACGCTCGTCCTTTATTGCCGTTCTAATCGTTTGGGGTATTCGTATAAAAAGACCCTGCGCGAGGGCAAAGACGGACGGGTGGTTATAAGCTACGAGATAGAAAACGCGCGCGAGCGCGATTTCAAGTGCCTTTGGGCGGGGCATTGTCTTGTCCGCGTGGAAAAGGGCGGGCAAGTGCTGTTGCCTTTTGCCGAGGGCGAGCCTGTCGATTTCGTGTACGACAGTACGGGCAAAACTGCTTACGGCGACCGTTTTCCGTATAAAAACGCCTATCTTTTTTCCGATTGGCAAGAGGACGCGCCCGCGTGCAAAAAACTGTATTTTCCAAGGAAATGCGAGCGGGGATTCGTCGGTTATCAATATCCGAGCGGAGATACTTTCGTTATGGAATTTGACGAGAAACGCCTTCCGTATCTTGGCATTTGGCAGGACCACGGCGTCGTGAACGGAAGTTATTGCGTGGGATTAGAGCCTTGTTCGCTCGGCTACGACACGGTGACGAACGCGAAAGCGTACGGGCAGGAGAGCGCGCTCAAACGCGGAGAAAGCCTGTTCTTCCAAATTTCCCTATATATCCGAAAATAATATATGAACACATGAACATATGTACATATGTACATATGTTCATGTGTTTTTTGGGGTTACGGCAATAAAAATTCGGACGGGGCGATTTGGAATGTAATTGTTTGTTGACAAGGATAAAAAAATGTTGTATAATAATGCTATGGAAGAGCTTACTTTACTCGTGGACGGAAAAAACGCGTTTCCCGAAATTTTGCGTTGCATAGACGGCGCGAAAGAATCGGTGCGTATCAATATGTTCATTTGGCGGGACGATATAATCGGCAACCGAATGGGGGAAGCGGTACTTTCCGCGGCGGAGCGCGGTGTGAAAGTGGATATTTCCGTCGATCGCTACGGGGTAGTATTGGAGAAAGCCGAGGAGTGCAAACGCTCGTTTTTTCATAAAAAACGAACGCTTGCGGAGCGGATAAAAACGCGCGTGTTGGAACTTTTTTATCCTATGCCCGAAAATCCCAAGCGCGCCAAGGACGAGGAAACACCCCTGTATAAAGCCATTCTTTCCCACCCGAATATCACGGTGGAAAAGGATACTTTCAAAGCCGATCACTCGAAATTTTATATTATCGATAACGAAATTCTTTTCCTCGGCGGTATCAATATCGAGGATAAAGAGAACGGAGCGGATAGGCAGGGTCGAGTTTATCAAGACTACATGGCGAAAATCGTAGGCGAAGCGCACGTGCGCGCCTTTCTCGATAAGTTGGAACGCGGAGCGGATACAGACGCGTCGTTGCTGTTTGGTATCAACCGCAAAACGCCGACCCGCTTGTTTGAAATGGAGGACGCGTATTTGGATTTGATCCAAGGCGCGGAGCGCGAACTTCGTATAACGATGGCGTATTTTTCGCCGTTGAAAAAGTTTGTCAATGCAATCGTAAGCGCGCATAAGCGCGGTGTGGCGGTCATATTGCTCGTGCCCGAAAACGCCAACTTCCAAAACGATCTAAACCGTAAAACGGTGCGGAAAATCATGAAAAAAACGGGAAACGGCGTGCGGGTGCTGTTTTCTCGAAAAATGGTACATACCAAGCTCGTCACGAGCGAAAAATATATCTCGTTCGGTTCGACGAATATTACGAAGAAGGCGTTTCGACAGCTAAACGAACTCAATTTATTCGTGCGGAACGAACCTACCGCGTTCGTAAACGCGCTGTTAGACAGCGTGACGGAAAACGACGGGTATTGCAGGGAAATCGCCGATTATAAAGAAATAAAATACAAAAAGTTAAAGGCTTGGATAGAAGGATTTTTGGTATGAATATGCGAGTAAAAAATACGAAAGAAAGGGGGCAGGTACGAGGCGAATCGCCCTATACTGCCGTATATAAGGTGAATAGGAGCGAGGAATTGATGTCCTTTTTGCTCCGCAAGTGCAACACTTCGCGCAACAACGTGAAGTCGCTTCTTACGAGAAGACAGGTGCTCGTCAACGGGAGCGTAGTAACGCAGTATAATTTCATGCTCGCCAAGGACGACGAGGTGAAACTCTCGAAAAAGAGCGTGCAGGGCAATAGCGTGCCCGCCGTAAAGCCGACGCGGGAAAAACGGGAGATAAAACCGTGCGTGCAAATGAAAATCATTTACGAGGACGACGATTTTATCGCGATCGACAAGCCCGTCGGCTTGCTTTCGGTGGAGAGCGATAAGGAAACGGAGTGCGCGTTCGCGTACGTGTTCAAGCACTTGCAAGCGCTGGATAAAACCGCCCGTCCGTTTATTCTGCATAGAATCGATAAGGAAACTTCTGGCGTGCTTGTTTTTGCGAAAAATATAAAAATCCATTCCATGTTGAAAATGAAATGGAACGAGTTCGTTTCCGCGCGCGAATATTACGCCGTGGCGGAGGGGGTATTCGAGGAAAAAGAGGGTACGCTCGTTTCCTATTTGCGCGAAAACGTGAACCATATCGTATACGCCACGCAAGACCCGTCGGGGCAAAAGGCGGTCACGCATTATACGGTGGTTAAAGAGAATGAAAAATACGCGCTGTTGCGCGTAAAAATCGATACGGGCAGAAAAAACCAAATCCGCGTGCAAATGCAAGAGTTTGGACACCCGATCGTGGGCGACGATAAATACGGGGGCACGAAAGACCCGTTAAAGCGTTTGGGGTTGCACGCTTCCCGCCTTGAATTTATGCACCCCGTTACCAAGGAAATCATAAGCATATCCGCACCCGTACCTCCCGCGTTCCGCGCGTTGTTCGGAAATTAAAAAAAGCGAGCCGTTTCAAACGGCTCGTTATTTCGTTCTACCGATTAAGTAATCTACGGAACAGTCCAAGGTTTGCGCAAGGCGAATCAAACAGGGCAGGGTGGGTTCGTTGTTGCCTTTTAACCAACCTTGCAGTTGGTTGTAGGAAAACTTTTTCGTTTTCTCCACCAAATAATATTGTGTTACGCGCAGTTCGCCCAATACCTTTTTGAATTGCGGGGCGAAAGGCGGAACGGGCAAAAGTTTTTCCTCGTTGGACGGAATATCCGTCAATCCCAACAAATAATCCGCCGAACAGGAGAAAAACTCCAAAAGGGAAACGAAGTTTTGGAAATCGGGCAGGTGCTTTCCCGATAAATACTCGTTAAGATTGGACGGGGATATATTCGTGGCTTGCGATACCGCGATTTGCGTTAAATTTTCCTCGCTTACAAGGAACTCTTTTAATCGATTAATAAAAATAGCAGGAAACATTTTATCTCGTTCTACCGATTAAGTAATCTACGGAACAGTCCAAAGTTTGCGCAAGGCGAATCAAACAGGGCAGGGTGGGTTCGTTGTTGCCTTTTAACCAGCCTTGCAGTTGGTTGTAGGAAAACTTTTTCGTTTTCTCCACCAAATAATATTGTGTTACGCGCAGTTCGCTCAATACCTTTTTGAATTGCGGTGCAAAAGGCGGAACGGGCAAAAGTTTTTCCTCGTTGGACGGAATATCCGTTAATCCCAATAAATAATCCGCCGAACAGGAGAAAAAATCCACTATTTTTACGAATATTTCGAAGTTTGGCGTGTGCGCCCCGCTTAAATATCTCGTAAAACTCGAACGGTCGGTTTTCAGTTCTTTGGCGAGTGCGGGCGCGTTGAGTTCGCGCTCGGACATAAGCTCGGATAGTCTTTCGACAAAATTCGACAAATCTACCATAATTATTTTTCTCTCCTACCAATATTATCTTAAATTTTGGCATCATTTGTTTGACTCGGTGCTGTTTTTTAAGGTATAATATATATACAGTAACATTCCGGAAGAAAACTGAAAAAACAAAAGGAGGCGTTGCAGAATGGAAACGAAAGAAATAATTAGCCAAAAAGAATTATTGGAAGAAATCGTGGGCGCTATACGCGACTATTTCGTTGCGGAAACGCAAGTGGAAGAAAACACAATCGTTTTGCGGTTCGTTGGCGGACAAAAGTTCCGTTTGACGGTTGAAGAGGCGTAAAATTTGGAAAAAAATGAAAAAAGTCGAGGCGTAGTCCTCGACTTTTTGCGTTGGAAATATTGACAGTTTTTCTTTGTTATGTTATAATATAAGAAAGGAAAAAAACGGCAATGAAAAAAGGTTTGATTTTAATTAACGCATACCTAAAAATCGAATCGCAATTCTCGCAAGCGCAACGGCTTTGCGACGAGCTTACCGCGCTCGGCGTGCAAACGGATATTTTGCGCAACGACGCGTTTTTTGCCTGCGTGGAAAACGGGGAAATCGTTTCCGCGTTGCCCAAGAAGTACGATTTTTGCGTGTTTTTGGATAAAGACAAGTATATGTCCGAAATGTTGGAAAAAGCGGGGCTTCGGCTGTTCAACCGCCATTCCGCCATTCGCGATTGCGACGATAAAATGCAGACCTATATCGCGCTTTCGGGTAAGGGCGTACCCATGCCCAAGACCCTCGCGGGCTTGCTTTGCTACGAACCGACGGAACGGGTGCGAGAGGAGAGCTTGGAAAAAATAGAAGCCGAGCTTGCCTATCCGATTATCGTAAAGGAAAGTTTCGGTTCGCTTGGAAAGGGCGTGCATATGGCGAAAAACAGGGCGGAGCTTCTTTCGCTCGCGGAAACGCTCAAATGCCGTCCGCACCTCTTTCAAGAAGCGGTGTTATCCTCGCTCGGAACGGATATTCGGGTAATCGTCATAGGCGGAAAAGCGTTGGGCGGAATGAAACGGGAATCGAAAACGGATTTTCGGAGCAACATAGAACTTGGCGGAGTGGGTAGCAGGTACGAGTTGAACGAAGAAATTACCGCCGTTTGTGAACGCGTAGCGTCTATTTTGGCTCTCGATTATTGCGGGGTGGATATCCTGCTTGGCGAGCGGGGCGAGCCACTCGTTTGCGAGGTCAACTCCAACGCCTTTTTCGGCGGTTTCGAGCGGGTGACGGGTATCAATATCGCGGGCGCGTACGCAAAGCATATTTACGAAGAAGTGTATAGGTGAGCATATGAAAAAAATAGCGAGTTTTACGGTGAATCACGATATATTGGAAAAGGGAATGTATATCTCCCGCGTGGACGGAGACGTCGTCACCTACGATATCCGCATGAAAAAGCCGAACGGCGGGGATTATCTTTCCATGCCGTCGGCGCACACTTTCGAGCATTTATTCGCGACCTTTGCCCGCAACGGCAAGCAGGGCGAGCAAATCGTCTACGTTGGTCCTATGGGTTGCAGAACGGGTTTTTATTTGCTCGTTCGCGACGAGATTACGCCCGCGCAGGCGATCGCGCTCGTAAAGGACGGTATGGCGTTTATCGCCTCGTACGAGGGGGAAATTCCCGGGAACACGAGCAAGGAGTGCGGGAATTATCGCGAGCACGACCTCGCGGGCGCGAAAGCGCTTGCGTTGGATATGGCGCGCGTGCTCGCGAATTGGACGGAAAAAGACTTGTATTATAAGGAGTGAAAAATATGTTGGAACTTATGAAATCGCGCAGAAGCGTGAAGGGCTATCAAGATAAGCTTGTGGAAAGAGAATTGATTGAAAAAATTATCGAGGCGGGGCTTTGTGCGCCGTCGGGCTTGAATAAGCAATCCCCGATTATCGTCGCGGTGACGGATAAAGAAACGCGGGATACGCTTTCCCACTTGAACGCGGGGAAAGATCCGTTTAAGCGTAGCGATCCTTTTTACGGCGCGCCCGTCGTGCTCGTCGTTTTGGCGGATAAAAGCGTACCTACCTATCTTTACGACGGCTCGCTCGTGATGGAAAATTTAATGCTCGCCGCGCACGCGTTGGGGCTTGGCGCGTGTTGGATTCACCGCGCGAAAGAAACTTTTGAGATGCCCGAGGGTAAAGCACTTTTGAAAAAATGGGGAATCGAGGGCGATTACGAAGGAATCGGCAACTGTATCGTGGGTTATCCCGCCGTTACGCCCCAAGATAAACCGCGCAGAGAAAACCGCGTGTATTTCGTAGAATGAAAACGGGCGTATCCACCGCTTCGCTGTTTTTGCGGAAAAATAACGAGGACGCGTTACCGCTTTTGAACGGACTCGGCGTAAAAACTGCCGAGGTGTTCCTCACCTCGTTTTCCGAGTACGGAGAAGCGTTTGCAAAGCTTCTTGCCTCGCGCAAGGGCGATTTGTCCGTCAACTCCGTGCATATCCTTAACACCGAGTTCGAACCGCAATTTTTTAATTTGCACCCGCGTGCGCGTGCGGACGCGTACGCGTGGCTTGAAAAAGTGCTGGACGGCGCGAATATTTTGGGGGCGAAGCACTACACCTTTCACGGTATCGCGCGCGTGAAACGCGCGTCGCGCTCGGGCGAACACGACGATATTGTGCGAATGATAGAAAACTTTCGCCCCCTTATTTCCGCGTGCGAAAATCGGGGCGTGCGGTTGTGTTTGGAAAACGTCGAATGGGCGACCTATAACCGTGCGGGGCTGTTTTCCCTGCTCAAAAACGAGCTTCCAAGCCTTTTGGGCGTGCTCGATATCAAACAGGCGCGCATTTCCGAGTATCCTTACGAGGCGTATATTGAAGATATGGGCGAACGGCTTGCTTACGCGCACTTGTCCGATATCGACGAACACGGCAAAATCCGTTTGCCGGGGCAAGGCGTTTTCGATTTCGAAACGCTGATCAAACGCCTCAAAGACGCGGGCTTTGACGGCGCGCTCCTTATCGAAGTGTACACGGGCGATTACGGGCAGGAATCGGAATTGAAAATCGCTTGCGATTTTTTGGACGAACTTTTGTATAAGCACGGCGTTCTTTCTAAGTAAAATTTATTTTTTATAAATTTTTTTCATTTTTTCGCTTCAAACTGTTGACAAAAGTCTAAAATCATGGTATTATTTTATTAGGATTAAATCCTATTAAAATTGAGGAGAGAAAAATATGTTAAAATTTTATCAATGTAACGAATGTAAAAAAGTGATCGTAAGCCGTGAGGCGTTGAAGCTGGAAGGCTGGACGGAATTGGTAGCGGGAAGCGTGGACGCGGCGAAAGAAAAGCACGTACCCGTAGTGACGAAGAAGTGCAAGCAAGTGAAAGTGGACGTGGGGAGCGTGGCGCACCCCATGACGGCGGAGCACCTTATCGAATGGATCGTGATTGAAACGGAGCAAGGGTATCAAATCAAGTATTTGACGGCGGAATCCGCGCCCGTTAGCGCGTTTTCGCTTGCGGACGGCGATTCGCTCGTGGCGGTGTACGCGTACTGCAACCTGCACGGGCTTTGGAGAGCGTAAATTTTATAATCCTCGGAGGATAGAAACATGATAGAAAAAGAAGCTATGTTTAAGCTCACTTACGGGCTGTTCGTGTTGACGACGAAAGACGGGGCAAAGGATAACGGCTGTATCGTAAACACCGTGTCTTTGATCACCGATTCGCCCAAGCGTATCACCGTGTACGTGAATAAGGCGAATTATACCGAAGAGCTCGTGCGTAAAACGGGCGTATTGAACGTGTCCGTTCTCACCGAGAGCGCGCCGTTTGAGATTTTCAAACAGTTCGGTTTTGCGTCGGGCAGAGAAGTGGATAAATTCGCGGGAACGGCGTACCCGAGAAGTGAAAACGGGCTTTTGTATATCCCCGAGCATACCAATGCGTTGATTTCCGCGAAGGTCGTGGATACGCTCGATTGCGGAACGCATACTCTTTTCGTTGCCGAAGTGACGGAAGCGCGCGTGCTGTCCGCGGAAAAATCGGTGACTTACGAATACTATCAAAGCAATATCAAACCCAAACCCAACGCGCCCAAAACGGAAGAAAAGACGGAAAAATGGGTGTGCAAGATTTGCGGTTACGTGCATGAAGGACCGCTTCCCGAGGACTTTATTTGTCCTTGGTGCAAGCACCCCGCCGAGGATTTCGAGCGTATGCAATAACTCCTTAAAAGATAACGACCGTGCGCAACGCACGGTCGTTTGTAATTGTAATTTTCGCGCGGTTTCTTTTAAGGGCGCGCGGGGATTTTTATCCGAGGGAAAAATAGGTAAGACGGAAATCGCGCACGCGTGCGGGTTTTACGATCTTTCGCATATGAATCGGGAGCTTCGTACGGCGCAAGCTTGAAAAATTGCTTTTTCGGCAAGGTTCGACTTTATTTTCGGGAATAATCGTATTTTGCTTGGAAAAATTTATGAAAAACTGTAAAAAACGCCGAAAAAAGACTTGACAGGAGCGGTTGAAATTGTTATAATAGCATAGCACAAGAATGAACGCATCGGCAAAGGATGGTGAAAAGGTATGTCTACGGTAAGAGTTGGAGAGAACGAGAACGTGGAAAGCGCGCTTCGTCGTTTTAAGAGAAAATGCTCCCGCGACGGTATTATCGGCGATCTTAGAAAGAAGGAATTTTACGAAAAACCTTCCGTAAGAAAAAAGAAGAAGTCGGAAGCCGCTCGTAAGAGAAGCAGAAACTAACGAAAGAAAGAGTCTACGAAAGTAGGCTCTTTTCATTTGCCCTTGTCGAAATAAATCGAAAAATGGAAAAAAGAGGTGTATTATGTCGCACGAAAAACGCAAAGGCGAAGAACGCACGCTCCGCGCGGAAGCACGGCTTGCCAAAGTCCGTTTGAAAAACGGGTTTTGGTCGGAGTGTAAAGAGGATATGCAAGAGAATTTGCAAAGGGCACGCTTGCTGGGCGTCAACGAAAGCAAGGCGGGCAGGTATTTTGCTACGCAAGTGAGTAAGAAAATCGCGGGCGAGAAAGAGGACGAATTTTATTTGAAAGTAAAAGAAATGCTTTTGACGAAAGGCGAGGTGAGCGACGCGATCGGTCGGCTCACGGACAGACAGTATTACGAAACGCTCACCTACGAAGAAAAGCAACGCTACACCCTTTCGCTTAGCGAACGGTATTTGCGCGCGCTCGAACGGTTTAGACGGGAATACGCGTTCGATTCCTTAAACGGGCGGTAAAAACGAGAGGAAAGGGATAGGGAAACACTTGCCAAAAATTCCTTTTTATGATATAATGATACCTATGACACGGATAGACGATTTACTTAAAAAATTGAACGACGAACAGATCAAGCCCGTTTTGCAAACGGAAGGGGCGGTGCTCGTGCTTGCGGGCGCGGGGAGCGGTAAGACGAGGGTGCTTACCACGCGTATCGCGTACCTTATCGAGGAAAAGGGCGTGCCCGCTTCCGCGATTCTTGCCATCACTTTCACCAACAAGGCGGCGAAAGAAATGCAAGAGCGTTTGGCGAGCATTACCGACGTTTCCCGTTCGTGGGTATGCACCATACATAGTATGTGCGTGCGCATTTTGCGCACCTACGCCGAGGACGTGGGAATCAATCAAAACTTTTCCATTTACAGCGAAACGGAACGCAACAATATCATTAAAAAATCTTTCCAAGAATGTGATTACGACGACGAAAAGTTGCTCAAATCGGTGAAATTCCATATCGCCAACGCGAAAATGCTCGGCTTTGAACCCGAACGCTACGCAAAAGAATACGCGGGCGAGCCGGATATCGACGATATCGTTAAGGTATACAGCCGTTATCAAAAGCATTTGCGCGAGAACAACGCGCTCGATTTTGACGATTTGCTCAACGAAACGCGGTGGTTGCTCCGTCGCAACGAAGAGGCGCGGGAGTATTTGGGCGGGCGTTTTCGCTATATCCTCGTGGACGAGTTCCAAGATACCAACGCCGTACAGTATGAAATCGTGAAGTTGCTTGCCTCCGTGCACGGCAACCTTTTTGCCGTGGGCGACGACGACCAATCCATTTACGGTTGGCGGGGCGCGAAGATTGAAAATATTTTGCACTTTGAAAAGGATTTCAAGGACGCGAAAGTGTTCAAGTTGGAACGCAATTACCGCTCCACCAAGCGCATATTAAAGCTTGCGAACACCGTGATTAAAAACAACGGCAGGCGTAAGGACAAAACGCTTTGGACGGAGAACGGCGAGGGCGAGCCGGCGAAAGTATACGAGGCGGAAGAGGAGAGCGGAGAGGCGCGATTCGTGGCGCACACGATCGCGGGGCTTATGCGCCAAGGTTATAAATTCTCCGACTTCGCCATTTTAATGCGCCTCAACGCACTCACGCGTTCTTTCGAACAAGAGTTCACCGCGGACGGGATTCCGTTCAAGGTATTCGGCGGTTTCAAGTTCTTCGAACGCAAGGAAATCAAGGATTTGCTTGCGTATTTGCGCCTTATCAACAACCCGTTCGACAGCGAAGCGGCGGTGCGCATTATCAATTTCCCCAAGCGCGGTATCGGCGCAAAGACGGTGGAAGCGTTGCAAAATTACGCGTTCGAAACGGAGCTTTCCGTGTACGACGCGCTTCTCGATCTCGACGAAATCGGGTTCACGGGCGCGACCAAGCAAAAGCTCGTGGAGTTTAGAACGCTCGTTAAAAATTGGATTTTGGAAAGCCAAGATATGCCCGTCAACGAGCTTGTGAAAAAGATCGTCAACGACACGAAAATGCGCGAGGCGTATTCGGATAATTCGGACGAGAGTATCAATAAGCTTGCCAACATTGAAGAATTTATCACTTCCGTGGAAGATTACGCGCGGTTGAACCCCGAGGCGACGCTCACCGATTATCTCAATCAAGTGACCCTCTCTTCGGATACGGACGAAATGGACGACGGGAACTACGTCACGCTCGCGACCGTGCACGCGGTAAAGGGTTTGGAGTTTTCCTGCGTGTTCGTTTGCGGTATGGAAGAAAATATTATGCCCGTTTCCCGCGCGGCGGGGAGTGACGAGGACATGGAAGAGGAACGCCGTCTTATGTACGT
This sequence comes from Clostridia bacterium, assembly GCA_017415505.1. Taxonomy (GTDB): domain Bacteria; phylum Bacillota; class Clostridia; order Christensenellales; family Borkfalkiaceae; genus Scatosoma. The sequence goes on from JAFQGG010000040.1 coordinate 16,111, forward strand.
GGCGATCACCCGTGCGCGCAAGCGTTTGTATTTGACCCGTTCTAAGAGTCGGTATTTGTACGGCAAACGCGAGCCGTCGGCGCGGTCACGGTTTTTGAAAGAGCTTTCTTCCGAGTTGGATTTACCGCAGGAACGCCCGCGCGTTTCCTACGGTTACGACGGCTACGACGATCCCGAATCGTACGGCAATAGCGCGTACGGCGGGGGCAGGTACGGCGCGAGCGACGATTACGGCGGGCGGAGAACCTCGTTCGGCGGGGGATACGGTACGCGCGGAAACGATAGAGCGAACTCGGGCGTTACCCGTTCGGTATGGCGGGGCGCAACGACTTACGGGAGCGCGGGGAGCGCGCCCACGCAACGCACGGCGAAAGCGAGCGGAGGGTTTACCTACGGGGGCGTGGGCAAGGCGACGCCCAAGCCTACGGGCGCGACGAAGGATCTTTCTAAATTTACGATCGGCACGAAAGTAAAGCACCCCAAATTCGGGGTAGGCACGATCGTCAACGTGCGCGGTGCGGGCAGTAACACGATTTTGGATATCGGCTTCGAGGGCTTGGGGATTAAGCAATTATCCGCCAATCTCGCCCCGTTGACGGTAATAGGTTAAGGCGGTTAATATGAAAAATAGACAAAGAGAACTCGTGGACATTCTCAATAAATGGGCGTACGAATACTACGTATTGGACGCGCCCACCGTGTCGGACAAGGAATACGACGCCTTGTACGACGAGCTTCGCGCGCTGGAAAAAGCGAGCGGGGAAATCTATCCCGACAGCCCCACGCGAAGGGTGGGGGGAGAGCCGATAAAAGGCTTTGAAAAGCATACGCATATCGCCCGTTTGTTTAGTTTGGATAAGTCGGTTTCGGAAGAGGAACTCCGCGCGTTTACCACGCGTGTGGACAAGTTCGCTAAAGACATGGGTGGCGCAAACGGAGAAATAGAGTATACCGTGGAATACAAATTCGACGGGCTTACGGTGTGTCTTACCTACGAAAACGGCGCGTTCGTACGCGCGACGACGCGCGGAAACGGCGTGGTGGGCGAAGACGTGACGGCGCAGGTGCTCACGATTAAATCGTTCCCGCTTACGATTGCGTATAAGGGCGTTTTGGAAGTGCGCGGAGAGGCGGTCATTCGCCTTTCGGTGTTGGAAGAATACAACGCGACGGCGGTAGAACCGCTCAAAAACGCGCGCAACGCGGCGGCGGGCGCGATTCGTAACCTCGACCCCAAAGTCACGCAGGCGCGCCGTCCCGATATCTATTTTTACGACGTGAACTACCGTTCGGAGGGGACGGAGCTTTCGCAAACCGAGGCGCACGATTTTCTCGTGCAAGAGGGGTTCAAGGTGTTCCCCTATTTCCGCGTTTGCAAGGGCGGGGACGAAGTAATTTCCGCGGTCGCGGAAATCGAAGTAAACCGCCGAGCGATCGACGTGCTCACGGACGGGGCGGTGATCAAAGTCAACGATTCCGCTTTGCGCGAGGAAATGGGCTTTACGGACAAATTCCCCCGCTGGGCGATGGCGTATAAATTCGAGGCGGAGGAAGTGACGACCCTTTTGCAAGAAGTGGTTTGGCAGGTGGGTAGAACGGGTAAACTTACCCCGCTTGCCATTCTCGAACCCGTAGACCTCGGCGGGGCGACGGTTTCCCGCGCAACGCTCAACAATTACGGGGATATTTTGCGCAAGGGCGTTAAGATTGGCTCGCGCGTGCTCGTGCGCCGTTCCAACGAAGTAATTCCCGAAATTTTGGGTACGACCGAACACTATGAAAACAGCCGTGAAATAGAAAAACCTTGCGTTTGTCCCGCTTGCGGTTCGGCTTTGGACGAGGTGGGCGCGCATTTGTTCTGTCCGAATAGGGGGTGCAAACCGAGAATCGTGGCAAAGCTCGATCATTACGCGGGCAAAAACGCTATGAATATCGACGGTTTTTCGGAAAACACCGCCCTTCTTCTCGTGGAGAAAAAAGGCGTTTCGGGGTTCTCCGATTTGTATAAGCTTACGGCGGAAGACCTTGCCTCTTTGGACGGGTTCAAAGACAAAAAAATCAATAATTTACTGAGTGAAATCGAGAAGAGCAAATCGCCGAAATTGGACGCGTTTATCTACGCGATCGGTATCGAGGGGGTAGGCAGGGTTGCGGCGAAAGACCTTGCGGGGCGTTTTAAGAGTATGGAAAATTTACAAAACGCGACGGAAGAGGAACTGCTTCTTCTCGACAATATCGGCGAGGTTACGGCGCGTGCAATCGCCTCCTATTTCAAGGACGAATATAATTTGTCCGAGCTTTCCGCTTTGAAGGAGGCGGGCGTTGCGCCCGTTTGGTCGGAGGAAAAAACGGAGGGCGTTTTCTCGGGACAATCGGTGGTGCTTACGGGTACGCTCACGGCGTATAAACGGAGCGAGGCGCAAAAGCTGATCGAGGCGCGCGGGGGCGTTTGTCAATCGTCCGTTACGGCGAAAACGACTTTGGTTTTGGCGGGCGCGGAAGCGGGAAGCAAATTGGAAAAAGCCAAGAAATTGGGGATAAAAATTATCGACGAAAGCGAGTTTGAAAAAATGCTAACGGAAGACTAAAAGGTTGACGGCGTTCGTTCCTCGGGGAACGAACGCCGTATTTTTTTATTTTTTTGTAAAAAAGACGGGAAAAGCCCGTGATAGTGCTTGCAACTTTTTTATTTTTTTGCTATAATAATGTGACGCGTATAGTGCGTACGCGTAGGCGGGGAATACGAAAAACGAAAACGAGGGAAAAACTATGTTGAGTATGACGGGTTACGGAAAAGGTACTTACGAAGCGGAGGGGTTGGAAATCTCCTGCGAAATCAAGACGGTGAACAATCGGTATTTGGACGTGTCCATAAAAGCGCCGAGAGTGTTCGTCGCCTACGAGGACGTAATTCGAAACAGCGTGCGGGAAAAACTCACCCGCGGTCACGCCGACCTGTTCGTTTCGGTGAAAGACAAGAGAGAACGCCCTACCGCGCTCACCGTGGATTTGTCGCTCGCGGCTTCCTACGTCGCGGCGGCGAAACAGCTCAAAACCGCGTTTGCGGAGATTCCCGACGATATTACGATTTCTTCGCTTTTGCGCTATCCCGAAGTGCTCAAACAGGAAGATACGCAAACGCTGGACGAAGATATGCTCGCGGGCTTGAAAATTGCGCTTAGTATCGCGCTCGACAACCTCAACGCCATGCGTTTGACGGAAGGGGAAAAGCTCAAAGCGGATATGCTTTCGCGAATGAAGGTCATTGAGAATTTGGTGGAGAAAGTCGCCCTTCGCGCGCCCGTAGTCGCTACGGCGTACAGAGAAAAGCTCACGGCGCGTATCCGCGAATACCTCGCGGGTACGGAAGTGGACGAAAGCCGTTTGCTCACCGAAGTCGCCGTATTCACGGATAAGTGCAATATCGACGAGGAAATTACCCGTTTGCGCTCGCATATCGAGCAGTTCCGCGCCATTTGCGAAGAGGGGGTCGTGGGTAGAAAACTCGATTTCCTCGTGCAAGAGTTTAATCGGGAAGCGAATACGACTTGTTCTAAGAGCAACGACGTGGAAGTCACGCGTTTGGGCTTGGCACTCAAAAACGAGATTGAAAAGGTGCGCGAACAGGTGCAAAACCTCGAATAATACGATATCAAGCAGTTTGGAGGGTATATGAAAGGTAAACTCGTCGTGGTTTCCGGACCTTCGGGGGTCGGGAAAGGAACGATCGTAAAAGAGCTCGTAAGACGGCGGGCGGACGTGATTGAGTCCGTTTCGTGTACGACGCGCGCGCCCCGCGAGGGCGAAGTGGACGGAAGAGAGTACTTCTTTTTGACGAAAGAGGAATTTTCGAGGCGCATAAAAGAGGGCGAGTTCCTCGAATACGACGACCACTTCGAAAACTACTACGGCACGCCCGCGTCGTTCGTGAAAAAACAGCTCGAAAGCAAATCGGTGATTTTGGAAATTGACGTAAAGGGCGGTCTTGCCGTGAAAAAGAAGATGCCCGAAAGCGTGCTCGTAATGATCGCGCCTCCCTCTTTGGAAGAGCTTCGGCGCAGACTCGTTTCTCGGGGCACGGAAACGGAAGAACAGATTGAAAAACGGCTGTCCCGTTTGGAATTTGAATTAAAACAGGCAAACGAATACGATTTCGTGATCGTAAACGACGAGTTGGAAAGGGCGATTGCCGAGCTTTCCGCGATCGTGGATTGTGAAGTCGAATCGAAATAAACAAGGAAAAAATTTTAAGGAGTAATACAAATATGATTAACGAACCTTCTGTAGACGTAATGATCAGAAAATTGGGGACGGAGAACGAGCCGATTAGCCGTTACGCGCTTTGCACGATCGCGGCGAAGCGCGCCCGTCAAATTATCGAAACGGAAAGAAACGCGGGCGTTACCGATTCGATGGGGAAAGACAAAGAGCTTCTTTCGGCGTGCAAGGATATTGCCGAGGGCAGAGTCGTAATCGCGAAAGATTAACAGCAAAACTTGCCTCCGTTTTCGCGAGGCATTTTTTGTTCGGGAGAGGTAGAGCATGATAGCGGAAGTGATCGTGGATATCGCCACGAGTGAAACGGACAGGATATTCGATTATCTCTGCGACGGGGATACGGTCGTCGGCAGTCGCGTTCGCGCGCCGTTCGGCGGGAAAACCGTGCCGGGTTTCGTAATGAAAATCAAAGAGAAAAGCGAAGTGCCTTTTGAAAAATTGAAAAAGGTGATTCCCTGCCCCGACGAGCTTCCCGCTATCAACGGCGAATGTCTTGCGCTCGCGGAAAAAATCACCGCGCGCTACCGCGTACCCAAAGCGCTTACGCTCCGCCTGTTTTTGCCCTCCGAAATGCGGACGGGCAAGGTGCGCGAGCTTACGCGAAACTACGCGGAATTGCTCGTGCCGATCTTGGAAATGAAGCTTTCGAAAACGGCGAAAAACCAAGCGGGCGCGGCGGAGTATCTTGCGAAAAACGGCAAGAGCGATTGCGCGCTCGTCAATAACCTTTTCCCCGGCGGGATTGCGGGTTTGGAGAAAAAGGGGTACGTAAAAATCACCCAAGAACAAATTTTGCGCGACCCGTATAAAAGCGTCGAGGGCGAAAACGCCGTTCGAACGCTTACGGACGATCAAAACCGCGCCGTGCAAACGATTCAAACGGACGCGCGCACGGTACAGCTTTTGCACGGCGTTACGGGTAGCGGAAAGACGGAGATCTATCTCACGCTCATTGCAAAATGCTTGAAAGAGGGAAAAAGCTCCATTTTCCTCGTGCCGGAAATTTCGCTCACTCCGCAAATGCTCGCACAGCTTCGCGCGCGTTTTGGTAAGAACGCGGCGATTTTGCACAGCGGACTTTCCGCGGGCGAACGGTTCGACGAGTGGTGGAGATTGCGCACGGGCGAGGCGAAAATTGCAATCGGCGCGCGAAGCGCGATTTTTGCACCGCTGGAAAATATCGGCGTGATTATCGTGGACGAGGAGCACGATTCGAGTTACGCAAGCGAAACCGCGCCCCGTTATAACACTTTCGACGTGGCGTATTTGCGGGCGAAACGGAACGGCTGTAAGCTCGTGCTCGGTAGCGCGACGCCGTCGGTGGAAACTTATAAACGGGCGAAAGAGGGGGAGTTTTCCCTGATCCGTTTGGAGAAACGGGTAAACGAACGCCCGCTCCCCGAAATTATCATTTCGGATATGCGCCGAGAAGTACGGCGGGGGAATAATTCCGCGTTCTCGTTCGCGCTGAAAGAGGAGCTTGAAAAGTGCCTTTCCGCCGGGAAACAGGCGATTTTGTTCCTCAACCGTCGCGGGTATTCGCAAACGGTCATTTGCAAGGAATGCGGATACGTGGCAAAGTGTGAGGCGTGCGACGTTTCCCTTACCTATCACCGCGACGAGGACTGTTTGAAATGTCATTATTGCGGTGCGAAGTATTCCATGCTTTCCGCGTGTCCCGAGTGCGGGGGAATCAAACTTTCCTACGCGGGAACGGGTACGCAAAGGATCGTTGCCGAACTGCAAAAACTTTATCCCACGGCGCGGATTTTGCGTATGGATAACGACACGACGAGCGGGAAAGAGGGGCATTACAAAATCCTCAAAACCTTTGCGGATAAAAAGGCGGATATCCTCGTGGGTACGCAAATGATTGCCAAAGGACACGATTTCCCGTCCGTAACGCTCGTGGGGATTTTGGACGCGGATATGAGCCTGCATTTTTCCGATTACAGGAGTAGGGAACGGACGTTCCAGCTCATAACGCAGGTTGCGGGAAGAAGCGGTAGAGCCGAGGAAAAGGGTAAGGTCGTCTTGCAGACCTTCGACCCTGAAAACGAAGTTTTGCGGTTTGCAACGCGGTACGATTATCTTGGTTTTTACGAGAACGAAATTTCGCTCCGCGCGGCAATGCTGTTTCCGCCGTTTACGAAAATCGTGCGGATACTCGTCACGGGCGAGGACGAGAAAAAAACGCTGGAAGGGCTTAAAGAAGTGTATTTTGCCATGAAAGAGTTGTACGAGCGTAACGCCGAAAAATTCCTCTTTTTCGATAAAATGCACGCGCCGATCAAGCGCATACAAAACAAATACCGCTACCAAGTCCTTTCGAGAATATCGGATACTTCGATATTGCCCGAAATATACGCGCTTTGCGCGGAAGCCCGCACGCGGGAAGTGTTGGTGAGCGTGGAGGAAAACCCCTCCAATTTAAGTTAAAATCACGTTAGGAGAAAAAAGAAATGGCGATTAGAAACGTAGTACAGGTCGGGGACGACGTGTTAAGACAAAAATGTTTTCCCGTGGAAGCGTTCGACGAAGAACTCGTCAAATTGCTTGACGATATGAAAGATACGGTAAAAAAAGAACAGGGCGCGGGGCTTGCCGCACCGCAAGTGGGCGTATTGCGCCGTGTGGTCGTGGTGGACGTGGAAGAGGGGTATTTTGAATTTATCAACCCCGTCATCACCGCGCAAAAAGGTGAACAGTCGGGCTGGGAAGGCTGTTTGTCCGTTCGCGGTAAAAGCGGTATCGTATCGCGACCCATGAAAGTTACGCTCGTCTACCAAGACCGCACGGGCGAAAAACATCTCTTAAAAGCCAAAGGCTTTTTTGCCCGTGCGATTTGTCACGAGCTCGACCACCTCGACGGGGTGTTGTATATAGACAAGGCCAGCTACATAGAAAAAACGTAAAACGGAGAATCCGCTACGCATTTCTTCGTTGCGCTGTGGCAACCCTCGGTCACGTACGCATTAGTACGCTCCCTCGGGTTATCCTCGCGCGCCTTGAACTGCTTGCGTCTTGCTCCGTTTTACTTCGGTTTATTCGGGCGGGTCGGTAAACGCGAAGAATCCACTTCGTAATACGGCGTTGGATTGCGTTTTTCCTCGCTCGTTTACGCCAAGTAAACTCCCGTCGGAAAAGCCTCGTCCGCCTTGTCTTACTCGTGTCTTGCTTTGTTTTACTTCGCTCATGTTCAAGTGGGTCGGTAAACGCGAAGAATCCACTTCGTAAATACTTCGTTGGACTGCGTTTTTCCTCGCTCGTTTACGCCAAGTAAACTCCCGTCGGAAAAGCCTCGTCCGCCTTGTCTTACTCGTGTCTTGCACCGTTTTA
>JAFQGG010000041.1 GCA_017415505.1 Clostridia bacterium
CGTTTTTACGGAGCGCGCCTTTCGTTTACCGTTCCAAGCGTTCCTCTCATCACTTTTTTTATCCTTTCAACCTTTTTATATGAACATATGTACATATGTACATATGTTCATATGTTCTTTGGGGTGGGCGTGCATAAAAGCGTATTTTCGTTAGAAATAAGATTTTCAGTTAGCAAAAGCAACGCGAATATCAATCTTCCCAACCGCGATTCGTGCGCACGAACGATTGCGGAATTTTATAAAAATACGGGCTGGGGTGGGTCGTGCGGTTGTAGCCGTCCGCCGAGCGAGTCAAAACGAGTTTGCGTTTCGCGCGGGTAATCGCCACGTAAAACACCTTCTTTTCTTCCTCTTCGCGCCCCGATTCGCGCGCGTAATAACCGGGGAAATGGTCGTCGCCTGCGCCCGCGAGCACGACCGTATCGAACTCGCAACCCTTGGCTTGGTGGACCGTGATCACGGGCACACCGCCGTGTTTTTGCATCAACAAATCCAACCTGCCGTTGGCGAGCGCGGCGTCCGCGATATATCCGCGGAAAAAACTTTCCGCGTCCGTCTTAGGCGGAACTTTCAAGCCCGCGAGCAAATCGTCCACCGTTTGCAAATCCTTGGCGGAGTCGTATTTTTTGCGCAATCGAAGACTTTCGACGAGAAACGGCGGGAGCGATTCGCCGTCCTCTTGCAACCGCGCCGACGCTTCCTTGTAAAATTCGTAGAATTTTTCAAAGCGGGCGCGGTATTTCTCCACCGCGTTTCGCCGTTCGAGCGCGGTGGGAAGCACCTCTTCGCGAATGAGTTTTACGAGCACCTTGCCCGTCGCCGTAACGTCGCCGAGCGCGTTGTGCGCCGCCTCGTTGACGATTCCGTAATAAGAACAAAGCGTGGACAGCTTGAAATCGGGTAAGCGGGGCAAAAACCGCTTGGCAATCACGAGCGTATCGTATTCCGCCACGGTCGCAAGGGGCGGTAAACCCGATTCTTTTAAGCAACGGCGGATAAGGGGTGCGTCGAAACGCAAGCCGTTATGCCCCACGAGCACGCAACCGCGCGCGAACGCGGAAAATTCTTCTAACGCCCGTTTTAACTCCACGCCCCCGTGCGTGCGCAAATATTCCATATCAAACCCGTGCGTTTCGTACGCCGCGCGCGCAATCGGCACGGAAGGGATCACCAAGCGATCGAAGATTTCAAGCACTTCCCCCTCTTTACCGATTTTGACGGCGGAAATTTGCACGGGTTCGTCCTTGGCAAGATCCAACCCCGTCGTTTCCGTGTCGTATATCACGATACCGCCCTTTTCGTACGCCGTCAAAAGCGAGTGATACGGGTCGCCGTATTCGTAAGTATCGGGCAAAAGAAAGGAAGTGATCGACAAACCGAGTTCTCCGAGCAAACGGAGAACTTCCACCGTTTTCGTGCCCACGCCCCGCATATACGCGCTCAATCGTTCCATGCTCACAGCGTCCGTCTTATTGAGAAGCAATTTCACCGTAGCAAGCACGTCTTTGACGACGCTTCTGCGGAAAAACGCGTAATCCTCTTCCGCCGTGAAAAAGCGCACGCGCTCCGCCTCGGGCAAACCCGCGTTGATTTCGGCAAAGGTGCGCGTGAGCGTCGCTATGTACGGATTGGACCGCGCCATAACGCAAAGTCCCGTTCGTCCGCTTTTTAGCGCGCGTTGCGCGTAGCTAAATATTTGCGCCGCCTCTTGGCGCGGGTTGTCAAAACCGTAACAGTCGATCGTTTCCCCCTCTTCCTTGCTATGTACGGCGAGTTTTTGCGGACACGCCTTGCCCACCAAATCGGGATAGGTGTTGCAAAGATACCCAAAGGTGGCGTTCGCGAGCGTTTTCGTCGCGCGGTAGTTTTGCGAAAACATCATTACTTGCGCGGAAAACTCCTTGGCAAAACCGCCCAACACCGAATCGGGACGCGAACCGCGCCATTCGTAAATCGTTTGGAAATAATCCCCGCAAAGCATGATATTATTCGTTCCGAACAAACGGCGGAGCACGGAATATTCCAGCTCGCTCGTGTCTTGCATTTCGTCCACGATAATATATTTATACCGTTTCGACCAACGCGCAACCGTTTCCTTATCGCGCAAATGCCTGCTCGCGTAAGTAATCAAATCGTCGAAATCCACTTGATTGCTCCGTTGCAGGTGTCTATCGTAAGTCGCGATCAGCTTCCCCGCGTACCTGCTCATAGCGGAATCGAAATCGTCGTCTTTGCGCCGACCTGCAAACCGCGCGAAATAGGAAATCGCGTTTTCGTAGCGTTCCTGCTTTTGCGAACGGAAATACGCGAACGCTTGCGCGTAGTCGGCTTCGTCGTCGCCCGTGTAAATATCCTTTTCCTCCCGACAATGCTTCACTTCGCTCACGAAATTGCGCAAGCCCGTTTTCGTGGAATAAATATCGAACACTTTCCCCTCGCCCGCGGTTTCGGCAAACGCCTGTTCGTCGTCGGCAAGAATCGCGGAGAGCGAAAAGGGCGTTTGCGAAGTGCGTTCCGCTTCCCACAGTCCGTACTGCGAAGATAGGATACTGCGCAAAAGCGATTCCGCGTCCACCTCGTCGCAAACGGTCGCCTCGCCGTAACGGTCTTTTTTACGACGGTTCTCCTCGCGCAAAAGTTGATAACAAAAGCCGTGAATGGTACGAACTTCCACCCCTTTCCCCGCTTCCCCCGCGTAGCCTTGGATATCCTCTTTCATTTCGTTGCACGCTTTAATCGTAAAGGTCATACAAAGGATCTCCTCGGGCAACGCTTTGCCCAAGGCGAGGATATTGCGCACGCGGTTGGCGACGGTAAAGGTCTTGCCCGTACCCGCGCTCGCAAAAAGAATGATGTTGCGGTCAAGCTCGTTGATCACGCGTAACTGTTCTTCGTTGGGGATTCTTTCCATAGCGTTTTTTATTATAACACCTTTGCGCCAAAGTGTCAAGCGTTAAAATTGGCGCGCGCCCAAAACGGGCGCGCGCCAAGCGATTATTTTTGTTCTAACGGTTTTTTCGCGTTTTTTCTCTTGGACAGATAAAAGGACAGGAACACGAACACCCCGACGAGCGGGAACAACGCCCCCACGAGCATACCCGTTTTCATACCGAGCTGTTCGGCGGTGATTCCCAGCGTTTTGGAAAGTTCTCCACCCCACGCGCTTGCGGATACGCCGTCGGTGATTACGCCGACGAGTTGCGGTCCGACCGACGCACCGAGATCTCCGCCCGCCGCCATCATGGCGTACATGAACACGCCCCCCGTAGGCACTTTCTCTGCCGAAACGACCAAACTTCCCGGCCAAAGCATGGATACGCAAAAACCCGTAAACGCACAGGCGATCAACCCGAATATGGGCAAGCCCACGAGCGCGGCGACGAGATAACAAACCGTCGCTCCGAGCGAACCGAGTAGGAGTACTTTCTCAATATTTTTACCGATTTTCGCATACAGCGAACGCCCGATTCCAAGTGTCGCGGCAAAGAGCGCGACCCCGAAAATATCCCCCCAAATTTTGGGAAGTGCGAGCGCGCGCTCGACGTAGCCCGAGCACCATTGCGCCATCGTACACTCGCTTGCACCGCCGAGGAAAATGGCGAATACGCACAGCCACACCTCTTTCTTTTTGAGGTGTTCCATAACGCCTTCCACCTTTTGGGGCGTTTCCAACGGCGGGAGCTTTTGCCCAAAAAACAGAATCGCACCGGCAAGCGGAATCAAGGTGAAAAACATAGCCAAGAAGTGCCAATATTGACTGCCCACAAAGAACAAATACAGCGTACTTATCACCACGACGCCCACCGTGCCCCACGCGTAAACGGAATGTAATTTGCTCATTTCCCGCTCGGGGTTCTCGCTCGGGAGCGCCGCGATTACGGGGCTTAACAGTACCTCGGCAAAACCGCTCGAAGCGGAGAAGATCACCGTGCCGAGTAAAATCCCAAGATAGGCAAAATCGGGGAACGCCAAGGGCAATAACGCGTACAGCAAAAAACCGACGATTGCGATATACGGCATGGATTTGACCGCTTTTTCCATATTGAATTTATGGGAAAAGAAAGAGAAAATCAAATCCATGGTAAGTTGCGTGCAAAAATTCACGAGTACCAAAAGCCCTAACAGGGAATAAGAAAGCCCGTATTCGCTACGGAAAGAAAGAAAAAGCAACGGGGAAAGATTCCCCACCGCGCCCATGGTGATATTCATGGAATAACAAGCGAATTTTAACCGCGTATACTTCTTTTCCATCGTTTTTTCCTACCAACTAAAATACTTCAACGATTATATTACAAAAGAATAAGTCGAACCTAATTTTGAGGCAGGTTCGTTTTATTTCTTTATAGTATAGCACAGCCGAAAATTTATTGCAACCGTTTGCGCGCAAAAAAACACGCTTTTTACCCGTTTTTTATGCGCATATGCGCATAAAAAACGGCTCGCTTGAAAGCGAACCGTCTTTAAGAACTCGAAAGGTTATGTACTTTTATCAATATCCTCTTGCCGAACGAACGAGTTTAATAATAAATACGAACGGGAAGAATAACATTCCGCCCAAAACGGCGATCGCAATCCCGATACTCAAAACGCCAAACGCGTACGAAAGCACGAACGAAACCAAAAAGATTCCTATGAGAAAATCAATGGGATTGCCCGTAAAGAAATGCAAGAAAATAAATTTAACAGCCGTCCAGCCAAGCCCCGCAACGACGATTGCGGCGGTTCGAAGCCATCTGTTTGCGCTCAACGAGAACATAATCGAAAAACCCATTATCCCGCACAAGCATAACGATCCCCACTCCGTCCAATCCATGATAAAGCCCATAAGCACGAACGCAACGGCAAAGCCTGCCAAACCAAAACCTATACACGCACCCAACGAAATATCGTCATCCATATTCCAACACTCCTTACCAAACCCTCCGTCGGGTTTGTTTATTTATTTTGACAAAATTATACCACTTTTATCAAAATTCGTCAAGTGTTTGAACAATCATTTCCGCGGTTATTCTTTCTTTTTTTCGCGTTTTGCCTTTTGCTCTTCCAAAACGCCGCGCACGGCATCACACTCCTCCGCGCCCCATTCCCCAAACGGCAAGCCGAGCTGTTTTTCATACCACTTCACCGTTTTGGTGACGTCCTGTACCCCCCAAACTTCTCGAAGCTCCGCTTCGGTAATCGGCTCGAAGTTTTTAGGGGATTCGGGCAAATCCTCGCCCGCGTAGATATACAAGCCAAGTCCGAACATGGCGAGATTTTTGGTTAAACAGCGCATAATCGTTTTATTGATCTCGGTCATGGTCGGTTGCAAAACGGCGTTATGGCGCATATCCATCACGGGCAACCACATTTCGTAGGTTTGCCCGCCCGCCGTCACCTGCGTTTGTACCATATACCCCATTTCCCCGTTGCCCGAGCAAAACGAGCCGTCGAACGGGTTGACTTGATAACTCGCATCCTCGTAAATTTTCTTAAACTCCGCCCACGCAAACGCCCAAGAAAGATAGGTCAAACCGCCTTTTTTCTCCGTTTTATCGTTGACGTTGATCGCGTATACTTCTTCAAATTTTCCCATACGGAAAGTTTGCGCAAAAAAGTGAGAATTACCCCCTTTTCGAGGGTGTAAAATATTGACAAAACGCATTTTTTGTACTATAATTATTCTTATGAAAATTTGGACGGCAATAAAAAACTTTTTTATAAACAATAAGAAAATACTTTTACACGCGCTTTGGATCACGCTCGCGGTGATTGCGATTTCCGTAATCTCCCTATTGCTTCTCATGCTCTTCGACGTGGTATATTTTGAAGACGGCGACTTGACTTTCAACAGCGAGCTTTTCCTCTCTTTTAAGTCGGAATGGTACGGCTGGGTCGTGTTCATACTCTTGCAAACGGTGTTAAGTATGTTGCTTTGCGCGATTCCCGGCGCGGCGATGGCGTTGACCCTTTTGAGTATGACGATCTACACCGAGCCTTGGCACGCGTTCGTGATTAGCTTTATCGCCATGCTCTTGGCGAGCAACACGCTGTATATAATCGGTAGATTCGGCGGTTATAAGCTTTGCGAAAAGCTCATGGGCGAAAAGGATTGCGAGCGTTCGCTCACCCTGCTTCGCAACAAAGGTACGGTGTACTTCCCCCTGCTCATGGCGTTCCCCACCTTCCCCGACGAGGCGTTGACCATGATTGCGGGCGTTATAAAAATGTCGCTCAAATGGTTCTTGCCCTCGCTGTTTATCGGCAGGGGAATCGGGATTGCGGCAATCACCTTCGGGCTTTCCTCCATTCCTTTCGAGCTGTTTACCACGCCCTTCCATTGGATTGCGTTTATCCTCGTTTGCGCGGCGTTTATCGTCGGCGTTTTCTACGGTGCGCATAGACTCAACAAACACATGGAGAAGAAAAGAAAGCAAGCGGAAGAAACCCCGACGGAAGAAAACTAAATACGATACGAACGCGCCCGAGGCTTTCCAAAGCCTCGGGCGCGATTGGTTAACCTAACGAGAGCCGAAAAGCGCAAAAAAGAAAGCTTTGAAGCTGGCTTAGATTATATTGCTTTGGTTAATAAACTTCGAAGGTAAATAGATTCGTTTCCTCGCTATTCCCCCAATTTTTGAGAACCGTCAAAGACGCTTCCCGAATCTCCTTGCCAACGGCAAGCAACACGCTCCTGCGTTTATTCTCCCGTTCCGTAGTCGTATACGATTCCCCGTTTACAAGCGTAATCCGCACTTCGTATTCCCGCGCCAGCGTTATCGGCATACCCATGACGGGCGAATCTTCCAAAATATTACAACGCAACGCGTGATGCTTTTCCGTTTCGTCAACGGCGTAGGTGGAACGGGTCAAATCGCTATCGAACACGATTTTTATACCGGTCGCGAAAACGGGCTTTTCAAAAGTATATTTCACTTCCCGTCCGTTTTTAACGCGTTCCCCGTTCGTCGCACCGCCAAAATCCCTATCCTCACCGTTAAAAATTCTTTCGCTCGCACCCGTCAACACGGCGCAATTCAAAAGCTCGCTCACCTTGCGTTTTACCGAAGGCAAATAGCAATCGTTTTGCAAAAGATACTGTTGCACCTCGTCGATACGCGCGCCCACTTCGCGGGGCGTTATTTTATATTTATTCGCCACGAACGCCGCCGCCCCGACGGCTTGCCCGATAATCCCGCAAGTACCCATAACGCGCGCCGAGCTCATAGCCATGTGCGTTGCGCTTATATTCCTGCCCGCAAAGAAAAGATTTTTCACGTTCTCGGAATACAAACAGCGGTAGGGTATACCGTAAGGCTTTTTAACGGGAATTTGATAAAAATACACTTCCCCGTCGAATCCCGCGGGGTCGTGGTCGTCGAGTGGCCAACCGCCGTAAGCCACCGTATCAAAAAAGACTTTCCCTTCCATAATATCGTTCGCCGTCAAAACGTAATCGCCTTTCATGCGCCTCGATTCCCGTTTCGCGCCCAAAAAGCCCATAAACTCCAACTCGAACTCGTCGGCGTCGAATTCCCCCGAATTTTTCACCGTATCCCATACGCCGAGGCAAAGCGCGATCAATCTTTGATTGATATTCTCCGCGTCCTTGACCGTATTACCCATACCGCCAAGCTCGATATACCAAAAGTTCTCGTTACGCTTATACAAATCCAAACCAAGCGATTTTAATTTTTCCACGGACACCTTTTCCGCCCATTCGGGCGCGCGGAAGGGTACTTTTTTATTCGTTTTCCGCGCTTGAAGCAAACAGCTGTTCCCCATGGTTTTCCCGTCGCGTTCTTCGTGCGTTCGCATCGGTTCGCCGTATTCGCTTTTCGCCTCGCGCCCCCACGCAAAATGCGCGCCCGTGAGCGGGGCTAAAATGCTATCCCCCGAACAATCCGCAAAATAGGTAGCTTGCACCTCGTAGAGCGTTTGCGTCGTCATTTGATACGCCGTAACCGAAAGAATCTCGCCGTTTTCCGTTCGCGAGGCAAAGCAGGTGCAGTTCAAAAGCGGAATAATATTTTTCTCCGCTTGCACTTTCCCGTAGAGCAGGGCGTTCCACAAATGATAATTTTTCGTAGGATTATAGTAAAAATTTTCAAGATTGAGTTCTTCCGACAACCCCGTTTCACGATAAATATAATTCGTCGTACCGCAAATCCACATACGGATTTCCCCCGACGCGTTGCCCCCGAACACGGGGCGTTCGTGAATCAACGCCACTTTCAACCCCGCGCGCGCCGCCGTAATCGCCGCGTTAAGTCCCGCCATGCCTCCGCCGACCACGCATAAATCCACTTTCATTTGTTTCGTTTCCAATCCCGTCATTTTTTTACCTCCGTACGGTTTGGTAGATAAACCGCTTTTTTTCGCTTGACTTGACCCGTTTTTTATTATATACTATAAGTATAACACAAATATACTTAATCAAGTAGTATTTTTGTCGTTCAAAATAATATTTTCGTCTAAATCGGAGAAAAAATGAACGAAATTCTTGCCATTAAAAACTATATATTATATTTGAAAAATTATTGCAAGCTTTCGATAAGTATACATTCGCATACCTCGAACTTGCTTTTGAAAAAGGAATTGATCGTTTTCAATATCCACGACAACCCGTACTGTATTTGCGTGAAAAGCTGTAACGAGGCGTATAAACATTGCTGTGAAAAGCAAATAAAAATCTCGGAAAAGTGTCAAAACGGCGCGTTTTCGGGCGTTTGCTGGGCGGGCGTAAAAGAATTCGTCTACCCCGTTATGCACGAAAAAAGCGTTATCGGTTTTATTTGCGTAAGCGGTTTTGCCAGCGAGCGGGGAAACGAGTATCTTCTCGCCGTGTCCCAAAAATACGGCTTGCCGATCGAACAACTGCAAACGGCGTATAAAACGCTAAAAAAAGAAATTCCCGAAAAGGAGTATATCGACACGCTCGTCTATCCCCTTGTCGCCATGTTGGAATGGGCGCATATCAAAGCGTTGGCAACCCCGCAAAAGGAAGAAACGCCAATCCGCAAAATCGTGCTTTTCATAAAAAAGAATTATACGCAAGAGATCACCTCGGAAACGCTGTGCAAGGAATTCGGTTGTTCCCGCTCGCACTTATCCAAACTGTTCAACGAGGAAATGAAAACCACGCTTCGAGATTATATAACGGGTTTGCGCGTCGAGGCGGCGAAAAACCTCTTGCTGTACGGGAAATTGGAAATTTCCGAAATCGCGCTGTCCGTCGGGTTTAACGAAGCGTATTATTTCACGAGAATATTCAAAAAGTATACGGGCGTAACCCCTTTGCGTTACCGCAAAGAAGGAAAAACAAAGTCGTAAAAAAACCGTGGCTTTTATGCGCCTTCGCATAAAAGCCACGGTTATGATCGACCGTTTAGCCGTTTCGAGTCATTGCGTAAGGGTCTAACACCTTATCCAAAGTTTCCTCGTCCATGAGTCCGTACTGCAAAATCAAATCCCGCACCCGCAGGTTCTTCGCCAAAGCTTCTTTGGCGAGCTCCGCGGATTTTTTATAACCCAAATACGGGCACAGCGCCGTGATTACCCCCACGCTCCCGTATACCAATTCTTCACAATGCGCACGGTTTGCCACGATTCCCACGATACAGTTTTCCGTCAAGGTTTTGATGGCGTTGGAAAGGCAGGTAAGCGATTCGAAAAGTTTGTAAAAAATCACGGGTTCGAACGCGTTCAACTCCAACTGCCCGCCTTCCGCCGCCATGGCGATCGTCATATCGTTGCCGATTACCAAAAACGCGACTTGCGACACCACCTCGGGGATTACGGGGTTTACCTTCCCCGGCATGATCGACGAACCGTTTTGCTTGGCAGGCAAAACGATTTCGCCGATACCCGTTTTCGGTCCGCTCGACATCAAACGCAAATCGTTGGATATTTTGGATAAATTCACCGCGCAGGCTTTCAAACTCCCGGACACGGCGACGAACGCGTCTACGTTTTGCGTGGCGTCGATCAAATCCTCGGCGTGCGTTAAATCCCTTTTACACTCGGCGGATAATTCCGCGACGATATTGTTTAAGTACTCGCTCCCCACGTTGACCGCCGTACCGATCGCCGTACCGCCCAAATTGACGAAACACATTTCTTGGAGCGTGTTTTTTATCCGTTCGTAATCTCTGTTCAGGGCAGACGCATACGCGTTGAACTCCTGCCCCAAACGAATGGGCACGGCGTCTTCGAGCTGCGTTCTCCCCATTTTTATAATGCCGTCGAAGGCTTTCGCCTTATCCGTCAACGCATCGATAAGCGTTTTGAGATTGCGTAATAAAATATCCGAAAGATCTAAAACGGTAAGCTTCCCCGCCGTGGGAATAACGTCGTTGGTCGATTGCGAGAGATTTACGTGATCGTTGGGGTGACAAATATATTCGCCCTTTTTCCCGCCCAAAAGCTCGGTGGCGCGATTCGCCAATACCTCGTTGGCGTTCATGTTCACCGTCGTGCCCGCACCGCCCTGTACGGCGTCGGTGATAAAGGCTTCGTCAAAGCGTCCGTCCAACACCTCTTCGCAAGCGCGCACGATCGCTTCGGCGATCGCCTTATCGAGATACCCGTATCGCCCGTTCACGATTGCCGCAACTTTTTTGATTCTCGTGATATTATAAATGAACGTCTTGTTCATTCGCGTGCCCGTGATTTGAAAATTTTCAAACCCGCGCAAGGTTTGCACGCCGTAATACGCGTCCGCGGGAACGCTCAATTCGCCGATAGAATCACTTTCTTTTCTGATTTTCATTTGCTTCCTCCAAAAGACTTTTAAGGTAAAGCCTTTCATCGCTACTATTATAACGCAAAAAAAATAAAAAAGCAACTTTTGGAAGGTATAAATATCGTTCCGCGCCCCGAAAGTTTTCCACCTTTCGCCATCGCGGAAAAACAATCGTTTTTGCCCCTCGCGCGAACCACCGTTAAAACGGTGGGTCGCGCGACAACTC
>JAFQGG010000042.1 GCA_017415505.1 Clostridia bacterium
AAAACTGCGTAGCACCTTAAAAGTTGGATTTTTTAGCAGATTTTGGCAAAGGTGGGCGCAGTCGTATAGGAATACTACAAGAACGCATTTGGCGGAAGATGCAAAAAATACACTTTTAAGGCTTACGAGTTCGACTCTCGTCAAGTTAAGCGAAAAGGGGCGAAAAACTCGCCCCTTTTATACTCAATCTTCCAATCCTTCGTTCAGCTTTGCAAGAAGCGTTTCGAGGTCTTCGCCGTGTACGGCAACCGCTTGCGCAACCGTTTCGCCGTGCGCCATAGCGCAACCGAAACAATGCATACCTGCCGACATAAGAATTTCGGGTGCGTTGGGGTTCAACTCCAAGCAATCCGCGATAAGCGTATCCGCAGTAATTTTCGCCATAATTTTCATCTCCTTTTTTCTTATTTTTCTTATTGTAACATTTTTATTAAAAAATCACAAGCAATTTACAGGGTTTCGTTTTGAAAAATTTTTCCAAGTCCGTTAAAAATACCGTTTCCCGAACTTACGAATCTTCACTTGCGTTCTTTGCGGTAGTTTCCCAGACAGCAAATCCCGCGTCGTATTTTTCAAGTCTTCCCATTCTTTGGACAATCCCGCCTCTTCCACCGCTCGTTGCGCTTTTTGATAATCGGGCGCGCGCTCCTTTGGGTTATGTGCGTCCGTGCCCAAACAATGCACCATTCCGTTCCTCATGAGCGCAAACGCAAAGCGTTTCGTTTCTTTCGTCGTAAACGCGCAAGTATTCAACTGAATCAAACAGCCCATTTCAATCAACGCGGACACGGTGGCGGGATTTTGTAAAGTTTCCTCGTACCGTTCCACGTGCGCGACGATTGGCGTATACCCCGTTTCCGAGATAAACTCGTTCAAGCGGGAAAACAGCATACTCGACCACCGCCCGAAATACGGCAATTCCACGAGCACGCATTTCGTTCCTTCGATACAAAGCGCGCAAAGGGCGTCGTCGGGGGGATCGTTGATTCCCTTCAAAAACACCTCCGCGCCCAGTCGAAGCTTCACGCCTTGCGGTACGAAATCACGAATCCTCTCCAACGCCTGCATTCGCAAATATAGAAATTGTCCGACCGTACGCTTACCGTAATAATGGGGCGTGAGCACGATCTCGTGCACGCCTTGCTCCGCCTCCGCGCGCAACAGCGATTCGGCTTCCGCCAAACCGCTTGCGCCGTCGTCGATATCCGGCAATATATGCGTATGTATATCTATCATCTTCCCCTCTTGTCAATGATATCAACGAACCCGAATCATTTATTTGAAATATTTCACACCGCTTTCGAAAATTTTCATATCGAAGTTGCCCTCGATATTCTTATACAAGTTATCGCCGATACGCTCGCTATGACCCATTTTACCGAGCACTCTACCGTCGGGCGAGGTAATACCCTCGATCGCCCAAGTCGAACCGTTGGGGTTAAACGGCGATACCATGGTCGCGTTTCCGTTCAAATCCGCGTACTGCGTAGCGATTTGTCCGTTCTTTCTCATCTTTTCAAGTTCCGCCGTCGGCGCAACGATTTTACCTTCGCCGTGCGATACGGGAACTTTATACACCTCGCCCACTTTACAAGCGGAAAGCCAAGGCGAAAGATTGGACGCTACGCGCAAATCGACGATCGTCGATACGTGACGGGAAATATTGTTAAAGGTAAGCGTAGGCGAATTTTCCGTCATTTCCGTCACGTGACCGTAAGGCACGAGTCCGAGTTTGATAAGCGCTTGGAAACCGTTACAAATACCGAGTGCCAAGCCGTCGCGGTGATTCAACAGTTCTTCGAGCTGTTCCGCGATATACGGGTTACGGAAGGTCGTGGCGATAAATTTACCGCTACCGTCCGGTTCGTCACCGCCCGAGAATCCGCCGGGGAACGCCACGATATTCGCGTTCTTGATCGCTTTCACAATCTCTTCTACGCTCGCTTCGATATCCGCCGCGCTACGGTTTCTCACGACGACCGTTTGCACTTCCGCGCCCGCAAGAATGAATTTTCTCGCCGTATCAAGTTCGCAGTTCGTACCGGGGAACACGGGAATAAACACTCTCGGTTTCGCCGTCTTGGTTGCGATATTCGTATACTTCGCGCCGTCCGTGTAGTCACAGTTTTCCGCCTTACCTTCCGCGGGGGCGGTCGTTGCAAATACGCCGTCAAGCGGTTGGATATACGCCTGCGTAGCCGTGTTCACGCATACGCTCTCATTCCCACAAACGAACGCTTCACCGCATACCTGCCCTACGCGTTTCTTTGCAATCGCGCCGTTAAACGCGGTTTCGTCTTTGAGCGAAATCACGAGATCGCCGTACGCTTCCGTATACAGTTCGTCCGCTTGCATATCGAACTGCACGCCCACGCCGTTGCCAAGCGCGGACTTGATAACCGCCGCGCCCACACCGCCGTTTTCCACGACGGTAGCAAAAGTGATATTGCCGTTTTCGATATTCTTATAAACTTCTTCGTAAATCGCTTTCAATCCCTCGAACTTGGGAACGGAATTTTCGTCCTTGGGCGTGGGGATATAGTAAAGCGTTTCCCCGCCTTTGAGTACGTTGGTGATAAGCTTGCTTGCCTTTGCGGGAGCGAGCGCGAACGAAATGAGCGTGGGCGGTACGTGGATATTTTCGAAAGTACCGCTCATGGAGTCTTTACCGCCGATTGCGCCAAGCCCAAGCCCGATTTGCGCGTATACCGCACCGAGAAGCGCGGACGCGGGAACGCCCCAAACCTTTGCCTCGCCCGTCATTCTTTGGAAAAATTCCTGCAAGGTCAGGCGGATATCGCTATATTTTGCGCCCGTCGCAACGACCTTCGCCACCGAACCGACGATGGAATACACCGCGCCGACAAACGGGCTGGTTTCCATTAAGTACGGGGAATAGCCGTACGCGGAAACGGTACAAACGTCCGTTTCGCCACCGCAAATTTTCGCCGCCATAGCGATCGCGGGCGTCGTTTGGTTCTTACCGCCCCAAGGCATATACACCGTTCTTGCGCCGATCGTGGAGTCGAAAGTTTCGGACAAGCCTTTCTTCGCGCAAACGTTGAGGTCGGAAAGCACCTTTTTCGTCGTTTCCGCAAACGCTACGCCCTCTTTCTTTTCAAACCACTTCGTTTTCGCGTCCGTGATCTCCACGTCCGCTTCCTGTTTCACGCCGTTGGTGTTGAGGAAATCACGGGAAATATCCACGATCGCCTTGCCTTTGAGGAACATTTTCATTCTGCCCGTATCCGTAACGACGGCAACGGGCGTTGCCGAAAGGTTCTCTTCCGCCGCAAGCGCGATAAACGCTTCCACG
The DNA here is from genome assembly GCA_017415505.1 of Clostridia bacterium. Classification (GTDB taxonomy): domain Bacteria; phylum Bacillota; class Clostridia; order Christensenellales; family Borkfalkiaceae; genus Scatosoma. The sequence continues at coordinate 3,317 of JAFQGG010000042.1, forward strand.
TCTTTTTCCGCAACGACGACCGCCATACGCTCTTGCGATTCGGAAATAGCAAGCTCCGTACCGTTCAAGCCCTCGTACTTTTTGGGTACTGCGTCCAAGTTGATATTCAAGCCGTCCGCAAGTTCCCCGATCGCAACGGACACACCGCCCGCGCCGAAGTCGTTACATTTTTTAATTTTCGTCGTTACTTCCTTTTTCAGGAACAGGCGTTGCAATTTTCTCTCGGTAAGCGCGTTACCCTTTTGCACTTCCGCCCCGCAGGTTTCCACCGATTTGGAATCGTGCGCCTTGGACGAACCCGTTGCGCCGCCGCAGCCGTCGCGACCCGTTTCCCCGCCGAGGAGAATGATCACGTCCCCTGCTTTGGGCGCTTCGCGGTATACCATTTCCTTTCTCGCACCGCCGACGACGAAGCCCGTTTCCAAACGCTTTGCCTTATAGCCCTCGTGGTACACTTCGTCTACGATCCCCGTCGCAAGACCGATTTGGTTGCCGTACGAGGAGAAGCCCGCCGCCGCGCGTTGCGTAATTGCGCGTTGGGGAAGTTTGCCCGCGAGCGTGTCTTCGAGTTTTTCTCTCGGATCGGACGCGCCCGTGATACGCATTGCTTGATATACGTAGGTTCTTCCGCTGAGCGGGTCGCGGATCGCACCGCCCAAACAGGTCGCCGCACCGCCGAACGGTTCGATTTCCGTCGGGTGGTTGTGCGTTTCGTTTTTGAACATTACGAGGTAGCGTTCCTTCTTTCCGTCGATTTCCGCTTCAATCTCGATCGAGCAAGCGTTGATTTCGTCGGAAATATCCAAGTTATCGAGTTTTCCGTCCTTTTTCAATTTCTTCGCGGCAATCGTCGCCAAATCCATAAGACAGGGATATTTATCGGGGCGTTGTCCGTTGAGCTCTTGGTACAGCTCTTCGTACAAATGGTACGCCTTTTCAATCGTAGAATTTTCGGAAGAAATCTTCACCGTTTTAAGCTCGGTGGCAAAGGTCGTGTGACGGCAATGGTCCGACCAATAGGTGTCGATAACTTTCAATTCCGTTTCCGTGGGATTGCGCTTTTCGCTACGGAAATAATCGCGCACGAATACGAGATCGGCAACGCTCATGGCAAAGCCGATATTTTTATGATACGAAGCGATCTCTTCGTCCGTCATGTCGATAAAACCTTCCACGTCGCAAACGGGCGCGCCTTCTACCGTTTCGCGAACGAGCGTTTCGGGCTTTTCAAAGCCTACTTCTTCGCTTTCCACGGGGTTGATAATATGCTTTTTAATCGCTTCAAGCTGTTCGTCCGTAACCCCTTTCACCATATACACGCGCGCGCATTTGATAAGCGGGCGGGATTTACGGGTAAGGAGCTGTACGCATTGCGCCGCGCTGTCCGCGCGTTGGTCGTACTGCCCCGTCAAATAGCTCACGCAAAACGCCTTATATCCCTCGGGGATTTCCAAGGTTTCTAAATATACGTTGTCAACGGGCGGTTCGGAGAACACGGCGGGCAGGGACGCGTTCAATTCCTCTTCGCTCAATCCCTCCACGTCGTAGCGCAAAATCAAACGGAAATCCTCCGCGTCGATTTTCAAAAGCGTCTTAACGTCCGCTCGTTCCTTTCTTGCCTGTACGTTATCTTTCTTCTCTACGAAAATTCTGTAAATCATTTTTTATATCCTCGTTTCTCAAATTATAAAGTTTTGGAATAGGTGTCGCCACCGCTTTTTTCCCGTTCAAAGGTCAACACGATATAAGTCGTATTGGCTTTCGTGTACGGCGTCATGAATTGCAGTTGCCAACCGCTTTCCGCCTGTCTTGCAATCGTTTTTTCCAGCTGTGCCTTCATTGCCAAAGCGTTCTTCCGAACCTCGGTTTCGTCTTTGGGCGTTCCGCCCGTTTGCCATACGAGTTCCGTTTTATATTCTTTCATTACTCTCTCTCCACGTCACGGTATTTCACGCCGATATCCGTGCGATAGTACATACCGTCAAACTTAATTTTTTCCGCGTTTTTATACGCTTTCTTGCGCGCCTCTTCTATATCCGCGCCTTTTGCGCATACGCCCAAAACTCTGCCCCCGCTCGTGACGAGCTTTCCGTCTTTCATTGCCGTACCCGCGTGACAAAGCACCACGCCTTCGTCCAAATCGCCAATCGTGATTTCCTTGCCCTTTTCGTACTTCTCGGGATAACCGCCACTTGCCAATACGAGGCACACGCAACAGCCCTCTTCCCATTCGATCTCCACTTCGTCCAAGCGTTCGTCCGTGACCGCCTCGAAAATTTCCATAAGATCGGTTTTAAGCATGGGCAAAATAACTTGCGTTTCGGGATCGCCGAAACGGGAGTTGTATTCGATCACTTTCATGCCGTCTTTCGTCTTCATAAGCCCGAAATAGAGCACGCCTTTGAACGTTCTCCCCTCCGCGTTCATGGCTTGCACGGTGGGGATCATGATTTTTTCCATGACTTCCTTTTGCGTTTTTTCGCCGTAGAAGGGCGCGGGAGAAAACGTACCCATACCGCCCGTATTCAAACCTAAATCGCCCGTGAGCGCGCGCTTATGATCGCAACTCGTGATCATGGGTTTGATCGTTTTGCCGTCCGTGAACGCGAGCGCGGAAACTTCCGGTCCTTCCAAAAATTCTTCCACGACGATTTTATTGCCCGCCGTACCGAATTTTTTGTCGAGCATCATTTCCTTTACGCCCTCGATCGCTTCCTCGCGCGTCTTGCAAATGAGCACGCCTTTCCCAAGCGCAAGCCCGTCCGCCTTTAACACGACGGGAATTTCGCAAGTTTCCACGTACGCTTTCGCTTCCTCGTAGGAAGAAAAGGTTTCGTATTTCGCCGTGGGAATATTATATTTTTTCATCAATTCTTTGGAGAAAGCCTTACTCGCCTCAATGATCGCGGCGTTCTTTCTCGGTCCGAATACCCTATGTCCGCGCCCTTCAAGCTCGTCGGCAAGACCGAGTGCGAGCGGGTCGTCGGGCGCAATTACCGTGTAATCGATTTCCGTGTGCGCGTCTACCCAATCGCCCACGGCTTTAATATCGCAATAATCCACGCTAACGAGTTCGGCAAGTTCCCCAATCCCCGCGTTTCCTTTCATTGCGTAAATTTTCTCCACTTTCGGCGACTTCGCAAGCGCCTGTACGATGGCGTGTTCTCTCCCGCCGTTTCCGATAACCAAAACCTTCATTCGTATTCTCCAAAGTTATTCTTTTTTATTTTTTCTAATATACAGCACGATTCCCGCCGTGATTTGCAAAACGGAAAGGACGATGGCAAGCCCGAGGGGCAACCAACCCAACGCTTTTCCGTAATCCGCAATCCAAACGATTCCCCAAACGCCGAGCGCGATAATGCCCAGCGTACAAAATACCCCGACGATTTTCGCAATCAAACCGTGTTTTTTTCCTCTCTTATCTTCGGGAACGATCAAAAGCATCAATTCCATATACAACTCGATAAGAATTTCAAATACAATCTCCATTATTCGTCTTCTTAACCTAACGAGTTCCACGCTCGTCAGGTTACGGTACAATCCGTACCGTTCTACCGCATTTTTGGATTTTCCCCGCGCAAAGCAGTTTCACGCAAAGCGGGAGTATTTTATGTTCCTCTTGGAGGATTCTCGCCTGTAAGCTTTCGGGGGTGTCGTCCGCCTCCACCGCGACCGCGCGTTGCATAATGATTGCCCCGCCGTCCACGTCCGCCGAAACGAAATGCACCGTCGCTCCGCTCACTTTTACGCCGTACTCGATCGCCGCCGCGTGCACTTTCAAGCCGTAATACCCCATTCCGCAAAAAGAGGGAATGAGCGAGGGGTGAATGTTGATAATTCTATCCTCGAACGCTTGGATAAACGACGCGGGAACGACCAACAGCCAGCCCGCAAGCACGATATATTCCACGCCCGCGTCTTTGAGCGTTTGCGCAACGCGCGCGTAAAATTCCTCTTTCGTTTCCGCCGTTTTGTCGAAAACGAGCGTGGCGATCCCGTGTTTATTCGCACGGTCTATCGATCCGATTTGCGGTTTCGACGCGACCAAGTATGCAATTTCGCAAAATCTCTCCGCTTCGTTGGCGTCGATAACCGATTGAAAATCCGTACCGCCGCCCGAAGCGAATACCGCTATTTTTTTCATTTAAGGATCACTCCGTTTCCGCTTACCGTTTTACCGAGCAACACCACTTCTTCGCCCGTCGCTTTGAGCGATTCCATCGCCGCTTCCGCGTTTTCGGGCGCAACGCAAACGACCATACCGATACCCATATTAAAGGTATTGTAGATTTGTTCGTCGGTGATTCCCGCGCGCTTTTGCATTACCTTGAACACCGCGGGTACTTCGTACGATTTCGTATCGATTTCCGCCGCAACGCCCTCGGGCAAGATTCTGGGAATATTTTCGATAAAGCCACCGCCCGTGATATGCGCGATCCCTTTCACTTCCACTTTGGAAACGAGTTCGAGAATACTCTTTACGTAGATTCTCGTGGGCTTCAAGAGCACTTCGGCTGCCGACGCGCCGAGTTCTTCGTCGTATTTTTCCAAAGCAACTTTGTCGCTGTCGCCGAAAAGTTTGCGAACGAGGGAATAACCGTTGGAGTGCACGCCCGTCGATTTCAAACCGATAAGCACGTCGCCTACGGCGATATTTTTACCGTTGATAACCTTTTTCTTGTCTACGATACCTACGGCAAAGCCCGCGAGGTCGTATTCGCCGTCGGGATAGAAACCGGGCATTTCCGCCGTTTCCCCGCCGATAAGCGCGCAACCCGCTTGTTTACAGCCTTCCGCAATCCCTTTCACCACTTCCGCTTCCGCTTCGGGATACAGTCTTCCGCAAGCGTAGTAGTCGAGGAAGAAAAGGGGTTTTGCGCCTTGGCAAACGATATCGTTTACGCACATTGCCACCGCGTCGATACCGATCGTGTCGTGCTTTTCAAGCAAGAACGCGTATTTGAGCTTCGTGCCCACGCCGTCCGTACCCGCAACGAGTACGGGTTCTTCCATTTTCTCGTTTGCAATCGAGAAGAATCCGCCAAACGATCCGAGATCGCCGATTACGTTGTCGGTGTAGGTGGATTTTACGTGTTTTTTCATCAGTTCTACGGCTTTGTAACCTCTGGTTACGTCTACGCCACTGTCTTTATAAGAAATAGCCATTTTATACTCTCCGTTTATTTTTTTCGTTCGTTATTTGTTTTCCGATATTTTGTGATCGTACTTATTGTCGTTATCGTCGGCGGGTACTTCCGTCGGATAGTTCCCGTCGAAGCACGCCTTGCAATACCCCTTGCAAGTACCTGACTCTCCGAGTTTTACCACGTCCTCAATCGGCAGGAATCCAACCGATTCCGCGCCGAACATCTTCGCCATGTCCGCGGGCGTATATTTACAAGCCACCAACTCCTCTTTTGAGCCGATATCCGTACCGTAATAGCAGGGATTGAGGAACTCGGGAGCAGAGGAGCGAACGTGAATTTCCGTCGCACCCGCGTCACGCAAAAGTTTGACGACCCGTACCATCGTCGTACCGCGTACGATCGAGTCGTCCACGAGCACCACCCGTTTCCCTTTCACCGTTTCCACGACGGGGTTGAGTTTGATTTTTACCTTATCCTCCCGCACGCTTTGACCGGGATCGATAAAGGTTCTGCCTATATATTTATTCTTGATAAGCCCAAGTCCGTAAGGAATCCCCGACTCCTCCGCGTACCCGATCGCCGCGTCGATACCCGAATCGGGCGCGCCGATTACGACGTCCGCTTCAACGGGGTGCGCCTTAGCAAGAAACGCGCCCGCGCGTTTGCGCGCAAGGTGTACCGAGCAACCGTTGATAACCGAATCGGGACGAGCCGTGTACAAATACTCGAACACGCAAAGCCGTTCGGGCTTTTTCCCGCAATGGGTACGAATGGATTTTACGCCCTCTTTCGAGAACACCACCACTTCCCCCGGTTCGACTTCTCTAACGAAGGTCGCGCCCACCGTATTGAGCGCGCAGGTTTCGCTGGAAACGACGTACTCGCCGTCGTCGCGAATCCCGTAGCAAAGGGGGTGCAAACCGTTCTCGTCGCGCGCCGCAATCAATTTTTGCGGGGACATGATGAGCATAGAATACCCGCCCTTCAAGCGTTCCATAGCTTTACAAACCGCGTCTTCCGTGGACGGTTCGCTCAAACGCGCTTTGGTGATCATATACGCGAACACTTCCACGTCGTTTGCCGTATGGAAAATCGCGCCTTCAAGTTCGAGTTCTCTGCGAAGCTCCGCGTAGTTGACGAGCGCGCCGTCGTGGGAAATTGCGAGCCTGCCCTTTACGTGATTGACGAGCATGGGCTCGGCGTTCACTCTATCCCGCGTACCGCTCGTGCCGTAGCGCACGTTGCCGAGCGCCATTTGCCCCAAGCCGAGGTCTTCCAAAATTCTGGGCGTGAATACCTCGTTCGTAAGCCCCGAATCCTTATACGAATGGAACACCCCGTCGTCGTTGACGACGATACCCGTAGAAGCTTGTCCTCTATGTTGCAATGCGTACAACCCGTAATAGGTGCTGGACGCAACGTTTGCCGTTTTCGTACCGAAAATACCGAATACTGCCATATGTTATTCTCCCGTAAATCTACTTCTCCATTTCCCCTTACGCTTTCTTATAACATTTCTTGCAACGCCGCGTCGTCGGCGTTGATTTTATTTTTCATTGCCGTTTTATATTCCGCAAGCCGTTTTTCAATTTCGGGGTATTTGATTCCCAAAATTTGAAGCGCAAGCAAACCCGCGTTTTCCCCGCCGTTCACGCCTACCGTCGCCACGGGAATCCCCGCGGGCATTTGTACGATGGAAAGCAAGCTATCCAGCCCGCCCATCATATCCGTTTTCACGGGCAAGCCGATGACGGGAAGCGTGGTAAGCGCGGCGATCACACCGCCGAGGTGCGCCGCTTTCCCCGCCGCGCAAATCAAAACTTCCATACCTTTTTCCCGCGCCGTCGAAGCAAATTCGTGCGCTTCCTCCGGCGTTCTGTGCGCGGAAATTACGCGAACTTCCACCTCTACGCCGAATTTTTTCAATACGTTTACCGCAGGCTTTACCACGTCGAAATCCGATTTACTGCCCATTAAAATACCAACTTTACTCATAAACAATTCTCCTTTTGAAAAAACGAATAGGTGCAACTTTTCCGTTGCACCTATTGGCTTTTATTCCGTAATTTTGTGAAAAAAGCGTGCTCTATCCCCGAAAAAAGGCGTTTTTTGCCCGATAGAACCGCCACCCGTAATCGGGTGTGGTGCTTTCGTACAAATACTCTTTCTCCAAAACTCTTTCATAGCGTTTCCCTTTCGTTTGATATTCACGCTCACACTCTTTTCCCACTATATTATTATAACAAAAATAAACGAAAAACGCAACTGAACGAACGCACTATTTTATAGCTTTTAAGAATTTTTTTCCGTTTTTTTTGTTGCGAGAAGTTTTTCCTTACATCAACGACATAGAAACGGCTTTTTCGTAGCAGTTAAAGCCCAAAAACTTTCCGTCGCCGTAAGGCAAAATTTCCTCTTCCAGCTCTTCGATTTTATCAATTTTCCCACTTGCATACGCTTTCAACCGCTTTTTGCAGGTTTCCAAACGGCGCATAAGACCACCCAAACGCGCGTCTTGAATTTCCCAGCCGTGCGGTTTATTTTCCCGTTCCCAAAGCGCGTAGAACGTCTCGTGGAATTTTTCCAAACGGGAAATCAATTCCCCGTATTCTTTCGCCAGCGACAGAATTTCCTTTTTACTTTGCAATTGATATGCGCGACGAGTACGCACGCCCAAATCCATCTTAATAGCCAGCACGTTGCAAAGACAAGAAAGCGATTCAAAAAGATACGCGAATTGTCCCGCGCGTTTCCCCGCCTTTTTCAAATCGGACGCGTACTGTTCGTAGGGAATCGCGCGATGCGACGCCACGTTTTTATCCAAAAAGCCCATAAACGGATCGGTGTACAGCGTGGATTTACAAATCCCGAAAACCTCACGACCCTCGTCTTCGTAACTCAAACGGTTGGGCAAATCGAGGAGCATAAAATCCGCGTAGCGAATCTTAAACAAATTATAAAATCCTTTCTCAATTTTTTCCTGTTCAAAATTGCCGTCCGCGTATTGACGAATGGTGTAGAGCGCGTGCAACAGCGAAAACGCGGAACATTCCGCCCCGTTATCTCCCCACATCGTAATCAATATATTTTCAATGCCACTTTCGCGCACGCTTTCCATTGCGGGCTTCATGGTACGGAAAGTAAAGTTAGAAAAAGGCGCGAAACCGTCCCACGACCAAGCTCCGCCCGCAAACCATATTTCACGGTTGAATTCTTTATGCGCGGAAATCATACTGTCGTAAAACGCCTTCTCGTCGTGATAATAATCCCAATAGGTGAGCGCAAGATTCTCGGGCACGAGCTTTTTCACGTCCTCGGGAATATGCGCTTTGGGATCGTAATATTCGCCTTTGGACGCAAGACGGAAGAACATATCGCTCCACATATGCGGTTTGAAACCGTACTTTTCCGCAATCTCCACGACCTTTTGCAAATGGCGGAGCAAGATTTCGAATCGGTTTTGATAACCGTGTTCACTCAAATACTTTCCAAGTCCTACCATGAACGCCTCGTCCATGCCGATATTCACCAAACGGGAGGTAAAATTCTCCGCAAGCGTAGCGAAAATCTTATCGAGAAGCTCGTAAGTTTTCGGGTGATCGATTAGCAAAATATCGTTGACGTCCACAATTTCACGATAACACTCGTGGCGAACGAGCGCCGTGTAATGCGCCAACGCCTGCACGCAAGGAATCAATTCCACGCCACGCGATTTTGCGTACGCGTCGATTTCTTTAATCTCCGCGCCCGTATACCGTCCACGAAGATACCCAAAATACGGTTCACCCTCGATTTCATAAGTATCCTCGGTATACAGTTCGAGCGTATTGTACCCCATTTTCTGCAAACAATCGATAAATACCTTTAATTGACTTACTTTCATTACAGCGTTCCTCGAACAGTCGAGCATAACGCCGAAATGCTTATAAACAGTCGTGTTTTCCTTTCCCATTTTCAACCTCTTTCCGCCGAAACGGCGGGTAATAATACTTTACATTATTATACCTTATCCACGCGGATAAGTCAAGTCTTTGCGTAAAACAGACGGCGCAAAAGTACACGTGGGTATCTCAAAATTAGCCGAGTTTCTCAAAGTCGCAACAAACGGTTGATATACGCCTCGTTACAGTTTTTCGTATCCATTAAAATGAACACGTCCACGCTACCGAACTCCCAATCGGTGTAACTGTCCGAAGAAACCAACGCGCCGAACCCAAGATACGCGCGAATCAACGGAGGTAAACTGCGTTTCAACCCCGCCAAATCCAGCGATTCCTTGGGTAAAATAGGCACTTGTTTTTCCTCGCGCGAGCGTATCTCGTACTCTTTAATCGCATACTCGTGCGCAAGGTAAGAAAGTTCCTTTTGATACGCCGTTTTATCCGTACCGAAAAAGCTTGCCTCCCCTATGATAAAACGGATATTCTCCCCTCTTATGTACTGCACGATAAAACGAAGCAAAAGCATGAGCACCACGCTGTTTCTATACTCCTTTTTTATCACCGCACGGGAAAGCTCGGCGATCCGTTCGCCCGTCGCTTTGAGCGAAGTAATATCAAACTCTTCCTCGCAAACGAATTTTTCCCCGCTCGGCAACGCGTCGGAAACGACCACGCGATAACAACCGACCACTTCGCCCGTTTCGTTGTCTATACAAATCACCTGTTTTGCATAAGCGTCGTAAGGCGAAAAATCCAAGCCGTCGTCGCAAACCGCGTCCGCGCGATACTCCAAGAGCATATCTCGATAGCGAAGGGCAAAAGCCGCCTCGTTTTCCGCCTTAGTAGAGGCGAATTTTACCGTAAACTTCTCTTTTTCCATAAAACACCTTCCATCATTCTCGTTTTATTCCTTTATAGTATAACACCTTTCAATAAAAAAGGCAAGCGTACGGAACAAAAAAAATTTACGGCGTTCCCGCTCAGGGAACGCCGTCCTTTTTATTTCATCATAAGCTCGGAAATAACGTCCAACACTTTATCGTGACACCCACCGCAACCCGTGGAGCAATGCGTAATTTTTTGCACCTCGTCGAACGCCGCCAACACGTCTTCCATCTTGCGCATACCCGTAAGTGCGCGCTCGATATCCGTGTAGCTTACCTGTTTACAGTTACAAATGATATAGTTTTCCATATATATATTCTCCTTTAATTTTCTTCCGTAAAATTACTTTTATCCACACCGCAAAGTTCACATTCGAAATCCTCTGGAAGGTCTTCGAATTTCGTGCCTGCCGCAATGCCTTTTTCGGGCAACCCGAGTTCCTCGTCGTATACCCAACCGCAAACGCCACAAACGTATTTACTCATATCTTCGTCCTCCTTGATTTATTTACAAAGTTCCTCCGCCAACGCGGTAATTTGTCCCCGATTTTCCTCCGTCAACGCCGAAAGAATTTTTACGCCCGCTTCCGTATATTGCAAATTTTTACATTTTTCCAACATACCGCGCATAACCTTCGTCGCCATCGGCGCCCAGCTTCCGTTCTCTATAAATCCCACCGTACGGTTTTGGAAATTACGCTCGGTAAGGTGCAAGATAAACTCGCGCATGAACGGGAAAATCTCCCCGTTATAGGTCGTCGTTGCAAGCACGATTTTCCCGTAACGGAACGCGTCTTCCACAGCCTCCGCCACGTCCACGCGCGCAAGGTCGTTCACTACCACCTTTGCGCAACCGTTCTTTTCCAATTCCGCTTTCAACAGCTCCACCGCTTCTTTCGTGTGCCCGTACACGGAAGTGTACGCAATCAAAACGCCTTCGCTCTCCACGCCGTAGCTCGACCAAGTATTATACAAACCGAGATAATACGCAAGATTTTCCTTCAAAACGGGTCCGTGCAAAGGACAAATGATTTGCAATTCCAATCCCGCGAGCTTTTTCAAAAGCGCCTGCACCTGCACACCGTATTTTCCTACGATACCGAAATAATATCTTCTTGCCTCGCAAGCCCAATCCTCGTCCGTATCCGTCGCGCCGAATTTCCCGAATCCGTCCGCGGAGAACAAGACTTTATCCGCCTCGTCGTAGGTCACGATCACCTCGGGCCAATGCACCATGGGCGCGGTGAAGAAGGTCAAAGTGCGATTTCCAAGCGAAAGCTTACTCCCCTCGCCGACGACTACCTGTTTTTCCGAAAAGTCCGTGCCGAAATAGTTTTTCATCATCAAAAACGCTTTTGCGGAAGAAACGATTTTCGCCTCGGGATACTCGTTTACGAACGCCACGATACTGCCCGAATGATCGGGTTCCATGTGTTGCACGACGAGATAATTCGGCTTGCGCCCGCCCAACGCCGTTTTGATATTCGACAGCCATTCGGCGGAGAATTTGCCGTCCACCGAATCCATAACCGCGATCTCTTTATCTATAATCGCGTACGAATTGTACGCCATGCCGTTTGGAACTTCGTACTGTCCCTCGAATAAATCGATCGTACGATCGTTCACGCCGACCAAAAAAATATCTTTCGTTATTTGCATAATTTATTTCCTTCGATTCGTCTTAAAATCTATATAATATAGCTTTATATTATAGTATAGCAAAAAAAACGGGAATTTACAACTCTTTGAATAAGGTTTTCGCGAAATTTACAGCAAAATATATTTGAGAATAAACAGCACCGCAAGTACGTACATAACCGGGGAAACCCTCTTACCCTTTCCGCAAATCAAGTTGAGGAACGCGTAGGAAATGATCCCGATCATAATCCCCTCGGAAATACTGTAAAAAAGAGGCGTGCAAATCACGCAAAGATACGCGGGAATCGTCGTTGCAAAATCCTCTCCGTTCAAGTCTATATGCACGATATTCGTAAACATCAAAAATCCTACGATAATGAGTGCAGGCGCAGTTGCAAAGCCGGGAATCGCCGTAAAAATCGGTGCAAAGAACATAGCGACGAGGAAGAGCACACCCGCAAAGAGCGTCGTCAGCCCCGTCTTACCGCCCGCCGCCACGCCTGCGGAAGATTCCACGAACGTCGTCGTGGTGGAAGTACCAAGGAGCGCGCCCGCGCTCGTCGCGATTGCGTCCGCGAGCAATACGCGACGGATCTTGGGCAATCTACCCTCTTCGTCCAACATACCCGCTTTCGTGCTCACGCCGATAACCGTCCCCAAAGTATCGAACAAATCCACGAACAAAAACGCAAAAATAATAACGATAAAATCTAAAATTTTAACCCCGCTAAAATCCAAATTAAAGCATTGTCCGAACGTTTCTCCGAGCTTGGAAAAATCGGTAAACGAAAGGGTGGGATAGAGGGAAAAATACGCTACGCCGTCCGGTTGATAAATACCCGTAACTTGGCAAAGCATACCCAAGCCCCAAGAGGCGAGTATTCCGAACAAAATCGAACCCTTTATCTTTTTAATATATAAAACCGCCGTAAAAAAAGTACCCAATAAACCGAGCAACGCACAAATCCCCGAACGGGAAAAATCGCCGGTAAAATCCACGATCGTCACCAAAGTAGCATCGCTATAAACGCAAAGTCCCGAACTTTGTAAGCCGATAAACGCGATATAGATACCCACCCCCACGGAAACGGCGTGTTTCAAGGGCAAAGGAATAGCATTAAAGATTGCCTCGCGCACACCCGTTAAAGAAAGGACAATAAAAATAATCCCCTCGACGAACACGGCAAACAGCGCCACCTGCCAAGGCACGCCCATACCGTTTACGACGGTGTACGCGAAATAGGCGTTAAGCCCCATCCCCGCGGATAAGACGAACGGCAAATTCGCCATAAGCGCCATACACACGCAACCGATAAACGAAGCAAGACAGGTTGCGAGCAGTACTGCCGTGGAATCCATGCCCGCCGCGGAAAGAATGCTTGGATTCACGACGAGAATATACGCCATCGTCATGAACGTAACAAGTCCCGCCGTAAATTCCGTCTTTACGCTCGTACCGTTTTCTTTGAGTTTGAATAGCCTATCAAACATCCTCGTTGCCCCCTTCGTCGTATTCCGCTATGTAGGGAAGCGTGCGATAGTATTCGTCGTAATCAAGTCCGTAACCGATTACGAACAAATCGGGTATGGTAAACAGTACTCTATCCGCATGAAAATCGACCACGCGACGGTCGGGTTTATCCAAAAGCGTGACCACTTTCAAAGAAAGCGGTTTTCTTGCGCGGAGCATTTTCACGACGTCGCAAAGCGTTCTGCCCGTATCGATAATATCCTCAACGATAATAACGTGATACTTAGAAACGTCCTGATCGAGGTCCATCGTAATTTTCACCACGCCCGAGGAAACCGTATCGTTATAATAGCTCTTTGCGCACATGAACCCGATTTCGCAAGGCACGGTAATGGCACGGCAAAGATCCGCCAAAAACACGAACGAGCCTTTCAAGATGCTCACCAATAAAATGGGTCGCCCGTCGTACGATTCGTTGATTTCCTGCCCCACTTTTTCAATCGCGGAAGCAATCTCTTCCTGCGAAACGAGCACCCTCTTAATTCTGCGTTGATATTCACTTGGCAAATAAATCTTTTCCATTTTTCCATCCTCTTTCGCATTCCTTTATAGTATACTATAAAGAAATAAGCCGAACCTGATTTTGAGCGCCGAATTTTGCGCTATCCTTCGTTGAAAGCCTTGATAAACCGCTTGGTTGCTCTTCGGCTTTCACCTCGTCTATCACTAAAATTCGGTTGCTGAAAATTGCTTCGCACCTCAACGTGCGGATTTTTGCGCTATTTTTCGTGAGGAGGAAGCAATTATACTTACCGTATTATAATGACGACAAACGGAAAAGAGCTAAAAAGACGCGCTTTGAGGCAGGTTCGTTTTATTCCTTTATAGTATACCACATTTTTCCGCGTTTTACAATCGTTCCGACCGCCCATTCAAAAAAAATTATATTTTTGCGCGAAAAATTAACGCTTCGGAAAGCCGTTTGTCTTTCCGAAGCGTTTCGTCGTTTTTTAGATTCTAATATCTTTTAACCTCTATCAAACAAGCTCCACGATTTGATAGCAATTAAAGTTTTCCACGGTGAACGCAACCCTGCCCCCCTCGTAAGTGAACGCAAGCTCTTCGCCCGTCGGTTGTAAAACCACCTTTTTCGGCGGTTTTTCCGTCTTGATAGAAACGTTCACCTTGGCGAGCGTAACGATATCCTCAATAATCTCCACGCCGTCCCCACGCTTAACGGTGTTGGCGTAAAGCAAGTGACAAACCATATTTCCATTCTTTTCGTACAAGGCGACTTTGCCCGAAGCAGGAAGATTGGTAACAATCGTTCTTTCCCCCAAAAGACGGGTAAGCAAAGGCGCGATCAACTGTCTAGGCGTCAACGAACCGTCCACGGCGTATTGCGAGAACAAATCGCTTGCAAGGTATACGCCGTCCTTGCCCGCCGTGATTCCAACGCCCTTCTTTTCGGGGTCGTAAGGGGTATGCAAATGCGAGCAAAACCGTCTACCCTCGCGCGTGAAATAGGGAGAAAGTTTCTCTGCAAGCACCTCGCCCGTCGCCGTGATATTATACGCTTTTTCGTACGCCACGAGCGCCATTTTATCCGCGTATTTAAGTTCGTAATTCGCGCGAAGATAGCAGGGAATTTCCTTATCTTCGCCCACGAACGCAAACCCGAGATCGAACGCTTCCTTTCCGTTATACAATGCGTTTTGCCCCATTGCCAAAAGCTTACCGCCCCTTTGCACGAACGCTTGTAATTTTTCGTACTCACTATCCGTAAGCGGTTGATCGTCCGCAAGGATAATCACTTTATACGCGTTGGAAATTTCCGATTCTTCAATCAAATCGAAAAGAATTTTCTCTTCGAAGAGGATACGGGAAATACCCGTTCTGCCGTTACCGCCTTTGGGCGAATACAACGCCGCCTCGGCAAGGTATTTGCCCCCTCTCCAAGGCTCTCTTGCTTTGGTGTACGCATTTGCCGCGCCGATATTCTCGTAAGTGTACGAATCTACCGCGCCCGACGGGTGCAGTTGATCGCCCACGCAAAAACCCGCGTCGAGTGCAAGGCATTGGCTCGCTTCGTAACGGAGCGCGTCCTTATATTTATACGCACCGAATTCCCCCCAACCGCGATGGAATTTACCCGTCATACCGATACAGTTTTTACCCTTTCTACGAATATACGCCATGGAAAGCGGGAAATGATCGTATCCCCAAAACGCCGTGGGGAGCGATTCCGTTTCCAACTGGTCGCAACAATCGAGTCTATCCGCTCTTCCCACGGGAAAATCCCCGCCGTTTTGGAAAATCATACAGTCGGGCTTAATCGAATGAACGACCTCTTCCATCGCCTTGAAATACACGTTCATTACGTCGCGCGCCTGTTGCATAACGTCGTCGATATTTTCGGGATTCAAACCCTTTTTCTTCATGTCCGCAAGGCAGTTTTCACAGTAGCAAGGCACTTCCGCGATAATATCGAAAAATACGCCGTCGGGCATATATTTTTTCACCACTTCCGCCGTTTGTTCTTTCAAAAGTTCCAAATACGGCGTATTGAAACAAAGACGGCTAAACCAATGCCCGCTGGGGTGCTTGCCGTTCTCGTCCACGAACGTCCACTCGGGGTGTTCCATCGCCGTATGCTCGTCAAGCCCCGCAGATATGTAAATTTTCGTCGAAACGCCGATTTCCTTACAGGCTTGCACTTGCTTATCGAGCAAACTTCCGCAAAGGTGCGGGTGCTTGAAAAACTTCGTGTCTTCGTAATAGAAACAGCCGTGGTGGCATTTTGCAAATACGGAAATAGAATCGATCCCCGCAATTTTCAAATTTCGCTTAAAATCCTCCGCGTCAAAAGCCGCGCCGATACCCTTGATTCTTTCCGAGGTATGGAAGTCCAAATGGACGCATCTATTATCTTTCATAATTAAATCCCCTTCTTTTCGCCGTAGCGTTTATAAAAACACGCGGGAATCGCGCTCGCTATCGAACGCTTCTTCGTATATTTTAGCATTTTCCCCTCCGTTTGTCAACGCTTTACTCTACACATTAATATTTTTAACAAGAAAATCTAATGAAGCCTTAACAAATCCCCCGTGCGCCCAAAGCGCACGGGGGAAAACCGTCAATCTTTTTTAGTTTTCTACGACGATTTCCACCGTCTTAATGCCCTTTCTCTTCACGCCCGTTTCGTCGGGGATATAGAAGTCGCTAAACGCCAAAATCGCCTTATTTTTATCGAGTGCCAAAATGGAAGTATTGCAACAGCTTCCCGCCCATTGATGGAAATTCGCTCTTGCGGGCGGTTCGTTGGCAAGACCACTTCTGTCTTGATCGGTCATAATCTCCAAGCCGTCGTCCCAAGTTTTTCCGCCGTCGTAACTTGCGTAAACATAAATCCCCGGGCGGGTGATTACGGCGAGCGTTACGCCACATTCGAGTTGCAACAAACACGGTAACGCGCCCCTGTCCTTGAAATATTCGGGTTTCGACCAAGTTCTTCCGCCGTCGCTACTTCTGGAAAGATAGGTAGGACCCCATTCAGGCGCGCCGTAAAATACGTCGCAGGTACGCATCAAGCAAAGCATTTCACCGTTGGGCAAAAACGCGATACTCGGTTCGTCGAACCCCGATTTCAAATGTGCGAGTTCGTCCTTGGTTTCGTCCGGTTGATAGGGAATGTACCCAATCGTTTCCCACGATTTCCCCTCGTCCGTCGAGCGGAAAATAAAGGTCGAGGTACAGCCGTGATACACGCCCGTGAACGGGTCGGCGGTGTTTCCGCAATAATGCGCCACGTACAAGCTACCGTCGGGTGCAACGCTCACGTTTCGGCAACCGTATAAGCCTGCCTGCGAAATCATAATCGAATTTTTATCAAACTTGTCTTCTCTCGTCGCGTGGTGAGGCGGGAAGGACACTACCGTGCGGTATTTCCAATCGACGGGGGAATATTCCACGCTCGCCTGCGTTTCGCCCGCTTTCAAACGGTAGAAGAAAAAGCGTTTTTCCACCATGCCGTCGGGCAGGGTATCCAAATAGTATACCTTGAATTTCTGCTCGAAAATATCCGAATAAGTACCCGTTGCGAGCGTGGGCATATCGGGCAAGAACAACAGCGCGGTTTGGGAATCGTTCCAAATGGAAATTGCCTGCATAACCGCCATTGCGATAATGATACCCTTTGCCAACGGAAGCATGATCTTGAACATAATGGTATAGTGTCCCGCGCCGTCCATGCGCGCCGCTTCCGCGTAAGTGTCGGAAATCCCTCTAAAACACGCGGAAATGTACAAATTCATTGCGCCGAACCCGCCCGTATACGCCAAAACGATCGTAGGCGAATTGATAAAGCCGAGCGAGGAAAAGAGTCTATACTGCGAACCGAGCGTACCGATAATGGGTACGATCAAGGTGAACATTTGAATTGCATAGAGCAATTTACAGCCCACGAATTTATATTTCGTCATTGCGTACGCCATGAGCGTAGCCGCCATCGTGGAAAGAAAAGTACCGCCCGCAACCAACCAAAGGGAGTTGAATATCATGCCGAGCATATTCGTTTCTTGCACTTTCAACATGGTAAACGCGTCTACGTAGTTACGGAAATTCCAAGTTTCGGGAAGTTTCCAAGGATTCATAACGAAATCGTCGTGCGTTTTTAAGCCCGCCATCGCGCCCCAAAGAAGCGCAAAGGTATACGACGCGCCCACCGTAAGCAAAATCACGCTTGCGATAATATGTACGACTTGCTCGCCCTTGGATTTTCTGTTCGCTATATCCTTCTTCTTTTTCATTACTTTCGTATTCATAACGCCCCTCCTTAATATTGCACGTCTTCAATCTTATTGAGGAAATACCTCGACACGAAAACGAGTGGAATGGTGAGAATCGTGAAACAGAACCCAACGCAGGACGCGTAGTTATAAGTATTCGAAGTTTCCGCGTTCCCGTAAACGTTTTGGAATATTAAGTAGGAAATGGTGTTCGTGCCGTACGCACCGCCCGTAAGGAAGAGTATGTTTCCGCTCGCCGTGAATAGCCCCGTCAACCCGAGCAAAAACTGCGTGCCTACCGTAGGGAATACGAGCGGTAACACCACTTGCGCGAACTCGCGATACCAAGTGATTCCGTCAAGCTTGCCCGCCTCGACAACCTCCGTGGGGATACGGGACATTGCACCGCCGTAGAGAATGAAGTTTCCTGCAACCCCCATCCAAACGGAATACGCCATAACCGTTTTTAACGCGTACCGCGAATCCCCTAAAAACAGCGGTATTTCGTCCGTACCGTTGATAAATTGATACAGTTTCACGATCGGACCTTGCATACCCACGATTTCTTTATACAGCGTAGACCACACGATCCCCGCGAGAATGGACGGGATAAAGAACATAATTTGCATCGCTTTGTGCCCGGGTACTTTTTTGTACATAAAGTACGAGGTAAGCAAGGCAACAGGCATCATGATAAGCCCCAACCCGTAGAACTTAAAGGTGTTCATAAGCGCTTTCGTCAGCTCGGACGCGTTCGCGCCTTCCCCGAAAAAGCCCTCGTACACGCGCTTGAAATTGTCAAACGACCAATAGGACACGCCCTTCTTCTTGATTTGGAACGCCATCAAAATGGAGTTGCCGTTTTGAATGACGTAAAAAATGATAAAGTTCATCAGCTGTACGCCGATAATGGAAAAAATAAACAGGTATTTTAACCATGCCTGTTTCCTCTTCTCCGCGCGCCGTTCGTCATGCATTTTTTGCATTTTTCGCTCCTTTGTGGTAAAATATCCCCACCCTAATATTTTCAGTACTTCCATGATACCACACATTTTGCAAAAATGCAATACTCAAATGTTGTCTATTTATTACTCATTTGTTGTTTTTTCCCTCGAAAATGGCTATTTTTTTCATTTTTACTATTCTTTTGAGTTAAAACGGGCAACAAAAAAGCCGACCTTTCAAACCCTTGAAAAGTCGGCGTAATTTTTATCTGTACGAGCTGTATTTTCGGTAGTTGCTCGGCGTTAGTCCCGTTTCGCGAATAAAGACTCGGGAGAAGGACGCGTAGCTTTCGTAGCCTACCTCGTGCACGATCTCGTGCACGGGTTTATCCGTTTCCACGAGCAAGAATCGGGCGCGGTTGATTCGGCAAACGAGGATATAGCGTTGCAAGGAATACCCTTTTTCCTCCAAGAAGATTCTATATAGATACGATCGCTCGTACCCGAATTTATAGGCAATATCTTTGATATTGAGCTTTTCCCCGAGATTATTTTCGATATAGTGCATAACGGCGGTAACGAGAAGCTCCCGTTCGGAAACGGCGTTTTCTTGGAATTTGGACGCCTTTGAGCAAACTTTCATGACCGTATCAAGTAGCGCGGAAGCGTTGGAAAGCAGGGAAAAGGAAATATCGCCTTCCGAGCGGATACATTTATAAAATTTATGAAAACGCTTCGCGAGTTCCGCGCTGTCAAAACCCGAGTATACCACTTGCGCGGGCGTGATCCCGCAACGGAACAGCGCCTCTTCCGCGCGCTTTCCTGAAATGGAAAGCCAATACCGCGCACAGCCCTCTTTGAAATCGGAAACGTAGCGGTGTTGCGTGCCCGCAAACATAACGAACGCTTCCCCCTCTTTCACCTCGTACTCTTTCTTGTTCGCGCCCTCCCAAACGGTGAGCAAACATTTCCCTTTTACGACGAACTGTATAATATAATTGATGCGTTTTTCTTGGAAAGCGTACTCGGGGTCGGAGTTGTGCCAACCGAATTCGTCCACGCAAAAATCGGACGCGATATGTACGGAATTATAATATATCCAGAAATTCTTTATCGACATTTTTCCCTCCTTTACGACCCTTATATAGTATACTATAAAGGAATAAGCCGAACCTGATTTTGAGCACCGAATTTTGCGCTATACTTCGTTAAAAGCCTTGATAAACCGTTTGGTTGTTCTTCGGCTTTCGCCTCGTCTATCTCTAAAATTCGGTTGCTGAAAATTGCTTTGCACCTCAATACGCGAATTTTTGAGCTATTTTTCGTGAGGAGGAAGCAATTATACTTACCGTATTATAATGACGACGAACGGAAAAGAGCTAAAAAGTCGCACGTTGAGGCAGGTTCGTTTTATTCCTTTATAGTATAACACCTGCCACCGTGCTTGTCAACCGAAATCCGCTTTTCCGACAAAAAATCGCGTGAGAAAAACTTTTGCTTTTTATTTGCTTTTTTAGGCGTTTATAGTTGACAAAACCGTTTCAAAGGTCTATAATGTTCAATGGATTAAACACATGGAAGGTATTCGGATATGAAAAAATTCAGTAACAAATGGACGCGCGCGGCGATTCCCGCGTTGCTTTTGCACTGCGGGATTGGAACCGTGTACTGTTGGTCGCTGTTTAGCGCGCCCATACAGGAAACTTTCACTGCAAACGGTATGAACGCGGACATGCTCGGCTGGGCGTTCTCGCTCGCCATTTTCTTCCTCGGCATGAGCGCGGCGTTCCTCGGCAATTTCGTGGAAAAAGACATACATAAAGCAAGTCTTATCGCAACGATTTGCTTTGCGGTCGGCGTAGCGGGTACGGGACTTGCCGTACGCTTGCACAGTATGCCACTCATTCTTTTGTTCTACGGCGTAATTATGGGGATCGGGCTTGGTCTTGGGTATCTCTCGCCCGTGAAAACGCTCATGCTTTGGTTCAAAGACAACAAGGGCTTGGCAACGGGGCTTGCCGTGGCGGGCTTCGGCGCGGCGAAAATGATTTTCTCCCCCATTATCGAGGCGTTGATCAATTCGCAGGGCGCGGAAAAAGCGTTGTATATCCTCGCAGGCGTTTGGTTTATAATGATGTTCGTGGGACACTTGCTTTTGAAAAAGCCCGAGGGCTGGGTGGAAAAACACGAGAAGTTTGACTTCAAGCAATTCTTCTCCCGTTTCAAGATTTTCACCGACCTTAAATTCCTCGGCGTTTGGTTGATTTTCTATATCAATATAACCTGCGGGCTTGCGCTCATTTCTCACGAAAAAGATATTTACGCGGCAATCGGTTTGAGCAATATCGCGGCGATTCTTTGCACCATGACCGGCTTCTTCAACGCCGCGGGTAGATTGGGCTACTCCACGATCGGGGATCACCTCAAAGATAGAAATACCATTTATCAAATCATACTTATAAGCGAGCTCGTCTTTACCGCCGTCGCGCTGATTAGCGGAGCAATTACCAACGAAATCGCGATTATTTGTATCGCCTTGCTCATTGTCGTAAACCTCGGCTACGGCGGTGGATTTAGCAACCTGCCCACCCTGCTTTCGGATATTTACGGTATGGGTAAAATTTCCTCCATTCACGGTATCGCGCTTTCCGCGTGGGCAATGGCGGGCTTGACGGGCAACCAAATCGCCGATCTTATCGTGCATAAGACGGGCAACTATCAAAATATTCTTATTTTCACTTTGATACTGTACGCCGTAGCGATCGTGATCAACTTCCTATTGGTCCACGGCAAACACGCCAAGAGCGAACACGTACACCACCACGACGAACCCGTGGAAACGAAAACGGAAGCATAAAAACGATCCCTTGCGGTTTCCCCGCAAGGGATTGTTTTTCGTCCTACGTATGAACGCAGGAACATATGTATAAATATTCATATGTTTTTACCTACAAAAACCGCCTTGCCTTTGCCTTGCAAACGCAAGAAAACGCCCCGCAGGAAAATATGAAAATATTTTCATATGAACGAATAATCATATTTCATAAACGAAAAAAATAACGGACAGCCAACGGCTATCCGTTATTTTTGGTTGAGCAGTTTGTACCTATCTTGAACCTCTCAATTAAATTTCAAGTGCCAAATCTTTTAAAGCACTAGCCAATTCCTTTTTCAAAGATTCTTTACTTGCAGAATAACTATTAAAGGATCCGCTAACATTAACGACAAATTCATAATAATCAGAGTAAGCAGACATAACTGCTTTTATTTCAACGGATAAGTTAGTATCTCTTACTTCTTTATAGAGCGATTGAATTATCGGTTCATTTTCTTCAATTTTCGCCAAATTTTCTTTATTATGATCTTGCGCATACGCTATCGCTAAATCGATACTCCCATAATACTCGTCTTTATAAATAGCATCATACCAGCAGGAATAAATATCATCCGCGACAGTGTCCATGCATTTTTGCGAGTCTACAACAGTTTCGTAAAAGGTAGTAATCTTCCCCAAGCTGTCATCTTCTTTTTTCTCACTTTCGCCGCAAGCAGTAAAGATCATTAAAGAAAATAAGGTAATAAGCGTCATCAATACAACACTGGATTTTTTTAATACGTTTTTCATTTGTAATATCTCCTAAATCTATAAATATATTTCATTCAACAACTTTAAGTCTAATTCGTTTGGGTTTTTTGTTCTATTATAAAAAAGATTTGTTGGTACAGCTCCGCCCGCTATATAAACTGTTTGGCTATTATCCGCATATAGACCAAGTGTTGTAATTCCAATTACTTCAAAATTTTCATTGACTAAAATCCCACCACTACTACCTGGCGCTATATAACTATCCGATAAAAGATAATATGTATTATATATCTTACTATAAATATCTTTGTATTCTTCAAGTAATGTTCCTTGATTTATCTGCATAAACAATGAAGAATTAGGATAACCTATGCTGTATGTTGTTTCTCCTATTTCATACTTCTCATTAAATATAATGTTCCGATAATTATCCTTTAGCTTTGCATAATTTTCTAATTTTCCTATAAAGATATCTAGTTCCTTATTGTTATACACACCACCAATAACAGATAATTTGGAATAATCTTCTCCTGTTTCTATATTTGGAATATCAAAATATGCACTAGCTGAAAAACCACCATCCATGACATGATTATTAGTAATAAACCAGCCCTCTTCGTTAAAGATAAAGCCACTTCCAGTCGATATAGGCGTTCCCGACTCATCATTCAAAACAATTTGGAAAACATTTCCCGAAAAATATTCTTCGTTGGGTATTCTTTGCGGTGTAAATATACAAGTATTTTCAATAAAAGATTTATTCCAACCAGTATATTTCCATTGTTCCTTAGAATCGTACATTTCAGGATGAGTCAATTTTTCACTATAAACTCCAATTTTTTCTTGTATGATAGAGCCATCAATATTTTTCCAAATATATTTAATTCTCTCAACACGTTGCGCAACGCAAATGACTAAATCAGTAGAATAAACAATTTTCCAATCAGTATAATGCCATTTTTCAGTATCAGAAGGAAGTTCTCTCTCTTGAAAATTATCTATTTCATCAAGATATGTTATTTGAATTAGTGAACCATCTGCATCTATCCAAGACACTTTAATTTTTTCTTGACTTTTCGCGGATAAACAAGAAGAAAAAAGTATAATTACTATAAAAACAAGGGCTATAATTCTGAATGAAGTTTTCTTCTTTGCCATAAATACCCTATAAACCTCCAAAAATTTATTTTGTATGCATATTATACCACACCGTTTGGTGTAAAGTCAACTAAAATACACCGTTTGGTGTAAAATAAATATATGGAAAATAAATTTATTATTGCTTTTGCTCAAAACTTAAAACTTTTAATCGGCGATATGAGTATCTCCGAGTTTGCAAGAAAAGTAGATATTCCACAGCAAACGATTTCGCGGTATTTGCTTTGTCAAAGGGAAATTTCCTTAACGAACCTTTGTAAAATTGCCGATTATTTCGACGAAGACATCGATTATTTAATCGGTAGAAAGAATTAGCAAAAAAACACGGTTGCTTTTCATTTGCAATCGTGTTTTTTGCATAAAATATTAAACTTTTAAATGTTAATCCAACGGGTATCTGCCCTGCGGGCAGAGCGTCGTCGCGCCGACCATTTTCTTATTCTTTCAAACCATCGTTTTCGGTCGCTCCTCGCATGCACCCACGATAATACGCGGTTTCCGCGATCTGTTGCCGAAAGTAAAAATACGGCGTACCCAAATGGGTATGCCGTATTTTTGGTTGAGGCAACGGGACTTGCGCCTTTAGCGGCGCGCCCCGCTCGGCAATTATCAATTGCCGACTTTGCCGTCAAGCTATCCGTTCCCCAAGTATCGTAAGGCAAAGCGTTTTGCTCCCGCAAAACGGCTCCCACCCTCAAGTCCCGTTGCAAAAACGAAACAATAAAAATAACGGACAGCCAACGGCTATCCGTTATTTTTGGTTGAGGCAACGGGACTTGAACGCTCGCATACCCAACGACTTCCCTTTGTTTATAAGGAATCCAGCCAAAATTCCCTATTTCTTCCCCATTTTTCAAAGCCTCGTTTCTCTTAAAACCGCCCTGAAGTGAACCCAAAAAGTTGGACAAAAAATTAAATTAAATTGCTTGTGAATGAGTTCTGTATTGTACAGGACTCATTCCTTTTAGTTTACGAGATATTCTCTCGTTGTTGTAATAGTAAATATATTCGTGTAGCTTTTG
>JAFQGG010000043.1 GCA_017415505.1 Clostridia bacterium
GCCAGCGTTCATCCTGAGCCAGAATCAAACTCTTAAGTTTAATTGTTTAAAGTCGCTACTTCTCAGTAGCAACGGCTCTAACTATTTTTTGTTATCTCTTTGCTGACTTGCTTTCAAGGTTATACTTGTGTTTGTTCAAGTTTACTTTGAAAAATTAACGGAAATTACCTTTCATTTGCATTTCTGTCAAATAAATCTCATTTCTTTCTTATTCTATTTTTAATCTGCTTTTTACCGAACTTCAGTTCGGTCTATCACGCTCTCGCGGTGACAGCTTGTATATTCTACCACAAACTATATTACCTTGTCAAGCATTTTTTCAAACTTTTTCAAATTTTTTTTTAATTTTTTTCAGTTTTTATTTTTGCTTGGCTTTTTCGGGAGCTTTTTTGCGCTCCCCGCGTGACAGCTCGTCTATATTACCACTTTCTTTTCCCTTTGTCAACTGTTTTTTCGCACTTTTTCAAAGTTTTTCCAATTTTTTTCGGAAATATACCAAAAAAACAAATTTTTTTGCTTTTTAAGGCAATTTCAAATATTTCTCTTCCAAGAATATCTCCGTTTGAGAAGTTTCTTTAAGATACTTTGCAAGATCCTCCGCCGTAAAAACCCAATCGGGCACGAACGTTCCGCCTCGGAAGGTTCTGTCCGCCGAGTGGTAATCCGTTCCGCAAGTGGTAAGCAAAGCGTATTTTTTCGCCGTTTCCACCACCGCTTCCCAATTTTCAAGGTCGCAAGGCGTACAGTTGATCTCTATGCCGTGCATGAAATCCGTATAGGTATTCAACATTCTCTCTTTCAACGCCCCGCCGTGACGGAAAGGGTGCGCCTGCACCATGACGACGCCGTGTTCCTTACAATAATTAAAAAGTTCCTCTTGCGTAAGCGCGTGCAAGCAAGGCGATTGTAACAAAAATTCTTCCGTCACACCGTACAAAAGCCAATCGGCAAAAACGGGTTTGGATAAAGTAACTTCCAAACCGAGCAAAACGCGGAAACCGAGCGGATTTGCATACGCTTGCATTTCTTTATACTCGGCAATCACCTTTCGCATAAAAATCGTATGGAACGGCGGTTCGTAATACCACGGCTGACAATGATTGGTGAGCACGACGCCGTCGTAGCCCTGCGACATTTTCATATCCACGATCGCCTGCACGGTCGCGCTACTACATTTACTCACTCCGCTCGAATGTACGTGCGGGTCTATTTTTATCATTCCTTTGGGTGCTTCCATAATACTCGTCCTTTTCGTTTCTATATTATACCCGTTTTTTTTATAATTGTCAACGCATTGCGCACACTTTTTCTTGACAATTACGCGCGCGCGTGATACAATATATAATATATAAATAGAGAAATCTTTCGAAAGGAGTTATCATGCTGTATTTACAAATTATTTTCACCGTACTCTCGGCGGTTTGTATCGCCGCGCTCGTACCCGTGGGCGCGTTCCTCGGTTGGGTTTGGGCAGGGATATGCGGTATCTCCGCGTTCCTCTTTTTTATGCTTATGCGACTTTGCAAACAAAGCCGTGAAGCAAACGAACCGCAAAGCACGGACGAAGAACGCAAAGAAAACGAATAAGCCAAAAAAATCGTCTACGCAGACGATTTTTTTTGTTTTGAGTCGTTGACAAAATCCATTTTATATAGTATAATAGAAGTATAAAATAAATAAGGGAGGTATTTAACATGGCTTCTAAAAAAGATTATTTTGGACTTGAACCCTTGGTGAGCTTGATCCTCGCGATCATTCCCTTCACTTCTTGGATCTGCGGTGCAATTACGAGATTGCAAGAAGGCAAGATCGTCGCGTTTATCGTGCGTTTGATCGGCGGTTTCACGGTCGTTTGGGTTCTCGACCTTATTTTCATGGTTTTGAACAAGCGTATTTGTCGAATCCTGAATATCTAAACACGAAAGAAAAAACCGCGTTCGGTGTACCGAACGCGGTTTTTCTTTCGTCTTCATTTTTTATTTTTCAAAAACAAATGCTACGCCCAAAACCTTGACCGTCAATTTATTTCCGTCTTTCGTTGCATTATATTCAATCCCTTCAAGCGTAATAACGATTGAACCTTTTTCTTCACCCTTAGCCCAAACGCCTTCGCCTTCAAGTTTAACCTCTCCAACAACAGGAACTTCAACTTTGAGTACTACAACCGCAACGCTATCACTTTTCAGTTCAATATAAGAGGAATTTTCCTCGCCCGCTTCTACGGTAACGCTTCCAGCCGAAACGATATTATATTTACCCTTTTCTCCACAAGCCACAAGCGAAAACAAACTAAGCATAACGGTTAAAATAGCCACCAACAACAACTTAATCTTTTTCATAATGATACCTCCAAAAAATTTTAGTATGGATATTATAACACACCCGTTTTGAAAAGTCAACCGTTTTAACCTGACGAGAATTGGAGCAAACACGATTTTTCTCCGTTTTTCGCGGTTTTGTAAAAACCAAAGAAAAACGCAAACGCGAGATTTGCCGTTTTCACAAAAAATGTTCCGTTTGTAACAGAAAAAAAGTTTTTGAAAAATTTGCAATCATTCCATTTACTTTTTCGTAAGGATATGATAAAATATACTTGTAAATCGGTTGGGGACAACCGAACGCAACGTAGCTCATCATTTTCCCCCTTATCATATATAGGTAATCGCCTTGGAGTCGCAAGATTCCAAGGCGATTATCTTTTCGTTTATTTTCCGTCCACGCGTTCTATTTCGTAAAAGCCCTTTTCCGCGCCCCGCCAAAAACTGCTTGCAATCGGCAAGGTTTGCTCGGAGAGTCTTCGTTCTTGCAAAATGAACAGCAATACCGCCAACAGTCCGAACGGTATCGGGCAAAACTCCCCGGGGTTTACTTGACTCATTAAGAACAGTCCTAAATAGGAAACGCCCAAGCAAACGGACCAAGGACTGCGCGATTTCATTACCAAATCGTACCGCCCGAGCGCCTGCATGGTATAGGCGAACACCCCGAGCGCGCCCATACTCCCCACCACTTGGGGAATAAACATATGATACCAAGTCATCGTGCCCTTTTTATTCATTTCCCCGTACGCGATAGAGTCGTCCAAAATCCCCGTTCCGAACAGCGGACGGTCGGCAAAATTGAGGAAGCCCTCTTTCAACATGGTGAAGCGCACCTCTTCCGTCAGCGACGAGCCGAGCAAACGCTCGAACAGCGTTTCCCAAATCGCCGCGCCCGCCACCGCAAGCGTCGCCACGCCCGCAAGCACGATGCCGAGCACCCGTTTTTTCGTCCATTTTCCCTCTTTGAGCCAAAGTACCGCGCATACGATCAGTTCCGCTCCGCCCATTAAAAATCCGCCCCGCGAGTGCGTTCCGCAAATGCCTGCGAAAAACGCCGCCACGAGCGCCGTCTTCCATTTATGCTTCCTACCCAAATACATGGGGAAGGGCATCGCGAACATCAACATAGTGGAAATATTATTCGGCGAAACGCCGTAGCTATACGCGCCGTTGGGCAACGAGAACAAATTCCGCAAATGCCCGAACAGCACCATGCAAGTGCAAAGCGTGCCAAACAGGGTCATTACGAGCGCGAACCGCTCGCGCATATCGTAGCCGTACCGAACGGAAAACTGCGATTTCATAAGGAAGTACGCCACGAGCAAGCCCAAGCCCAAACCGAACAAATAGAACGCGCCCCGCGCGTACTCCATAAAAGTAAACCCGCCGATCCCGCCCAGCGTGACGGCGATTGCCACAAGCCCGATTCCGTCCGCGCTTTCCCCGCCGAGGAAGGGCTTTTTGTATACGATAAAATGAAAAAGCACGCAAAACACCACGACGGGTGCGGCGGGCAAAAACACGATAAAGGTATTAAACGAATCGTAACAGCTCGTCAAAAACGCGGAAACGAGCAAGAAGGGCAAAGTGGTCGCAAGAATATCCTCGCAAACGACGAGCTTTAAGGAAATGAGCGCAACGAAAAGCACCGCCCCTACCACTTCCGAGCGGAACGCCGCTACGAGCAGGGCGAGCAAAGTTTCGAAAAACATAAAACGCACGCTCCCGAGCAGTTCGCGCGCGGTTTCCAAAGTTTTTCCCCAATCGATTTTCTTTTGCGCCTTTTCCATATATTAAAGTATCTCCGTCAAATCCCCTAAAAAACGAATCTCGTATTCGGGGCAAATCCCGCTCTTATTTTCTACGGCGCGCGGGTTGTACCAGCACCCGTCTATGCCTACGCCGTTCGCGCCCGCGATATCCGAGGTCAACGAATCCCCCACCATAAGCAACGATTCCGCGCGCAAGCCCGTATCTTTAAGTATCCGCAAAAAGAACGCGGGCGCGGGCTTGATCGCCCCGACTTCCTCGGAAATATACAGCCCTTGGAAATACCGCTCTATCTCGCGCAATCTACCCCGTTGAATCACGGAAAGTCCGTTGGTCGCTATATACAGCGAATAGTCTTTCGAAAGCGTTTGCAAAAGCTCCGTCGCGCCTTCGAGCGTTTCCCCGCCCGTTTCGAGATTTTCCAAAAAAATCTCGCCCGCGCGCTTGGGAGTGATTTTTCCCTGCAAACGGGGAAACTCCAAAAACAGTCTTTTGAAAATATCTTCCACGTGGGTGCGGTATACCTCGTGATACCGCGCCTGCACGCGCGAATCGGTCACGTCGTACATACCCGCGTCCGTCCAAGTTTCTTCCGAAGCGCGACGGCTCGCCTGCCACAGTTCTTCGTCAAACGGCGTACCCATGTATGCGTACAAGCGTGCAAACGCCGATTTTTCGTCCGCTATATAATTCAAGAGCGTGTGGTCGGCGTCAAACACGATCGCCTCGTACTTCTTCTTCATTTCTCACCAATCCTGTTTCTTCCGAGTCTTGTCCTTGATATCGTCGTAATACTCGAAATACTTTTCCTTGAACTGTTCTTTGGTCATGGGCAACGGCGCTCCGTCGTTTTCCATGCGTTCGAGCATATCTTGCAATTCCTCGGGCGTGAAATCGGCGATATCCGTTTCCTCGCCGTAATATTGCAAAAGCTTCAAAATATCCAATTCCGACATTATATCTCCACCTTAATCCGTTCCCCTTTGCAGGGCACGGTGATATAAGTAAATCCAATCTCTTTCAAAAGGCTTACCACTTCCGTTCTACGCTCTACGATTCGGGCGGTCGTATGCGCGTCCGAACCGAAAGAAACTGCTCTTCCGCCAAGCGCGAAATACCGTTCGAGAATTTCACGGGCGGGCAACGCAAGCCCCTTACCCCCGTGCATGGAAGTGTTCGTTTCGAGAATTTTCTCCCGCTCGATAATCCCCTTTAATACGCCGTCGATCTCCGCGCCAAACTCCGCCAAACTCGCGGACGGGTTTTCGTAAGGACCGTAGCGCACGACGTAAGTAAAATGCCCGATAATATCGTAGGGATACGGCGCGTCCAAGCTCTTTTGCACCAAACGGAAATAGTCCGCGTACGCCTCTTTTTTATCCCGCAAACGCCCGTCTTCGTAAAACGCCCGTTTCAAGCTAAAATCCCAGCCGTCCTTGCTGTGCACGCTATTTACCACGAAATCGGGTTGATACCGACGGTAAAACGCGATATATTTTTCTTGTATCGCCCTATCGTCGCTATATCCAAACTCCGCGCCCACGAGCACGTTCATACAGCCTGCGTAATCTTCTTGCAAATGCCGAGCGGTATGAAAATACGCCTCGGCGTCGATTTCTTGTTTTCGAACGAGTTGCGCCTCAGGGCAAATATCAAAATCCACGTGCTCGGACACGCCGTAAAACGCCACTCCTTTTTCAAGCGCGCTTTCCAGCATTTCCGAAAGCGCGTTTACGCCGTCGAAGGAAAACGCCGAATGGCTATGCAAATCCGTCAAAAATTTCTCCATAACAATTTAATTATACCATAGTTTTCGTTTCTTCGCAAGCAACGGCGGGGCACAAATTGAAAAAAATTAACGGCAATGCGTAATTTTGGAAAAACGCTCGGTTTTTTCGTTCGTTTCATACCTGTTATCCCCATTTTTAACGATTTCTACCGCGTTTACCGTTTTTTGGCGCGCGTTTATCTCTTGCCTTTTTGCAAGCGAGCGTGTACAATAGTCGGTGTGTTTTTCAACGCAAATTTTTTACTAGAAAAACGAGGTACGATTATGAAAAAAAGAAAGAAACTTTTTACCCTATTCCTCGCGGTCGCGCTATCCGCGTCCGCGCTCGCCTTACAGGCGTGCAATCCCTCGGACTCGTCCGAAACGAGCGGTTCTTCCGGCGAATCCATAATAGAAACGCCCGTGGATTCGGGCAATTCCTCTGAGCCGACTCCGCCCCAAGAAACTCCGCAAGTTCCCGTCGAGCCAACGCCGACCCCCACGCCGACGCCCACGCCGACCCCCGTCGTGGAAAAAATGCAATACATACTTTGCACGGGCGACAGCGTGAACCTGCGCACAGGCGCGGGTACGGATTACGCGATCGTTGGACAGGCACACGAGGGCGAAACTTACGCCGTCGTGGGCAAAAGCGGGAATTGGTATAAGACCTACTACCGTGGCAAAACGGCGTATTTATACGCGGAATACGCGGCAGTATTCACCCTTAAAAAGAGTGAGAACGAGCGCGTGGAAAAGGTGCTGGACGAGGGGTATAAACAACTCGGCGTGCCGTACGTGTACGGCGCGGTGCGCCTACACGACGGCAAAGGCAAACTGCTTTCGGGGTTTACCGCGCAAAAATTCGACTGCTCGTCGCTCGTGCAATATATGTTTTACAAGGGTGCGGACACGCTGTTGCAAGTGACCACTCGCACGCAGGTAAAGCAGGGAACTTTCGTGCCCAAAGCCGAGCTACAACGCGGGGATTGCATTTATTTCACCAACGAAAGCCGACAGCACCTCACGGGCGTGGAGCGCGTCGGGCACGTCGCCGTGTATCTTGGCAACGATTACATTTTACACACCGCTTCCGATTACGCGCGCATTGAAAAAATGAGCAAAACCCGTTGGAAGTTCTATATCGAAGCCCGTCGCTTCGTATAAACTCGAAAGGTTAACCTAACGAGAGCCGAACTCGAAAGGTTAACCTAACGAGAGCCGAACTCGAAAAGTTAAGCGTATCCCCCGTCCGCGCCGTGCGCGGACGGGGGATATTCGTTTTCTCATTTCTTTTCGGGCAAGGACGCGCCGACGAGGAAAAACACCTCTTTTGCCTTCGCCTTATACAGTCGCCGTGCGCACGCGCTACCCGTCGCGCCCGTCGTCATAATATCGTCCACGAGAAGCACCGTCCTATCCTTCCAAAGCGACCTATCTTGCACGCGGTACGCTTCCTCCGCGCTTTTCACGCGTTCCGAAAACGAAAGCTTCTTTTGTTCCGAAGTTTCCCTTTTCTCCAAAGCGTTTGGGCAGTACGCAATAGTCAATCCTTCTTCCACGAGCTGTTCCGCGACCGCTTGCGCCAACTCTTCCGCTTGGTTATACCCGCGCGCCCGCCGACTTTCCTCCGTCGTTGGAACGGGCGCGATATACAGCGTTTCTCCCTCTTTCCAACGCTTTCCGTCGTCGCCAATCCCAAGCGGGAACTCGTTCACCGCATACCTGCCCTCGCCAAAGCGCATTTTCGCCTCGGGTACGGCTTCCAAAAACCGCGTTGCCATACGCTCGCCGAAGTAGCACGCCAAACGGCGGTTTCCGTTCTTGACTCTATTGATAAGCGACGCAACCTCCCCAAAATACACGAACGGCGAAACGCCGAGTTTGAACGCGGGCGCTTCCCGTTTACAGGAAAGACAAATCCCCTCCGCAAGCGTTTTTCTTCCGCATTTCTCGCAAAACCTGCCCGTGTTTTCAAGAAAGCTCTTTTCGCACCGTGCGCAAACGCGGTGCAAGGGATAATCGAAGATTTCGCACTCGCAACAGTCGCAGGTAAACCCGCTACGCGTATTTCGCGCGCGAAAGCGCGCGAGCCATTCCAAGAGTTTGCTCATTCCTTTTTCTTTCTCTCCACGCGCACGAGCAAATAGGCGCAAACGATTCCAACGGCGAACAACGCCACGCCGAGCGCGATATCGAGTACGGGCGCACCGCCCGCCCAAGACGCGTACACCGCGACGATATCCCCGTTACAAAACATGGACAGTATCGAACCGAGGGAAAGTCCCACGATCGCAAAATACGCGGTGTGTCTTGCCCTTGCGAACAGGCGGGTAAGTAGGTTGGAAAAGCCGAGCAAACCGCCGACGAACCCCAATCCCAAGCCCGCGTACACCAAAAATACCGCGGGGTTTTCCTGCCAATAGGTAAAGCTCACGCTATCCACCACCGAGGCAAACCAACCGATCGCCATTAAAAACGCGCTCGCGGAAAGTCCGGGTACGATTTGCGTAACGCTCATGACCGCGCCGACGAGGAGCGCGATAAAGAAATGCCACCACTCCACGCGCGCAAACGCGTCCGTTTCTCCACCCTCGCCCAAAAACGCCGAAAGCACGCCGATAACGAGCGGGATAAACAGTCCAAGCGCAAAGAGCAGTATTCGAAGGGGCGTACGCTCCGCGCTCTTTACCTCGTCCTTGACGGCGGGGAACGCCCCGCACATGAGTCCTGCGAACAGGCAAACGATAGCGAACGGCAAAATATCCAACAGGCGTTTGACGGCGATAAAGCCGAGCAGTACCCCTAAAATTACCCCGATTCCAATGGGGAGCAGGAACAAAAAGCACTTTTTGAAGCTTTTCAACAGATTCCCCATTGCGTACAAAAATTGGTCGTACAGCTTAAAAATAATCGCCACCGTCGAACCGCTAATCCCCGGCACGATAACGGCAAGCCCGATAAAAAAGCCGAGCAACGCGCTTTTGCTCCAAGTTTTTTTGTTATACTTGATAAGCGCGATTTCCATACTTTCTTGCGCCATTTACTTCCCCTCCCTCTTTCTTCGGATACACCAAATTAAAAACAGCACGATTCCCGCAAACGCGCAACCGCTTATTCCGCCTAGCGAGTCCACGAACACGTCGAACAATTCCGCGCCCCTGCCCCCGACGAGCGTTTGCAAGCACTCGTCTATAAGTGGCGTAAGCAAGACGAGCGCGACGGGCAAAAAGGCGAACGCCTTATCGCGAGTATACGAGCGGTAGCACCAAACGAGCAACGCCCCGAGCAGGGCAAACTCGCAAAAATGCGCGATCGTACGAATTTGCCCGTGCAATCTATCGTACGCCTCGCCCGTCGCGGTCGCGATGGGCGAATCGGGCGCAATCGCGCCTACGATTTTTTGAACGGTATCCACCACGGCAACGCTTTGCGAGGACGACTCCTCCCCCGTTTGCAAGGAGTTGGAAAAAATCCAAGCGAACGCAAAAAGGCACGCGAGCGTGAGCGCGATTCGAAGTATCCAAATTTTTATACCGCCGTTTTTCATCTCTTCTATTATACGCGAAAACGCCGTCAAGGTCAACAATAAAACGGGAATTCCCGCAAAAAAGTTTCGACAAAAAAAGAGAAAAAACGAGAAATTTTTCCCTTTTTTCACCCGTGAAAAAATATATAATATACCATATAGACACGCGCGGGAGGCTCTACTATGAATTATATGAAAAAAATGTGCATTTTACGACAGGCAAAACAAGGATTTTCGGGGGACGGGAAAACGCTTTCGGGGCTGGTGAAAGTGGAACAATACGGAAAAAACACGGCGATTGAGGTTTCGATTATCAATTTCGCGCCCCTCGTATCGGGCGAATATTACTGTCTTTTAAGCGATACGCGCGGGAAGACGGAGCTTCTTCCGCTTCGCGGAAAATCCCTTTTTAATATCCTTTCGGATATGGATATTTCGGAAGGGTTTTGCGCGATTATTTGCTTTATCAAAAACGAGATCACGCCGATCGCGTACGGGGTGAACGGGCACGGCAGTTACGATTGGAAAAAGATATTGCACGCAACCCTGCCCCCCTCGAAAGCCAAAACCGAAAAGGAAAAAACCGCGGTTGCGGAAGCGGTGAGCGAGGAAAAAAGCGAGGGCTACGACGACGAAACGCTCGCCACGGAAAACTATTATCGGGAGGAAGAAAATGAACAAAGTGTGTCTAACGAAGATAGCGAAAATGCACAAACTCAAAGCGCAGATCAAGACGCGGAATCAAAAGCGGGGCTTAACCCTTCGGAAGATGGCAATGATCAAGGCGTACGCCCTGCGTTTACGACCGATTCCGACGGATATTACCGCTCCGTAAAAGACGAGATCGACGAGCTACTCAAAAATTACCCCGCGGACGAAACGCTCAAAGGCGCGTTTTCGTGTAGCGAATGGGTGCGCGTTAAAGGCGAGGAGAACGCCCCGCAATACCTCGTCGGCGTGGTGTACGACGACGGAAAAGCCAAATATATTTGCTATGCGCTCGTCGCGGAGGATAAAAATTCCCCGCCCGAGGAAATCAAAGAGGTTTGCTCGTTCGTGCCCGCTTCCCCTTTCGATACGGACAAGGGATTTTTCGTAATCTTCCAAAGTGCGGCGACGGGGGAATGTATCAAGCCCGCCCGCGCGTAAAATTTCACAAAAAATTTTCTCTCACACGCTTGACTTTCGCGTTTTCGAGTAGTATAATAATGGTGTTATGAAACAAGCAGTATCTTTACGCGGGTTTTCCCCCGCAAAACAAATCGCGTTCACCGCACTTTTTGCCTCGTTATGCTGTATAGGCACGGTGCTGATCGTCGTGCCCCTTCCCGCCTCGGGATATTTTAACGCGGGCGATATATTCGTGCTCCTTTCCGCGTGGTGCTTAGGTCCGCTCTTTGGGAGCGTTGCCGCGGCGGTGGGAAGCGCGCTCGCCGATATCGTTTCGGGCTTCGCTATATACGCGCCCGCCACCTTTCTTATCAAGGGTTTGGACGCGCTCGTCGCATACACGGTATACGCGTTTTTGAAAAAACGCATACGAAAAGACGCCTTGGATTTTATCCCGCGCGCCCTCTCCGCGATTCTTGGCGAAGCGTTAATGGTAGCAGGCTACTTCCTCTTTGAATGCCTGCTTTACGGTGTGATCGGCGCAACGCCCAATATCCTTGGCAACCTGTTGCAGGGCGGGTGTTGTATCTTTCTTTCCGTCGCCCTCGTATCCATTCTCTATCCCGTCAAAACTGTGCGACGGCTTTTCCCTCGATTATAATTCTCGGCTCGCTTTTGCGAGCCGTTTTTCATTGTTAAATAGGTTGACTTATCTTTCTTAATATGCTACAATATTGATACTATAAAGAAAAGGTGGGAATTATGCCAGAGGAAGAAATTTATTCAAAAACCTTAACGCCTTCCGAACCCGAGCCTGCACCCGCACCAAAGCCCGTGCCGAAACCGAAAGCGGAAAACCCCAAACCTACGCCCAAGCCGAAAAAGCCGAAGCGGGAAATTCGTTTGACGAAAAAGCAAATTTTGTGGATCGTCGTTTGCGGTGCGGTCTTGCTCACGATCGGGCTTATCGTTTTATTCGCCGTCCTTTTCCATTGGACTTGGGCGGTTTGGCAATGGTTCGTCGGTATCGGCGCGTGCCTCGTCATAACGCCACCGCTCTTTTTGCTCGTGCGGTATTTAGACGAAGAAGAAATCGTGGACATGTACGGATCGACCTACATTCTTTTTATCGTCCTGCTCGGAATCAACTTGCTCTTTGCGTTCATTTTTTCGAGCGCGTACGAAATTATTTATACCTGTATCTCTTTGCTTTGCTTGATCGGGTCTATCACCATGGAACATATCGCTTCCCAAGACACCGACGGAGAGTCGTGGGTGAAGTATTATAAATACGAAACGATCGGGAACGTAGTACTTGCGTTCGTCGTCTTTTGGTTAACCTAACGAGAGTCGAACTCGAAAGGTTTTGACGGCGAAAAATTGGCGTAATACAGCGTCAATCGCCCTTATCATACGGACGGTATGTTTGCGGTCGATTTCCTCGTCTTACTTATTTTTCGCCCGTGAAAACTGCGTAGCACCTTAAAAGTTGGATTTTTTAGCAGATTTTGGCAAAGGTGGGCGCAGTCGTATAGGAATACTACAAGAACGCATTTGGCGGAAGATGCAAAAAATACACTTTTAAGGCTTGCGAGTTCGACTCTCGTTAGGTTAAAATCCGAACCCAGATTTTAGCGAAGAATTTAATCGTCTACGGCGTTAAAAGCCTTGATAAACCGCTTGGTTGACCTTCGGCTTTCGCCTTGTATCCGAAATAAATTCTTTCGCTATAAATTGCTTCGCACCCCAAAGCTTAGATTTTTTAGGGATTTTTGGTAAGGAGGAAGCAATTATACCCAAGTATTATAATGACGACGAGCCGAAAAGCGCAAAAAAGATAGCTTTGGGGCTGGCTTAGATTATATTGCTTTGGTTACTGTAAAAACACACAAAAGAGGAAAAAAATATGCCGGAAGAAGAAACTTATTCAAAAGTTTTATCCAAACAAATCGTAGAAGAACCCACGCCCCCCGAAGAACCGCCGAAACCGAAAAAGAGCACGGCGAAAAAAACGGGTACGGCGACAAAAAAGAAGAGTACGGCGAAGACGAAAAAAGAGCCAGTTATGAGCTCGTCGGGAAAGTTCGTCTTATACTATAAAGAAACGCCCACGTCCACCCGCCCGCGCGACGCGTCGGGTCGGTTCGTTTCCACTTCGCTTTCCAAATCGCAACCCGCGACGAGCGCGCCTGCTACGGGCACGAAAAGCACGACTTCGAGCGGAGTGAAAAGCACGACTTCGACGGTGAAAACGACGAGGGAATCGGCGGTGGCGACGACGAGAAAACCCACGCCCCCACCCAAGCCCAAATACCCCGACAAAGAGCCTGAATCCTCTTTGCGGCCCCGTGTTAAGGTGCAAAAAAAGTGGCTTTGGGAGGATGTTTTCGCGCGGTGGCGTTGGTTGCCTTTGGTGGCGGTTGCGTTCCTCGTTTACTTCTTCGGCGCATACCTGCTCCTCTCCGTCAACTTCGCAAAGCCCGAAACCGCCGAATTTTTGCAAAGCAATAATTGGTTGGATTTGCGCTTCGATACTTACGGTTACAACGAAATATTTGCGTTCATATCCCCGATTGCGTTCGTGGGCGCGGTCAACCTCTCCTTTGGATTCCTCGCCTATTACGGGTGGAAGCTGTTCCCCGAAAAATTGCATATCTACAACCCGTCCATGCGCAACCGCACGAGTATGCCCAAGGCGACGATCACGCCGAAAACCCGCCCGTTTGCGATCGTGTTTACCGTGATTGCCTTTATCGCATACGCGCTCGTGCTGTTCGTTACGCTCCGCTCCGCGTATGTCGATTATTTCGAACCGTATTTCACCGAGTCGGATACTTGGATACCTTTCACGCAAAAGAACTTCATTACGCAAAAAGAACCGCTCACTTTCGTGGCGTGCGCGATCGTTGCCTCTATCTTTTCCGTTGGAATGAATATCTTTATCGCGGTGAAAGACGCGCCCGTTTGGGTGTTCGTGCTTTGCAATTTCCTGTTGCCCCTGCTCACCTATTTTATCGTCGCGTTGATCGCGATTGCCCTTTTGTTCCTCGTAGTGATCGGGATTATCGGTTGGCTTAAAGAAAACTTCTAAAAACGGTCAAAAACGACGCCCTCTGCGTTTTTCGCAGAGGGCGTGTCTTTTTATGCGTTCGTCTTATAAAAGCTTGTTGAAATAGTAGATCGGCAACGCCGTCCAGCCGTGGCAAAGACTGCCCGCGTGGTCGAACGCGCTCGCGCCGTCCAGCGTTTCCCAAGTCGCCGTCGCGCCGTTATCGAGCATAATGCCGTAATCGCGACGGATTTGCGCAAGGATATACCCCTTATATTTCTCCTTATTCACCTTCAACAGCGCATCGTAAGTGAAGGTCTTCATGCTCAGCGAGCAGGAAACGAGCTCGTTGCCCGCCAAACGCTCGCAAATCGCTTCCGCTTCCTTGCCCGAAACGATATCGAAACGCACGGCAAGCGCGTTGATAAGCTCGACGAATTCCCCGCCGTCCAAAGTCATGGAGAAGAGTCCGTTTTCCTTATGGTAGAACGCTTCGTAGGTCTTTTGCGCAAGCTCGTCCGCCGTGTTTCCGTAGGGATATTCCAAGCCCGCAAGCTCGCAAACGCGCTTAAAGCAACGCAAGGACATTACGGTAAGGATATTGAGCGCGGCGTCGGGAATAATTCTATCCTCCCCGTGCAAAGTGCCGTCCGCGTGCGCCGACCAATCGTAAAAATTCCAATTATTTTTTCCCTCGAAGCGGTACAAAAGACCGTCCTTTTGACGGCGGGCAAGCACCGCGTTTTGGTACTGCAACATTCTCTCGTACACCTCTTTGGCAAGGGTCAAGTCTTTCGAGTACTCGGTGTATTCCAACACGGAAAGGGAATAGTACAGCGAGAAAGAAGGAATGGTGAGGTCCGCACCGCAGGGATAGCAAATAGACATCAACCCGCCGGGGTATCTATCCTTGCTCATCAAAAGCAAGTTCGCGCGTACGTACTCGTAGTTCCCGCCCTCGAACGCGTAATACCCGCACAGCATTTGGTTGCGGGAATCGTACGCGTACAAACATTGTTCTCTCCAAGGACAATCGACGTAGTGCTCCATCATGCAAAGTTGCAAACTGCGCAAGCAAAGCTTATAAATTTCCTCGTCGCGCTTGCAGGGAGAAGAAAACGGCTTCGCCACGGTGGGATATACCTGCGGAATCAAGCCCGCGTACGCAAGCTCGATATCCTCTTCGCACTCGATTTGCAAATAACGGCAACCGAAACGGAGCATATAATTGGTATACTCGTTTTCGCCCGCTTTCGCGATATACTCCACGCTAAAATCGCGGTTATGGATTTTTCTACGCACGTGCGCGCCCGTATGCGTGCCCCGTTCGAGGTCTTCCCCGAACGAAATCAAGATTTTTTGCGCCGTTTTGCTCGTGAAGGCAAAGGACAAAAGTCCGACCGTTTCCTCGCCCAAATCGAGCACGAAATATTTCTTGCCGTCCACCTTGACGGGGTAATCCCCTTGCTTGGCGTCTTTGCGCTGTAAGAGCACCGACTTTTTCACGGGACGGGGTACGAACTCGCAATTTTTCTCCACGCAAACGGCGGGCGCAAACCCTGCGCCGTTCCCGTTCACCCAGCAATCCTCTTTGGTCGCGTCGTACAAATAGCTAAAACCAAGTTGCGGGGAAAGCGTTTTCATATACCCGTTTTTATACGCCAAACTGTATCTTGCAAGCGTGCTTTCGTCGCTTTCAACGCATACCTGCCCCTCTCGTTCAATCTCAAAGATTACGCCCGCTTTCGCCAAGAGATATCTTTGCGTGCTTTCGCCGAAGTGCCATACGAGCAAAGCGACCGTGTTTTCGCCCGCTTTCAAATACTCGGTGATATCCACTTCGTCGTACGATTTATACCATTCGTAATCGCCGTATTGCCCGCTCGTTACGAACTCGCCGT
Source organism: Clostridia bacterium (assembly GCA_017415505.1). GTDB lineage: Bacteria > Bacillota > Clostridia > Christensenellales > Borkfalkiaceae > Scatosoma. Next base: position 15,449 of record JAFQGG010000043.1, read on the forward strand.
TGACGAACAGCGTATAGTCCCCGTCGCAGGAAACGCGCAGTTTCGTTTCCCCGCCACCGTAAGTAAAGGTGCGGAGAAATTCCCCGTAGGTGTTGGGGGAACAAGCGTTTTCCACCCAAATCCATTTTGCCGTGTTAAATACCTTCATGTTTCTATCTCCAAAATTTTTTTAATTCGCGCGGGCGCACCTCGCCCGCGCGAATTGTTTATTTCTTACTTTTTCAAAATCACGAAACTCTTGCCCGTAAGCGTAATTTTATCCCCGTTAAATTGGCAGTTTTGCGCAAACAACACCTCGCCCGAAAGGGTGATTTCCGCGCGCTTCGCGCTCGGATTGATCGCCACGCAAATCACTTCCTTACCGTCCGTTCTCTCGTAAACGAGCGGATATCCGCCGTTTTCACAAAGCACGATTTTTTGCTCGGCGTCCGCAAACAGCGCGGGGTGCTCGTGACGGAACGCGGTGAGCTTTTTCACCGTATTGAGCAAGGAATCCGCACGGCTCGCCATGCTTTCCACGCTTTGCGATTCCACGCCGTTGACGGGCAAATACAAATCCTCCGTCTTCGCCGTCGAGAAACCGCGGTTTTCTCCGTTCGTCCATTGCATCGGCGTTCGGCAACCCGTACGGATATACCCGCCGTCCTTATTGATACCCCAAGCGTGCGTCATACCGATTTCGTCGCCGTAGTAAATAAACGGCACGTGTTTATAGGTAAGCAAGAACGCGAACATAGTTTTCAAAACTTCTTCGTCCTTTTTCTCGGCAACGCGCACGATATCGTGATACCCGCTCGGCACGGAGAAATAGCCCTTACCCGCCACGTCGTTATACAGACGCGCCGTATAGGAAAGGAAGTTTTGCACGCTCCCTTCCCCGTCCGCCGAAAAATAGGTGTGCCCCTGCTCGAACGCCGGCAAAATATTCGTGCCCTTTTCGTTGCGCAAAAGTTCGTTATATTCCTGCTTGTCGTGTCCCAAATAGTCGAGGTCAAATCCGCATTTGCCAACCGAGTTGGAAGGGTATACCCATTCCGCGACGAATCCTGCGTCGGGGTATTCGCTCTTGATTTGCCCAATCATCTTTTTCCACAGCCATTTCAAGCCTTCCACTTCTTCGTCTTTATCCGAATTGGGTGTGCAATCTTTCACGAGCGAGTTGGCAAGGTCAACACGGAAGCCCGCCACGCCCTTGTCAAGCCAAAACCGCATAATGTTGAGGATTTCCTCACGGAGCGGGGTGAGCCGTTCGTCCGTATAGTGCATTTTCCAATTTTCGCCCAAGTCGTAGGCGTTGTTAGGATTGATCGGGCGGGGCGGTTTGTTGAACCCGTAGTTGAGCGCGGGTTGGCAAGCGTAATAGTTGATTACGTATCCGCCGTCGCGCGGGTGCAAGCCGTGAATACTGCCGTTCCCGCTCGTATATTTATTAAAGTTGCTGTCCGTCCAAATATACCAATCGGTATACTTATTTTTCTCGTCCTTGCCCGACTCGATAAACCAAGGATGCTTGTCCGAGGTGTGCCCGATTACGAGGTCGATTACGATACGAAGTCCAAGCTTTTTCGCTTTGGCGATAAGCGCGTCGAAGTCTTCCATCGTGCCGAACTTCTCGTTGACGGAATAATAGTCCGCGACGTCGTACCCGCCGTCCATGAACGGGGAATCGTAAAAAGGGTTGAGCCAAATCACGTCCACGCCGAGTTCTTTGATGTAATCAAGTTTTTCGCAAATCCCTTTCAAATCGCCTACGCCGTCGCCGTTCGAGTCGTAAAAGCTCGTTGGATATACTTGATAGCAACGCTGTTTTTAAGCCATTGATTCATACCTGCTACCCCCAAATCAAGAATTTTTAACCTCGTCTAAGGTGACGATTCTGCCCTCTTTACGGCTCGTTTCCGCCGCGTAGCATACGAAGTGCCCGTTGAGCGAATCTTCGATTTTCGTCACCGAAACGGATTCGGAAACGCCGTTGAAATAGCGAACCGCGTCGTGCATGAGGAAATAGTCCCCGCCGTGATGTCCCGCAATCGCGTTCCCTGCGCCACCGCCCGTATCGACTTCCTTGCTTATATCGATAACCTTTTCGTCGTACCAACCATCGGAAGTACCGTCCTTTTTGCGCAAGTCAAATTCGCGCACGACCAATTTATCCTCGACGATATAGCCGAGAATTTCGCCGTATTCGCAAACGAGGTGGATAAATCTGCCCGCCTTGGAAGTTCCGCCCACCATATTCAAGGTAGCGAGCGTGCCGTTGGCAAACTCCACGGTTACGCATTGTTTGTCCACGATATCCATGCCTTGCACTTTATACACGCATTGTCCGTACGCGTCCTTTTTCAAGAATTCCTCTTTTTCTTCCAAGGTAATCTCGTCGAGCGGTTTGTTCAAGCCCGCCCAAGTGTAGAACGGAATGAAATCTTGCTCGATTTGCAAACGGTGCGCGTCGAACATACAGCTATCTTTATGCGGGCACTCGTAGCAATACTGCGTCGCGCCCTCGGGCGCGTTTTCTTCGGTAAAGAAACTGCGCGAGCCGAAGCTGGACACTTTTACGGGCTGGGTGTCGTTATTGAGCCAACAAAGAAGGTCGGTGTCGTGACAGCATTTCGCGAGCAAGAATCCGCTTCCGCAAGCTTCCTCGCTACGCCATTTCCCGCGTACGTACGCGTTGATAAAATGTCCGTACCAAACGTGCTCGTTGAGGTACATATTCATGACCCTGCCAAGCTTGCCCGTCTTCAAAATCTCTTTGATTACGCGACAGAACGGCGTGTACCGAAGCACGTGGCAAACGAGCACTTTCAAGCCCTTTTCCTCCGCCGTTTTCGCGATCTCCAAAAGTTCCTCTTTTTTGCCCGTAACGGGTTTTTCGAGAATCAAATTATACCCCGCGTTCAGCGTTTTCATTGCCGTTTCGTAGTGCATTTCGTCCATCGTCGCGTTGACGATAAAATCGCACTCCACCTTATCGGCAAGAAACGTATCGAGGTCGGTATACCGCGCCGAAGCAGGCACGGAATATTTATCCCCCGCCTCGTTCATCTTGAACGGATTGACGTCGATCACCGCTACGATTTCAAGTTCTTGCGGACAGTAGAGCGAATAATCGCAATGACTTGTCCTCTGTTTCCCGCGCCAAGAAGTGCCGCTTTCAATTTTTTCATTTTTGGAATCATCCTCCTTGCATAATATATTCGGTACTTCTATTATATCGCAAGAATTAAAGAAAGGTCAATCCCAATCGTCGTTTTATTTATGTCAAAATTTGACTTTTTATACGGACATCTCGTCGTGGTATACGCTAAATACGCCCTTTTCGTAAACGAGGGAAACGACTTCGCCCGCGCCCGCCGTTTGTTCCACGCACGCGTTTCCAATATTCACTTTGAACGCCACCGCCCCTCTCGCGGGATTGTACACGCGCAAAACGGCGCTACCGTCCTCGCGCGATTTGACGGTCGAAAGCTGCATCTCGCCCTCTACGGAAATTCTCGGCGCGTTTGCGATTTTTTCGCCCGATTCCCCGCCCGTGGGGAACACGTTCACCGCGTACGGGAGTTGGTTGAACGCTTCCGCTATCGCGTTCACCTCGTACACGCTACCCTTGCAGATACGGAAATTATAAGTATATCTACCGCAATCGATACGGGGCAGGTATCTATCGTGAGGATAGAGCCTTCTCGGTCCTATCGGGTGGAAGCAATACCCGCTACCGCGAAGAAGGGTGAGATAGAGATATCCGTTTTCCACCTTACCCGCGTAAGTACCGTCGTTGGCGATCGCGAAAATTTGTCCGTTCTTCTTTTGCAAGCCCAACCATTTTTGGAAAGACACCTCGCAATCGGGCTTTTCTTCCCAAACGAACGGTCCGTCGCCCACCGCTTTTCCGTTTGCAAACGATTTGGGCACGGGCAGTTTCAAACGCACGAGTTTGTTCTTTTCCGCGAACTCCACCGTGAGCTTGATATCGATATACGGGCTGTTTTTATACAGCTTATATTGAAGCGCGGCGTTGGTTTTGCCCGCCGTATAGAACGCTTCCACGCCCGTGTAAACGCGCCCGCTTTCGATTTTGCGAACGGGGGCATTCCCTTGGGCACGGCGCAAAATTCGCCCGCTTCTTCTTCCGTCATCAAACGGAAATCGACGGGGTTTTTGCCCATACTTTTCAGTTCCGCTTTGCTCATGCCCCAAGGGTCTGCCGTATCCTCGTACAGTTCGAGCGTCGCGGGAGCTTGCAAAAGCTTATTATTCTTGAATACTTCTTCGAGCGAATCCACTTTCGTTCCCACCTTTTTGGGTGTGGAAACGCCTTGCACCTTCACCGTGAAACGGGTGATTCCAAGGGGCTGTAATTTGCCCTCGAACACGATCCGTTTGCGCCAATCGAGGTTGAGCGTGGAATCCTCTTTGATAAGCTGGCAGGGAAGCTCGTTCCCGTCCATATCGTAAATATGCGGGATATAGCGCACGCCCTTCTCCCAATTTTGATCGGCGAGCATAAATTCCGCTTCCACCTGCGTAGTCGTTTCGTAGGGCAGGTAGTTGAACACGAACACGGGGAATTCGCCCTCGCCCGCGCAAGGCTGGCTCATGACGAGATACAAAAACGCGTTCGTTCTATAATCTTTGAGCGCCTTTTCGCTCGCGGACAACAGTCCCAAACCCTCTCTTTCGCCCTCTTCCACGCAAGAACCGGGCAAAATGTCGTGGAAGGTCGCCAAAAGCATACGCTTTTCCGCCTCTTCGAGCGGTTTCAAATCGGGTACGAACCCCGCGAGCATTGCCGCTGCCAACATTTTTTCCGTGCCGTAGAACAGGTTCTCCGTCTTTCTATACGCTTGCTTAATTCTCGCCATAGACGAGTAGCAACCGGGCATACAGGTCAAAAGCGAAGTCTTTACCTCGCCCCCCACGCGGATATTGTCCGCGAACAGGTTCTCGGGCGTGCTGTGTAAAATCTCCACGCCGTCGAGGTGCAAATTTTTAATATCCCGCAAATCCTTTCTCGAGGATCCGCCACCGTGGTTGCCTACGCCCCACAGCACGAAATCCACCGACTCGTCGAAGGTGTTCGCCGTCGAACCCGCCGAACCGAGCATTCCTGACGCTTCGCCCAACGCTTCTTGGCGAATCTTTTGTTCGACTTCGCCCATAGGAGAATTGTATGAAAACGTTTGCCCCACCAAAATGCTACTCCCGTCGGGAGAAGTCCAACGGTAAAACCTCGAATCGGGGTAGGCAAACTGCCCCCTGTTCGGACGGCAATGGATATAGCCGTTGTAACCGTTTTGGCGAGAATTTGTACGAGTCCTACGCTGTGTCCGAACGAGTCGAAATTGGTCGCCACCGTAGGCTCTACGCCGAATTTTTCCATAAAATATTTCTTACCCACGGCAATATGGCGCACGAAGGTTTCCCCGCTCGGCATCAAGCAGTCGGGCTGTAAATACCAACCGCCCGTAATCTTCCATTTGCCCTCTTTGACGAGCTTTTGAATCCGCTTGAAAAGATCGGGCGCGTTCTTTTCCACCGCTTCGTACAAAAGCGATTCGCCGTGACAAAAAATATAATCGAATTCCTCCGCGAGATCGGCGGCGCTTTTGAAGGTCGCGAGCGCGGAGGAAATCCCCTCGTCCCAAGTCCATTGCCAAATGGGGTCGAGGTGGGCGTTACAAATCAAATGCAACCGTTTCATATATAACTACTAAATTATTCGGGTTTTTTATCGAAATCCAAGGTCAAATCGTAATCGCCGAGCTTGTTGACCTTAAATCCGTTCTTCTTATATTCTTCGTAGTCGAACGCTTCGAGTTCGTCGATCGCAAGCTTGTGGAATTCGTAGAAGTTATGCCACCATTCCCAGCCCGAGCCGAGCGAGTTGGAAAGATACGCGTCCGCGATATCGCAAGCCGTTTGCGGAGCTACGTAGAACGCGCCCATAGCGAGTACGTTTACGCCGTTGCCCGTGATCGCGCGCGTTGCCGCGGGCAAGCTTTCTACGACGCCTGCGTGTACGTGCGGGCATTTGCTCGCCGCGATATGGATACCCATACCCGTACCGCAGAAAATCATTGCTCTTTCGTAGTTCCCCTCGGAAATTTCCGCGCCGACGCGAAGACCGACTCTATGGAACATCAAATCGGTATCGTTGGGATCGCTGTCCTTTTTCACGCCGAGGTCGAGAATTTTCCAACCCTTCTTTTCCAAGTGCTCTACCACGACTTCTTTCAAAGGGAAGCCTGCAAAGTCCGCGCCTACTACCAAATACTTGTCTTTTACCGTTTTCATCTTTTTTACGCCTTAAAAATGTTTTTATTTATCAATCAAGCAACATCGTTTCAATGAGCTTTATTGCCATATAATAATGTATTTCCCGAATCGGGTGGTTGAGTTTGTTGGCGAGAAGTTCGGTCACGTCGATCCCCAATTTCTCCATTCGTTCCCAAACGGGGTACAAATCGCAAACCTTGACGCCGTATTTAGCGCAAACCTCTCTCGCCTTTTCGAAATACGCTTTCAACACGCCGTTGTTTTGCATATTCGCGGAAAAACTATTCGCAAGCGACACGAACAGCTCGTCCCGCAAATGCGGGCTTACTTTCGTATTGCAGTAATTTTGCGTGAGGAAAATCGTATCGATCCCCTCTTTTTGCAAACGGGCGAAAATCCCGTCGAGCGCGTTCGCGTAGTTTGGAATCCCGTCAAAGCCCGCCCCGCTGTCGTTGAGTCCGTAAGAAACGACGACGAGATCGGGTTGGAACGCCAAAATATCCCGTTCCAATCGATTCAAGCCCGACGGCGCGACGTCCCCGCTAATACCGCTGTTGATAACGTTCACCTGTGCGGACGGGTACAAGATATTGAGAATTTCCCGAATCCGCGTAGAATACGCGCTCTTGTAATCGAATACCGTTTCAAACGAGTTCGGGGGAATGAGATAGCACTCGAAGCACCCCTGCGTTACACTGTCGCCGAGAAATGCAATCGTAATCGGTTTATTACCCAAACGGTCGTTTTCCTTTTTTCTCAAAAGCTCTCTGATTTTCATAAATTTCTCCTTTCAATTACTTCGTTATAACGCCAAATGCTTTATTTTTCTTTCGCATAAAAAATTTTCTCGTTATAACGATATTATTATAACATAATTTTTTTTATTTTTCAACAGTTAGAGCGTAGTTTTCGTTTGTAATTTTCATTTTTTTCGTTGCTTTTTTCCTTTTATTCCTTTTCTTTCGTTTCTTTTGCCGTTTTGGAAAAAAATCGGCGCGAAACGAAACTTTTTGAAAAACGAGCGCAAAGCGGTTGACGGGAAAAGGGAAAAGTATTATAATAACGGTATGAATACCTCCAAAGAAAAATTGAACAAGCAAACGTTTGCGGGCGAAATGCGCCGTTACGCGTTTATGATTCTCGGTTGCATATGCTATTCGCTTAGCCTTTGCGCGTTCCTTATCCCGAACAAAATCGTCGGGGGCGGAGTGAGCGGTGCGGCTTCCCTTATCAATATCGTTACGGGCTTGCCCACGGGCGTGTTTATCGTGGCAATCAACGCGCCCATTCTCATTATGGGTTTTCGGCTCATGGGTTGGAAATTCATTTTGCGCTGTCTTATCACCACGGTAACGCTCGGTCTTTTCACCGAACTGTTCACCCGTTTGTTCGCGCTCGTTCCCTCTCTCACCGATAACCCGATCCTCGCGGCGGCATACGGGGGATTATTGCAAGGCGTAGGCATAGGACTGTTTATCCGCTACGAAACTTCGAGCGGGGGCACGGAGCTGTTGGGGCGCATAACCCACCACGTTTTGCCGTTCGGCAGTATCGCCACACACGTGGCGATTTTCGACGGGCTCGTGGTCGTGGTCGGCGCGTTCGTATTAAAAAATCCAGAAAACGTGCTCTACGCGCTCATTCTCATTTTTTTAAGCGCAAAGATCAGCGATACGATCGTGCTCGGTTTGGACAAAGCCAAGCTTTGCTATATCATTACCGACAAGGCGGAGGAAATTTCCGATTTTCTCATCAAATCCAGCCCGCGCGGAGTCACCCTTTTGCAAGGCGAGGGTATGTATTCCAAGCAACCGCACGGGGTTCTGCTCACCTGCGTCAAGCGCAATCAAATCACCGCTCTCCGCTCTGCGATAAAACAAATCGATTCCAACGCGTTCGTTATCGTATGCGAGGCGAACGAGGTATACGGAAAGGGTTTCCACCAAATTTGAAAACGAAAAATTCTGCCCCGCTTGGGAGCAGAATTTTTTTGTATAGCGCAATTCTGTTTTCGGAATTGCGCAAGAAAACCACGCGATAGTCGCGTGGTTCGGTAGAGGTTAACCGATGAGTTGAAATAAAAACTCCGATTTAGTATAATGTAATTGCGACCTGCCAGTTGCAAAAACAAAATAAAAAATCGGAGGATAAAAAATGTCGGAAA
>JAFQGG010000044.1 GCA_017415505.1 Clostridia bacterium
TATTTTGAAACGATTTTTGGTGCGGAGGAAGAAATTATACCAAAGTATTATGATGACGACAAGCCATAAAGCGTTCAAAAGACGACTTTTGGGCTGATTCGGATTACGTTCCTTTGGTTATGCAACCGCAGGTTGCGCCCCACGCGAAGCGTTATCCTCGTCAGAGGACGACGATAAAACAATGAAATTCGGCTACGCCGAATGAAATCCGCTTGACGCGGGTGAAATTGCTATGCAATGAAATTTTGCTTCGCAAAATGGTGGCATAATCCAAAAACTTAACCATGGTTAAGTTTTGAAATCCGTAAAAACCACGCAAAAAGCACAACTCTACTGTGCGTAGAGTGGGCATTTTAAGGCAAAATAAAAACTTAACTATGGTTAAGTTTTTGAAATAAGGGTTTGTGAGAGCAAAAAAGCTGTCAAAACGGCGGTGTAGTAACCCGATCAAGAGGGATAGACGATGGCTATATCGAAGCCCGAAAAGAATTTTCGCCTACAAAATACGGCGCAATCCGTCGCAAATCGTTCGGTTACATGCCCCCGCGGGTATGCGCCCTCGCGATTCGCTCGTCTTGCTTGCATTTTCCAACGGCGAAATGCTATGCGAATCCATTTCGGACTTCGACATAACCATTTAGGTGCAGGATTATCCTGCCCATGGTTAAGTTTTTGAAATAAGGATTGGTGAGAGCAAAAAGGCAGTCAAAACGGCGGTGTAGTAACCCGATCAAGAGGGATAGATAAAATTAGGTGCAGGATTATCCTGCCAACCGTAGGTTGCGCTCCACGCGGGGCGTTATCCTCGTTAGAGGAAAGGCAAAATGAAAAAAGAATGTGTTTCGTGAGGATATGAAGCACATTCTTTTTTAATGGGCAGGTGTGTGTTAAAGTCGTTTATTCCCAAACAACGGGAGTCAACCGTCCGTTAGTTGGAAATAGTTTCTAAATATTATTGTTCTTTTTCAATATTTTTTATATCTTTTTTAATGGCAAAAGCATCGTTGAAGAAAACGAAAGATGTAATTAGAGAAAAAAAAGAAATTATCGAACAAATAAATCCCCACCCAATAGAACCCCCATTAACAAAATCACCAACCGCGATTATGGCAAAAGCAATGGTGGAGAGAAGGCTTTTCCTAATATTAGATTTAACCGATTTTAATTCTTTTTCTTTTTGTTGTTTTTGCTCTTTTTTTAATTCTTTTTTTAATTCTTTTTGTTTTTCGCGCTCTTTTTCTAATTGAATACATTCTATACGGCGGGTTTCGTCTACGAGTGCTAAGTATTTGTTAAATTCAGGGATAGTGTATAAGGAAACGTCCAAATCCAAGATTTCTTTATCCGTTTTTACGCGCAGTTTCATCAAGCATATATTCCAATACACGGCGGAATTATTCGGGGCAAAGGACAAAATTAGTTTGCTGAAATATTCCGAGTCTTCAAAATACCCGTTTCTCAGCGTAATTTGAGAAAGGGCTGTCAGTTCCGTTATCCAAGCAGAAAGCTCGTCGGTGTAACACAAGAAAATTTCCTTTGCGATTAAACAATGGTTTTGCGTGTGGAGTTTTTTTCCAAGCCAAGTCAAAACGCCTTTAATTTCCGCGCGTTTATCTTCGGAATATTTTAATATATTCCCTAACGTATTCAAAACGGCGGAGGGGAGGTCGTCGTCTTTAAGCTGTGTATATAAAAGCATTTTTAAAACTTCCATATTTTTCTCGTCGATTTTTAGAACTCTAAGAAGATATTCTTTCTTTTCCGCTCTCGTTTTTGCGTATTTGGCATATCTCAAATTGTATTGGATATATGAATCAACGTCCGCGCTATTCAGCGTGGTAAGCAACAATTCAAACGACATTTTTAAGCTGTTTGCAATTGCGCAAGCAAAGGAGGCTTTGATTTGAGCTTCGCGTTTTTCATACCGATAGGGCAATACGATTTTTAAGATTTCACAATAAAAAGCGTCGCTCGCTGTTGTACGTTCGTTATATAATAAGTCCAAAATTTTCGTTGCCATTTCTTGAGGGGCTTCGCTGATAATTTTATCCAAATATGGCAAATTGGCGATAGTAACTCTTTTTGCAAACGTTTCCTTGTCCATTGCCCTTTTTTCTATCAAAAGCTTTTTCCACAAGGCTTCCGTGCAAACGGAATTTTTGGATAAAATATCGTTTACGAGTTTTTCCGCCTCTTCCCATTGCTCCAATTTTATATAAGTGTCGATAAGAGAAAGCGTTTGTTGTTCCGTAATATCCGTTTGTACCTTTATTCCTATGCTCAATTCTCGCGTTTGTAAGGTTTTTATCGGTAAAGTTTTGGCAAAAACTTGTTCTTCTTGGATGGGATGTTTTTCTCCGCAATTTTCACGAACGTAGCAATCTTCTTGCTTGATTAGTTTGCTACCGCAATTTTTACATACGATATTTTCCATGGTTTCTCCTTGTAATGAAAAAGTGTCGCTTCGCAAACCGAAACGACACCTGATAAAAGTGATTTTTCGCTTTGCTGCGACACAACTACTAAACTCTAATGTCTATAAAAGTTTTGTAAGCGCGAAAAGGTACACTTCCACCCAGAAGTATACTTTTATAGACGATTATGCAGTTATGTCGCAATAGTATTGTACCACTTTTTTAAGTTTTTGTCAACGGAATTTTATATGGCTATAAAAATCGCGGGGGAGGGAGTTAAAGTGAATGTTCACTTAAAAGTGTGAAAAGTATTGACAAACGCGTTTTGCCGTGCTATAATATATGTATTGGGAAGAAGGCGTACGCGCCGATTTACGACGGGGAAGGGTATGAAAGTAAAAATTTCAAGAATCGTTTATATTATTTTGCTCCTTTTGGCGGATACTGCGGCGGTATTTTGTTCCGCCACGTTATCTTACATTGGAAGTGTGCCGAATGGGGAGTTCGTAGCGCCCGTATGGATATGGATAGGCTGTAACGCCGTATTCGCCGTGGCGATCTTTTTGCTGTTCGGGTTATACGGGATCGTGTTTTCCAACTTCGGTTTGCCCGAAGTTTTGAAAACGGCGCTAGCCTCCATTCTTCTTTGCGTAGCCAACGTGGGCATGGTAATCGCTACGGACGGTTTGCATATCACGCTCGCAACGGCGATTTTTTACGGTCTGTTTTTATTCTTGCTTGCAACGCTCGTGCGTTCGTCCAAGCGCATACTTTGCTTTGCATACCGCTATATCAAAGGTATCAACGGGAACGGCAAGCGCGTAATGCTCGTCGGCGCGGGCGACGCGGGGGCGACGATCGTGCAAGAAATGCAACGGACCTCGAAAATTGAATACGAGCCCGTTTGTATGCTCGACGACGATCCCGAAAAACACGGCAAGTTTATTCGTGGCGTAAAGATCGTCGGAGGGGTTGCGGACGTGGAGAAGTACGCGAAAAAATACGCTGTGGAAGAAATTCTCGTCACCATGCCCTCGGTGAGCAAAAAACGGGTGAGCGAGATCGTTCGGCTTTGCCAAGCTTGCAATTTACCCGTGAAAATTTTACCCGGCATATACCAACTCGTGAACGGCGACGTCGCCGTTTCCCAGCTTCGCGAAGTGGAGGTGCAAGACCTGTTAGGTAGGGAGCAGGTATGCGTCAATTTGAACGAAATCATGGGTTACATAGAGAATAAAACGGTTCTCGTGACGGGCGGGGGCGGGTCGATCGGGAGCGAGCTTTGTAGGCAAATCGCTTCGCATAACCCCAAAACGCTCATCATTTTAGACGTGTACGAAAACAACGCCTACGAGATCGAGCAGGAGTTGAAACGCAAAAAAGTTCCCTGTCCTATTCTCACGCTTATTGCGAGCGTACGCGACAAAACGAAAATGCGGGACGTTTTCGAGAAATACCGCCCGCAAATCGTCTTCCACGCGGCGGCGCATAAGCACGTACCGCTCATGGAAACGAGTCCCAACGAGGCGGTGAAAAACAACGTGTTCGGTACTTTGAACGTGGCGCGTTGCGCGGACGAATTCGGCGTGGAAACTTTCGTGCAAATTTCCACCGACAAGGCGGTGAACCCCACGAATATCATGGGCGCGACTAAGCGTATTTGTGAAATGATCGTGCAAACGATCGGAAGACACAGCGCGAAAACGAAGTTCGTCGCGGTGCGTTTCGGGAACGTGCTCGGTTCGAACGGCTCGGTGATTCCGCTGTTCAAAAAACAAATCGCGGAGGGCGGACCCGTTACGGTCACGCATAAGGAGATTATCCGTTATTTCATGACCATTCCCGAAGCCGTTTCCCTCGTACTGCAAGCGGGCGCGTACGCCAAGGACGGACAAATTTTCGTTCTCGATATGGGCGAACCCGTGCGCATTTACGACCTTGCTTGCAACCTTATCCGTCTTTCGGGCTTCGAGCCGAACGTGGATATCGACGTGGTTTGTACGGGCTTGCGCCCGGGCGAAAAGCTGTTCGAGGAACGCTTAATGGCGGAAGAAGGGTTGCAAAAAACGCCCAACGGGCTTATTAGTATTGCAAAACCTATCGAGTTGAACGAAGAAAAGCTTTGGGCGACGCTCGAAAAATTGGAAACGGAAGCGCGCGCGGAATCGGAGGATATGAAACGGCTCGTAAAAGCGCTCGTGCCGACCTATACCATAGACACGCGCAATTCGGTGGCGGAAGCGTTGCAGGAAGCGAACCAGCGCCCCGCAACCTCGGCAACGGCATAAAAAACGCGGAGCTTTTTTATACGCGCCCCTTCGACGGTAGTCGAAGGGGCGCGTGGTTTTGCGTCTAAAAGTGTGCGGACGGGGCATACTGTCGTTATGCAGGAAAAATCTTACGGAATAAGTCGGTATATTTTATTGGTTGCAACCCTCTCGTTTTTGGGTTGGGCGTTTGAAACGGGGTATATGTTTTTGTGCTCGGGGAAATGGCACGACCGCGGTTTTATGACCTTGCCCTTTTGCCCCATTTACGGTTGCGCGCTCTTTTCTACCTATTTGCTTGCGGGTACGCCCGACGAACCGCGCGCCCTTCTCAAAGGCGTGAAAAACCGCGTTTTGCGCTACGCGCTGTATTTCCTTTTGGCGTTTTTCGTGCCCAGCGCGTTCGAGATTGCCGTGGGGTTCGTGCTCGATAAGGGGCTTGGTGTGTGTCTTTGGAGCTATAACGGCGTACCGCTCAATTTGGGCGGGTACGCGTGCGTACCCGTGTCGCTTGCGTGGGCGGTTCTAATATTTTTATTCATGAAATTTTTATTTTTACCGATAAAAAGGCTGTTGGGGCGTATTCCCTTGCACGGCGCAAGGCTCGGCGCGCTGTTTCTTCTCGTTTTTGCGGGAATAGATATTTTGCTTAAATTTTTGTAAACGCAGGGGGCAGGTATGCGACGAAGGCGCGCGGGCGGGAAAACTCCGCCCGCGCGCCTGTGTTTTTCATATAAAATAGTGAAATTTCTTAAAAAAAGCTTATTAAATTGCTTGACTTTTGCCTTTTTATTAAGGTATAATAAATTATGGTATAATATCGATGGTGTCGGTTTTCGTCGAGTTGACCTTTAAGCTCAAACGACCGTTACCTCGAAAATTTGGTTTATGGAGGCAGGACGTTGCGCGAGCAAGGCAGAGAACATTACAATCTGAAAAATAAAGTGGCGTACGTCGTCTTTGCCGTACTCGTCATACTCGTTTTTATCGTCGTTTGTTTGATTTTCTTCTTAAAGAAGAATCGTGAAGACGCGGCGATTAGCGATTTGGAAGTCACGCTCGAACAGGGCGGGGTCGTCAATACGAGTTGGGCGATCGACGCGCTTGATTTGCGCCCCGGTAGCAGTACCGAGTACACGCTTATCGTACACGGCAAAGAGAGCGGGTCGTATGCGATTAAATTGGATTTTGAAACGGACGAGGAATGTCCGCTTGCAAAATATATCACCGTCACGGTGAAATGCGAGGACGAGGTTTGGACGGAGCTTTCGCTCGAAGAATTCCTCGGCGGGAAGTACGTAGAGAGAGATTACGAGTTCGATACGAACGAGGATAAACGGTTCACCGTCACCTATACCATGGGCGACGCGGGGAACGAAGCGCAGGGCGCAACGGCAAATTTTGAATTGACCTTAACGGCGCACGGAAAAGGGGAAGAAGCGGAAAACGCTTGATTTTATATAACCTGACGAGTTCGACAAAGGATAAGGAAATATATGGCAGATAAGCAAAAAGTGAAAAGTGTGTTTCGCGTAATCGGGAACGTTCTTTTGTATTTGCTTTTGGGAATCTGTTTGTTCACCGTCGTGTTGACGATCTTGACGAAACGGGATTCGGACGGCGCGGCGACGATGTTGGGGTATCAAATGCGCGTCATTCAATCCCCGTCCATGGAGAAGAGTGAACAAACTTGGGATGAGGTAAAGGAATACGATATTACCGATTTGCCCGTACGCTCCTTGATTTTTATCAAGGTAGTGCCCGAGGACGAACAGGAAGCGTACGAATGGTACGGGGATATTGAAGTGGGCGACGTGCTTACTTTCAAGTACGAATACGCGAGCGAACAGCCGACGATCACCCACCGTGTAACGGATATTTTCGAAAACGGCGAGGGCGGGTATACGATCACTCTTGAAGGGGATAACCAAGGCTCGGAAGAATACCCCTATCAAACGATGGAACAAATTATCCATACGCAAGAAGGCGGGTTTAGCTACGTAATCGGTAAGGTCGTGGGCAAGAGCAACGCGCTCGGACTGTTCATGTACGCGTTGAAAAGCCCCGCCGGGATCATTTGTTTGATCATTCTCCCTTGCGTAATCGTAATCGTAATGGAGGTTCTCCGTATCGTGCACGTGCTCGGTGAGGAGAAACGGGAAAAAGCAAAGGAAGCGGAAAAACAAAAAGACGACGAATTGGCGGAGCTTCGCAGAAGGCTGGCGCAGTTGGAGGGGAATTTGCCTCCCGAACCGCCTACGGAAAATACGACTCCGCAAACGGATGCGGACGGGGCGCAAAGCCCTTCGGACGGTTCGCCTACGAACGAAAATAACAATAGCTAATTATATTGGAGGTTTCTTATGACCAAAAAATCAGTAAAAACCGTACTTATTGCCATCGCGGCGATCGCGCTTTGTATCGCGCTTATCGTTGCGGGAAGCTACGCGTTGTTTACGGACAGCACGCCCGTGAAAAACCACTTGCAGGCAGGTAGAATGGAAATGACGTTGAAGCGTACGAACCTCGTTGGTAAGAAAATCAACGCCGCGGGTATTCTCGACGATTATACGAACGGCGCGGTCGTAGACTTCACGCGTACGACCACGCGCGATCAAAACGTATTCGGATTCACCTTCGATTCCACGACTTCGGACGCGGACGATTTGGCGGATACCGTAACGAACAAGGTCGTTCCCGGCACGACGCTTACCGCGACGATGGAATTGGATATGACGGATAGAAGCAACGTTGCGTACGCGTATTGGGTAGAATTCGTCGTAGCGGACGAAACCGGCAAACCCTATAATATAGACGAGAATAGTAACCACCTCGCCCTCGCGGAACAAATCGTTATTTCTATCAATAACGAAACGCCCGTGAAACTTTCCGAGATTGCGAACAATTCCGCGAAGCTTTCCTACGGTAGCGAAAGCGCGCCCCTTGGCGAAGTGCACGTGGAAGACGACGCGTCTACACCCAACGTGGACGAAAGCAAAGCGACTTTCACCGTTACCGTTACCTTCCTTGACGATTTCGTGGGGGCAAACGGTTTGACGAGAGGGGATAACAACGACGCGCAAGGTCAACTCGTAATGTTCGACATGGTTGTGCACGCCGTACAGCTCGTCGCGTAAGGCAACTGAAAAAAACAAGCGTAAAACGGGTGCGTTGAACGGCGTATCCGTTTTGTCGTACCTAACGAGAGTTAAACCCGCGATAGAAATTGTGTAAAACGGGTAAAATTTACCGAAAAGGCGGTAAAAGCGCTTGACGGAAACGAAAATAAAGTTTACAATAATATAGTAGATTGGGCGAGCGTGCAATTTGGCGGTACGCCCGCAATAAATTCCTGCGGGAACGCCCGCATTAGGAGGCTTTTATGAAAATGAAAAAAGTGATTAGCGGTGTTTTGGCGACGGTGGCTGCGCTCGGTTGCGCGGCGACGATGACCGCCTGCGAAACCTCGCGCCCCGAAGTGGAAATCGTGCTGACCTTCCAAGGCGAAGAGTACGAATTGAACTACACTTTGTATAGAAAGGTCGCACCTGCGACGGTGGAGCATTTCCTCACGCTCGCGGAAGAGGGTTACTACACCAACCAAAATATTTGCGTGCACGATTTCGCCGATTCGAGAATGTATATGGGCGCGTATAAGTACGAGAACGAAACGCTCGTATATCAAAACTATTACGATATCGTAAAGGGCTATGAAAACTTCTCCGCGACCGTGTTCACGGACAAGGAATCCAAGACTCCCACCTACACGCTGTACGGCGAATTCGCTTCCAACAAATTCAGCGTGGAAAACGGAAAAAAGAGCGAAACCTACGGTTCGTTGACCATGTATTACACGAATAAGAGCTCGGAAGACCGCGTGTTCGTAGACCATCCCGAAGCGGGCGAAGCTACACGCGACTATAAGTACAACAGCGCGACTTCGCAGTTCTTCATTTCCTTGACCGAAGCGGATAAATCCAACTCCTCTTACTGCACTTTCGCTACCCTTGACGAGAGCGACGTGGATACGCTCAAAGCGTTGCAAGCGGCGGTGGAAGAGTACGCGGCGGACGAAGACGGCGTGAACCAAATCACGGTGGACGTGGACGAGGACGACCGCTACGTGGGACAACAAGGCAACGCGCAAACCTACGACGTGCTCACCTCTCCCGTGGTGATCAAGTCCGTAACCGTGAAAAAATTCTAAATATAAGCACAAAAAAGCAGGCGCGAACCGCGCCTGCTTTTTTCTTTGGTGAACGCGCGCCTTGCGCGCGTTTTCGATTGCAAGATTTACTCGTGGGCGGATAACCAAGCTTTCGCTTTTTCCGCGCCCATTCTCGAAATATCTTCTTTCGTGTATTTGGATTGCGCTCCGCCGTTCGTGTACAGGAAAAACGAACCGCTTTCCGTTTGATAGAGCGTTTCTTCGTAGCCCTCGGGCGAACCGAACGCCCCGAAACAAACCTTTTTCACGAGCGTTGCCCGTTCCGTGTCGTAAACTTTCTTACAAATAATTTTTTGCATAATAAAACCTCACTTCTTTTTTTTAGCGGTTATATTATACTACATAAACGGCGCGCCGTCAAGCGGATATGCGTGGGAAATTATGGAGAAAATTAACCTTTTATATCGCAAATTTTTCCGTTTTGTATTTCTACGGCGTAATAGGACAACTCGAACAGCCGTTCTTTCTTTTTGCGGACGAGTCCGCAAACGCGCGTATCTTCCGTCGGTACGACGGCGACGAAATCCCCCAAAAACGCGGAAAGCTCGCTCGCTTTTTCCGCGAGCTCGCTCGAAAGCATTTCCGCGTAGTTTGCGCCGATTAAAACGCTTTCGAAAAAGGCGTAGGGCAAAAGCTCGTCGCGAATTTTGCCCGCTTCCGTTTCCCCCGTGCGCGTGCGCGCCTGTTTTAATACGCACCGTTTGCGCACGCAGGCGTTTTGGGTAAGCTCGTATTCGCACTCCGCGATCCGTCCTAAGCAGTCGGAGAGGGGAAGCGTTACTTTCAAAACGCCGTTTTCCACCGAAAAGGCGAGCGTTTTTTCAAGGAATACCCGCTCCCCGTTCGGCGCGAAAACGGCGAGCGTATCGGGCGCGCGAAGAAAGGTAAACTCTTCGAAAAAGGAAATCTCGCAAACGGCAAAGCAAGGGGGCAGGGTTGCGGTGAAGAAGCTTTGCGGGCTTTGAATCGCTACTTGCACTTTGCCTTGGGCAAAGACGGTGACGAGCGTATCTTCCCGTTTCGCCTGCGCGATTGGGCGCAGGGTATAATCGCGGGGCGGGAAATCGTAGGCGTAGATAGCGATACCGTCTTTTAAGAGATAGACCTCGCACCCCTCGGGCGGTTGAAAGCGTATATTCTCGTTGAGAAAAAAGCCGAGCGGGAGGGCGTTTTCGGGCGTGAAACGGATAAAAAGCCCGTCTTTTAAGGATAGCTCCGCGGTGCGCTCGAAACGGTCGGTGCGCCCGAAATAGGCGTCGTTTACGGTCAACGCGCAAGGTTGAGAAGATAAAAAACAAATTTTCATACTGTATTGTATTCTTTTTTTGCGCGGAATAGTATAAAATGAGAAAATTTGTCAATAATCACCGTGAAAGTTTTTGATCGGAGGAAAAAACTATGAATAAGATCAACGGTTACACGGAAGAGGAAGCGAAAAATCTCGTCGAGTATATCAAAGAGGGCAAAAGCAGAGGGAAAACGCTTACTTACCTGTTCGAAACGTACGGTATGCAACGGGGCAGGGCGAAGGGGAGCGTGCGCAATTATTATTACGCGCTCATGAAAAACGAGAAGCGGGACGAGCGGATCGTCAAACTCTTGGACGGTTCGCGCCTGTCCGTGGAAAAAATCCGCGCATTCACGCAGGACGAGGCGGACGAGGCGATACGGAGTATTCTCGCTGAAAAGAGCAAGGGGATATCCGTGCGCCGTGCGATTTTTAACCTTTCGGGTGGCGACGACAAGCTCATGCTCCGCCTGCAAAACAAGTACCGCAACACGCTCAAAAAAGATCCCGCGCGGATTGCGGCGATCGCGGCGGAACTTGGACTCCCCGACGAATACACGACGCGCCGTTCGGGCGCGCCCGTTCCGCCCTTGCCCGACCGCGACTTTATGCGTCGGCGTTTGGAACACGAAATCAATTCCCTGTACGATAGAATCGCGCAAACCTTGAAAACGGAAAACGAGCGTTTACGCAAGGAAAACGCTCGCTTGAAAGAAGAACTTGCAAACTTCAAATCGTAAAAAAACGGAGCGAAAGCTCCGTTTTATATTTACGCGATAAGCAGGTATACGCCCTCTAAAAGGACGAGGTGCAAGGGGTAAAACAAATAGAAGAAATACTTTAACTTCGTCTTGCCCTTTTTGCCGTTATAAAGGAGTAAAATGAGAATCGCGGGGAACGCGTACACGGGCAGGGTGACGGGCGCGTAGGAAATCGCGAGCATTCCAAGCCCTACGCCAAGGCACAAAACGCGCAGTAAAAGCGAATCGAGCTTTTTCAACTCCTCGGGGGCAGGTATGCGGTGAAAGTCAAAAATGCTTGCAAACACGGGGAGCATACACCCCCAAAATCCGTAGTCGATCGTGACCGTTTCGCAAAGCAGGTAAACGCCGATAACGGTGGCGATAAAGAGCGCGCCCGAAAGAATTTGCTTATAAAGGGGCGAACCGTCGAAGAGCGTTTTCTTGAAAAACTGCATGGCGTAAACCGTCAGAATGGATAGGGAAAACGTGACGAGTATGCACATATACAAACTGCCGTTATCGAAAAAATAATAGACGGTTTGGCAAACGACGGCGAGCACGAACACGAGCAAAAAATGCTTGACTTTGTCGCGCGTGTAGCGACAGCCCTCGGATAGCGCGAACGCGAACAGGGGGAAAGACAGCCTTCCCACGATCCGCCACGCAAGTACTTGCGGGAAAAACAGCACGCCGATATGATCGACGAGCATGAGCGCGGCGGCTAAAATTTTAAGCGCGTTCGTATTGAGAAAGCGTAGTTTCATAGGCGTCATTTCTCCCTTTTTCCAAACCAACCCTTTTTTGGCTTTTCTTCCGCAAGGCTAAGCGCGGTTTCCGCCTGCGTTTGTTTTTCCGCTTTGCGCGCGTCCTTTTCCGCTTGTTTTTGCGCCTTGCGTTCTTCTTTTTTCGCCTGTTTTTCTTCCTCGCGTTTGGCTTTGAGTTTGCTTAGTAGCGATTTGTTTTTCTCCGACGGCTTTTCCCATTCCTCTTCGCCTTTCATGCGTTTGAAGAAATTCACCGCGCTAATCACGGCGGAAAAATCCTCTTTCAAGCCGTCGAGGATAAGCGCGGCGCGCTTTTCGAGTACGGAAATTACCACCTCGAATACCACGCCGAGCACCCAACCTACGATCATGAACGCGAGTTGTACGAGGGCGAGCAAAGTCACTTCTTGCAAGGTGAAATACAATCCGTAAATAATCAAACCGAGGTTGAAAAACTTAATACCGAGCTTACACCAACGGAAAATTTTCGCTACCTTTTTTTGTAGGTCTTTTTTGCGCGTATGTACGATAAGATAAAAGACGAAATAAGCGGTGGAGAGAACGAGCAAAACGAGGTTCACCCAAAAATTCCCCGTGCCGGCAATCATGGCGTATATGAGGTAGGTAATGGAAATTGCCTGCAATACGATATTGCAAACGGTGGCGAAAATCTTGAAATCGTTTATCGTTTTTTTGAATGCGTTGACCGTGTTGTCTAACATATTTTTTACCTTTCGTCTTTCGGCGGTTTGCCAAAATATTCGTAAAACCCGCAGGGCAGGTTTGCGTTGAACAGCTTTTTCTTCTTATCCGCGCGCTTCCCGAAATACCGCTCGAAATCGGGCAGAGAAGTGAGGATATACGCGTTCCAATCGGGAAGTGAACGGAAGGTTTGTCCAAACTCGCGCATGAGTTTTTGCACCGCCGAGGTATCCGACAGCCGTTCTCCGTAAGGGGGATTGGAAATAAGTACGCCGTATTTTTGCGCGCAGGTAAACGCTCGTGCGTCGGCGATTTGGAATCGCACGGCTTTATCCACGCCCGCGCGCTTAGCGTGGTATTTGGCGATAGAAACGGCTTCGGGGGAGATATCCGAGGCGAAAATACAGGGCTTTGCCGTGCGCAAAACGCCGTCGCGGGCTTCCTCTCTCGCAAGGCTTATCGCGGTCTTGGGCGCGCAAGCCCAAGCCTCGAAATCAAAGGCGCGGTTTGCGCCGGGCGCGATTTTGAGCGCCTTCATCGCCGCCTCGATCGGCAAAGTTCCGCTCCCGCAAAAGGGGTCGGCGAACGGTTTTTCCATATCCCTGTCGGGGTTGTAAAACGAGGAATCGATAAGCCCCGCCGCGAGCGTTTCTTTGAGCGGTGCGCTGTACGCAAGCGAGCGATAACCGCGCTTGTGCAAGCCGTCGCCCGAGGTGTCGAGCGTGACGGTCACTTCGTCTTTGAAAATGGAAACGCCGATAATCGAGCGCGCGCCCGTTTCGGTAAAAGTTTTCCTGCCCGAGCGGATTTTGTCGGAAAGACGGCGAATGATCGCCTTTTTCGCTACGCCCCCCGCCGCTTTGACGGCGACGAGTTTGCTTTGCACGCTCTTTCCGTCCATGAGGATTTTCGAATCGAGCGCGAGCCAACGCTCCCACTCGATCGCGTATACGCCGTCGTATAGCTCGTCGAAGGTTTCCGCGCGGAAGCGCGCAAGGCGGATAAGCACCCGCTCTCCGCTACGCAGGAACACGTTTAAGCGGGCGATTGCTTGCCAATCGCCCGTAAGCTCGATACGCCCGTTTTCCGCGGGCGCTTTTTCAAAACCGAGCGTTTGCAGTTGTCGTTTCGTCGCCTGTTCCTGTCCGAACGCGACGGGAATGAGTAATTGCATACTTTTATTATAAAGATTTTTGAAAATTTGTCAAGACGATAGGGGGGATTTTGCAAAAAAAGCCCGCTTCGTTGCCTGTCAAAGATTGACAATCTTGGCGCAAGCGGGTATAATATAGATATGAAACGCAATTACGACAAAGAAATGCAAGAAATCATAAAGGGAATAGACGGGGGAACGAAACTGCTTTTGCATAGCTGTTGCGCGCCCTGTTCCTCGGCGTGCTTGGAACGGCTCAAAGACTTTTTTTCCGTGACCGTGCTCTATTATAATCCCAATATCGACGATAAGGAAGAGTACGAAAAGCGCAAGGCGGAACAAATCCGTTTCTTGAAAGAAACGGGCTGGGCGGATATCCTCGATTGCGACCACGAAAAAGAATCGTTCGAGGAAATGGCAAAGGGCTTGGAAAGCGAACCCGAACGGGGCAAGCGTTGCTATTTATGCTACGAATTGCGTCTTGAAAAAACGGCGCGCGTTGCCAAGGCAAACGGCTTTCGTTGGTTTTGCACCACGCTCTCGCTAAGCCCGTATAAAAACGCCGATTGGCTCAACGAGATCGGGGAAAAGCTGGCGGGCAGGTATGCGTTGAACTACCTTTCTTCCGACTTCAAAAAACAGGGCGGGTATCACCGCTCGATCGCACTTTCCAAAGAGTACGACTTATATAGACAGGATTTTTGCGGTTGCAAATTTTCGCGAAAAGGAGAGGAATAAAATTAGCCCGACGGCGAACGCCGTCGGGCTATAAATATTATGAAAGGAGGTCAAAATTAATAGTTTTCCGCTCTTACTTGGAAGTACGCTTGCGGGTGCGCGCATACGGGGCAAACTTCGGGAGCTTTCTTGCCGACTACGATATGTCCGCAGTTGGAGCATTGCCATACGGCGTCGCCGTCCTTGGAGAATACGAGGTCGCCCTTCACGTTCGCAAGGAGCTTTCTGTATCTTTCTTCGTGCTCTTTTTCAATCGCCGCTACGCCTTCGAAAAGTTCGGCGATCTTGTCAAAGCCTTCTTCACGCGCTTCTTTCGCAAAGCCCGCGTACATATCCGTCCATTCGTAGTTCTCGCCCATAGCCGCTTCGAGAAGGTTTTCCGCCGTGGAGGAAATATCTCCGCCGTTGAGGAGCTTGAACCAAATCTTCGCGTGTTCTTGCTCGTTCTTCGCCGTTTCTTCGAAAATCGCCGCGATTTGCACGAACCCTTCCTTTCTCGCCTTGCTTGCGAAATAGGTGTACTTGTTTCTCGCTTGCGATTCGCCTGCAAACGCCGCTTGCAAGTTCGCTTCCGTCTTCGTGCCTGCAAGCGGGTTAAATTCTACGAATTTGCCCGTTTGCTTGCATACGGGGCATACTTCGGGAGCTTCGCCTTCTACTACGTGTTGACATACCGTACATTTGAATTTTTTCATAACTATACCTCTTTTTTTTTATTTTTTTGCCTTGTCTTTATTAGGACTCGGTTTTATTAACTGTAAATAGTATAATATAAAAAAATGTATTTGTCAACGGTTTTGAGGGGGAAAAACGAAAAAAATAAAAAATTTTTACAAAATTTTCATATATTTATAATAAAGAAGTGTTATACTATAAAGAAACAAGCCGAACTTTGAGATGGTTCGTTTTATTTCTTTACAGTATCCCATAAAGGAAGTTGACAAAAAGCGAAAAAAGATATATAATATGGAATGAAAAAAATGCGAAGAATCAGCGAGAAAAAGAAAAAATGGATAGAGCGGACGGCGAAAAACGATAGGAGTTATAAGCTGTTTTTGTACAATCGGCTGTTTCTTTTTTTGCTTGCGGTGGCGTTACAGCTTTGCGTGTACGCCCTGTTCGTGCTTTTGTTCGCGTACGACGCGACGGTGGGAGTGGCGGTGCAAGTGACCGCCGAAATCCTTGCGCTCGTGTTCGTGTTTTGGGTTATCAACCGCAACGATCGCCCGTCCACGAAAATGAATTGGGTGATTATCGTTTTAATCGCGCCCGTGTTCGGCGTACCCTTTTACCTCTCCTACGGCAGGGGCAAACCGACGAAAAAAATGAACGAAAAAATACAGC
This sequence comes from Clostridia bacterium, assembly GCA_017415505.1. GTDB lineage: Bacteria > Bacillota > Clostridia > Christensenellales > Borkfalkiaceae > Scatosoma. The sequence goes on from JAFQGG010000044.1 coordinate 15,642, forward strand.
GGGCAAAGTCGGAAAACGACGAGGCGTTTTTTAGCTTTTACGGGGCGTTGCCCGAACTAAAAACGCAAGAGCGCGAGGGTGGAACGCTCCGCTACACCGCCGTTTGCGGGGGGTATCCCGCGTTTCGCGACGGGGGCGTGGAGTATTTCAAGAGCGGGGAAGAGGCGTTTCCCGTAATGCTTGACGAGTTGAAACGCGCGGAGAAATTTATTCTTTTGGACTATTTCATTATCGCGCCCGGGAAAATGTGGGAATCGGTGCTCAATATCCTGCTTGAAAAGGCGTCGCGCGGAGTGCAAGTGCGGATCATTTACGACGATTTCGGGTGTATCGTCACCCTTCCGCCTAAGTACGATCGGTACTTGGAAAGCCTGCACGAAAATATCAAGTGCCTGTCCTTTAATAAGGTCGTGCCCTTGTTCGCGCTCCGCATGAACAACCGCGATCACCGAAAAATACTCGTAATCGACGGGAAAGTCGCGTTCACGGGCGGGGCAAATCTTGCCGACGAATATATCGCGGAAAAGGTGCGCTTCGGGTATTGGAAAGACTCGCTCGTCAAAGTGACGGGCAGTAGCGTAAGCTCGTTTACGAGAATGTTTTTCTATCTTTGGAACGCGTTCAAAAAGGAAAAAGAGCGGTTGCAGGATTTCTTGATTGAATACGAAGACGGCGGGCAGGTACGAGGCGAACGCGGTTCGTTTATCGTGCAACCGTACGACGATTCGCCCCTTGATAGCGTGAGCGTGGGGGAAACGGTGTACGCGGATATTATCGACCGCGCGAAAAAATACGTGTGGATATTTACGCCGTATTTGGTGCTCGACGATTTTATGCGCGCCTCGCTTTGCCGAGCCTCGCTTCGCGGAGTGGATATTCGAATCGTTACGCCGGGCGTGCCCGATAAAAAGGCGGTGTATCGCATGACGCGTGCCAATTACGAAACGCTCATGAAAGCGGGCGTGAAAATTTACGAGTATACCCCGGGGTTTTTGCACGCCAAAAGCATGGTGAGCGACGACGAGTGCGCGGTGGTGGGGACGATCAATCTCGATTACAGGAGTTTGTATTTGCACTTTGAGAACGCGGTGTATTTTAGCGGTTGCGAGGCGGTACAGGCGTTGAAACGGGACTGCGAGGAAACCTTCGCCGTTTCCAAGCTTTGTTCCAAAGAATACCCCAAACGGACGGTGCTTGGGCGGTTCGTCGATTCGGTGCTTCGCGTGTTCGAAACGCTGTTTTAGAAAGGAAAAAATTATAAGGAGATACGGTTATGGATAAAAAGGACGGGAATATTTACGGCGACTTCGCGCCGTCGAAGTTACATTGTAAGCGTTGCAAAACGCTCATGGAAGAGGGCGTTTGCCCCACTTGCGGGTATAAAGTGTACGTGCCCATGTCCAAGGAAAAACGGGATAAAGTGAAATTGGTTAGCACGATCGTTGCGTTCGTCGTATTGATTGCGGTGTTCGTGATTATACAAATCGTGAAAGATTGAAAAGGGCGCGCCGCGACGGGAACTCCGTCGCGGCGCGTTTTTTTTCTTGGTGGAAAAAAGTTTTTTACGAATAGTTTAGAAGGAAAAAATTGCGGGTAATAATAAATGGAAACAGAAAAGGAGGATACCGTTATGGATATGAGAAAGTTTACGGAAAAATCGGCGCTCGCGTTGCAAAAGGCGCAAAGCGTGGCGACGGAATACGGCAATCAAGAAATCGGGCAGTTGCACCTTTTGTACGCGCTCGCGACGGCGGAGGACGGCTTGATCGGACAGTTGCTTGCCAAAATGGGAACGGATATATCGGCGTTGGTTGCCGATACGCAAAAGGCGATTGCAAAGCTCGTCAAGGTGAACGGCGGGGAGCAGTATATCTCCAAACCGCTCGCGCTCGCCTTGGAGGAAGCGGAGACGCAAATGAAAAAAATGGGCGACTCGTACCTTTCCGTCGAACACCTCTTTTTGGGGTTGATCGAACGGGCGGACGGCGAAGTGAAAAAGCTGTTCCAAGGGTACGGGGTTGAGGCGAACGCGTTTATGCAGGCGCTTGCGGGCGTGCGCGGGAATCGCCGAGTGGACAGCGAAAACCCCGAGGATACCTACGACGTATTGAATAAATACGGCACGGACCTCGTGGAAAAGGCGCGCGCGCAAAAAATCGATCCCGTGATCGGGCGGGACGAGGAAATTAGAAACGTGGTGCGTATTTTGTCGCGTAAGACGAAGAATAATCCCGTGCTCATCGGCGAAGCGGGCGTGGGGAAAACGGCGATCGCCGAGGGGCTTGCCATTCGTATCATGAAGGGCGACGTGCCCGATTCCTTGAAGGATAGGAAGGTGTTTTCGCTCGATATCGGCGCGTTGATCGCGGGCGCGAAATTCCGCGGGGAGTTTGAAGAACGGCTCAAAGCGGTGCTTGCCGAGGTGAAAAAGAGCGAGGGGAAAATTCTTCTGTTTATCGACGAGTTGCACACGATCGTCGGCGCGGGTAAGACGGACGGCGCGATGGACGCGGGCAATTTGTTAAAACCCATGCTCGCGCGCGGGGAACTGCATTGTATCGGCGCGACGACCTTGGATGAGTATAGAAAGTATATCGAAAAAGACCCCGCGTTGGAACGGCGTTTCCAACCCGTGCTCGTGGGCGAGCCGACCGTCGAGGACACCGTGTCCATTTTGCGCGGACTCAAAGAGCGGTACGAGGTGTACCACGGCGTAAAGATACAAGATAACGCGTTGATTGCCGCGGCAACTCTGTCCAACCGCTATATCACCGACCGTTTCTTGCCCGATAAGGCGATCGACCTCGTGGACGAGGCGTGCGCTATGATTAAGACGGAAATGCAATCCATGCCCTCGGAAATGGACGAGATTTCCCGTAAGATCATGCAACTGCAAATTGAGGAAAACGCGTTGGAAAAGGAAACGGACGAACTTTCCAAAGCGCATTTGGAAGAGATAAGAAAAGAGCTTGCCGAGCTTCGAGCAAAGTACGACGAAATGAGAGCGAAGTGGGAGAACGAGAAGAACTCTATCGGCAAGGAACAAAAACTGCGCGAGGAGCTGGAATGGGCGAACGCACAGTTGGAAAAGGCGCAAAGGGAGTACGACCTTGAAACGGCGTCTAAACTGCAATACGGCAAAATCCCCGAGCTGAAAAAGCAACTCGAAGAATGTGAAAAGAGCAAAACGGCGGGGGCAGGTACGCATACAAACGGCAATTCGCTCCTGCGTGATCGCGTGAGCGAAGAGGAAATTGCGCGTATCGTGGCGCGGTGGACGGGGATTCCCGTCGCCAAGCTCATGGAGGGCGAGCGGGGAAAACTGTTGCGCCTTGGCGATACTTTGCACGAACGGGTGATAGGGCAAGACGAGGCGGTGGAAGCGGTCGCGGACGCGATTTTGCGCTCCCGCGCAGGGATTGCAGATCCGAACCGCCCCATTGGTTCGTTCCTGTTTTTAGGTCCTACGGGCGTGGGGAAAACGGAGCTTGCCAAAACGCTCGCGCGCTCGCTGTTTGACGACGAGAAGAACATGGTTCGGATCGATATGAGCGAGTATATGGAAAAATATTCCGTGTCGAGATTGATCGGCGCGCCTCCCGGATACGTGGGTTACGACGAGGGCGGACAGCTCACCGAAGCGGTGCGCAGAAGCCCGTATAGCGTAATTTTGTTCGACGAGGTGGAAAAGGCGCACCCCGACGTGTTCAACGTCTTATTGCAGGTGCTTGACGACGGGCGTATCACCGACGGACAGGGCAGAACGGTGGATTTCAAAAACACCGTGATTATCTTGACTTCGAACCTCGGTTCGACGGCGATTCTCGACGGTATCGAATACGACGGCGAAATCTCGGAAACGGCGAAAGCGGAGGTGCAAAGATTGCTCAAAGCTTCCTTCCGTCCCGAATTTTTGAACCGCTTGGACGAAATCGTGTTCTTCAAACCGTTGACGAAAGAACAGGTGGAGAAAATCGTGCGCCTGCTTGCCAAGGACTTGGAAAAACGGCTCGCGGAAAAACAGCTGTATCTCACGCTCACGGACGGCGCGGTGGCGTATATCGTGGAAAAGGGCTACGACCCCGTGTACGGGGCAAGACCGCTCAAACGGTATATGCAACACACCTTGGAAACGACGCTTGCCAAGAGTATCCTTTCGGGTAACTTCACGGCGGGGGATAAACTCGTGGTGGACGCGGACGAAAACGGCTTAACCGTGCAAAAAGCGTAAAGAAATCCCGCGGGGCGAAACGCCCCGCGGGTGATTTTATATGGAAAGGTTTTCTTCCGCGAATAAAGGACTGTCGAGAAATTCGCTTACCGACATATCAAAGCCTCCCGCGATAAGGATCGTGGTGGACAGCAAATTGTCGTTCACCGTTTCGTGCATGATATTTTTAAGCGTGGAATGCGTTACTCCGCTATTCATGGCAAGACGGTATCTCGACATATTCTTTTCTTTTAACAACTCCGCAATTCTTAACGCCAACGCGTGGTTTACGCTGTGCATAGTCAAAAAATCTCCTTTTATGATTACGTATAACTATATTTAATACTATTATAGCACAAAATATGACTGTGCGCAACTATATTTTGCACTATAATAGAAATACAAATTTATTGGGCTATGTCACAGAAAACGGTTGATTTACGCAAAAATATTTTTTTGCGGATTGACGAGAAAAATACAAGAAAGACAAGCGTTTTGTGAGCGCGCATACTTGGAAAGTATGAAAACGAGCAAAACACGAAGTATTTCACAGAATTTTTCCGTCAAAAATCAACCGAGGGATGGGACAGAGCCATTTATTAAAGGAATATTCCACGAAAACGTATACGGATACTTTCTATTATTTTGAGTAAAAGGGAATCCCCCGCGGACGGCTTGTCCGCGGGGGATTTTGCATGAAATTTTCGTGAAATGGCGATTTTTTTTACGCAAACGATTGACATTATTTTTTATAAAAAATATAATAGTACTGTTAGAATTGTCAATCAAGAAAAGGAGTTAGAGTATAAAGGAATGGTTAAAACGGTAAAAACGCTACTCAAAAGCGTACGGCAATACAAAAAACCGTCGATCGTCACACCGCTGTTTATGACGCTAGAAGCGTTTTGCGAGTGTTTGATTCCCTTCTTCATGGCGAAAATGATCAACGAAGAAGTATTGAAAAACGCGGGCGCAATGCAAAATATTTTAACGTACGGCGCGATTTTGCTCGCTCTTGCCGTGCTGTCGCTCACGAGCGGGGTGCTTGCGGGGAAATTCGCGGCGAAAGCGAGTTGCGGGTTTGCGAGCAATCTTCGGCACGACCTTTTTTACAAGGTGCAAAAGTTCTCGTTTGCGAACGTGGATAAATTCTCTACCTCGTCGCTCGTAACCCGTCTTACGACGGACGTGACCAACGTACAGCAAGCCTATCAAATGTGTTTGCGTATCGCTATTCGCGTGCCCTTGCAGTTTATTTTCGCAATCATTATGAGCTTTACGATCAACGCGAGCCTCGCGTGGATATTCCTCGCGATCGCGCCCGTGCTGTTTGCGTTTATCTTTCTTATCATTCGCTACGTAATGCCCTTCTTCCGCCGTATCTTCAAAAAATACGACGCGCTCAACAATTCCGTACAGGAAAACGTGGGCGGGATTCGCGTGGTGAAATCGTTTGTAAGAGAGTCGCACGAAACGGAAAAATTTGAAAGAGCGGCGGGGGAGGTACGCGACGACTTCACGAAAGCGGAAAAACTCATGGCGCTCAACAACCCCGTAATGACGCTGTTTATCAACGTGGCGGCGGTGCTCATTTCCTATCTTGGCGCGACGGCGATCATCAATAGCGGTTTCGCAAACGGCGGGGTCGTGCCCGACGGCGCGTTCGCTACTGCGGATTTATCCGCGCTCATTACCTACGGCATACAAATTTTGTCGTGCTGTATGATGCTTTCCATGGTGTTCGTCATGATCACCATGTCGTTCGAATCGGCGCGCCGTATCGGCGAGGTATTGAACGAGGAATCGGATATCGTTTCGCCCGAAAACGCGGTGAAAACGGTGAAAGACGGCTCGATTCGCTTCGAGGGCGTTAGCTTCAAATACTCCGCCAAAGCGGAGAAAAACGCGCTGGAAAACATTGATTTGGATATCCGCTCGGGCGAAACGGTGGGGATTCTCGGCGGTACGGGTTCGTCGAAAACCACGCTTATTCAGCTCATTCCCCGTTTGTACGACGCGACGGAAGGCGCGGTGTTCGTGGGCGGTGTGAACGTCAAGGCATACGACCTTGAAACGTTGCGCCGTGAAGTATCGGTGGTCTTGCAAAAGAACGTGCTCTTTTCGGGCACGATCAAGGAAAATTTGCGTTGGGGGGACGAGAACGCGACGGACGAGGATATCGAACGGGTGTGCAAGCTCGCGCAGGCGGACGAATTTATCCGCTCCTTCCCCGACGGATACGATACCTATATCGAGCAGGGCGGTACGAACGTATCGGGCGGGCAAAAGCAACGGCTTTGTATCGCGCGCGCGTTGTTGCGCAAGCCCAAGGTCTTGATTTTGGACGACTCCACGAGCGCGGTGGACACGAAAACGGACGCGCTCATTCGCCACGCGTTCAAGGAAGAAATTCCCGATACGACGAAAATCATTATCGCGCAACGCGTTAGCTCGGTGGAGCACGCGGATAAGATCGTCGTGCTCGACGGCGGGAAGATCGTCGCGTGCGGAAATCACGCGGAATTGATGCAGTCGAGCGATATCTACCGCGAAACCTACGAAATGCAAACGAAGGGCAAAGAAGTGCAAGGGGGTGAGGCGTAATGGCACAGGAAAAAACGATCGAACAAAAGCCCCGCGCTATGAAACCCATGCGCGGGCGGGGTATGCCCGTGCCTAAGGGCGCGATTAAAAAAGGCACGTTCGGGCGGTTGCTTAAAATGCTGTTTAAGCATTATAAGTGGCGCATGATTATCGTGTTTATTTGTATTATTCTCAACTCGCTCGGCAGTTTGGTGTCGTCGGTGTTCATGCAGTCGCTTATCGACGAGGTTATCACGCCGGGGATTAAGCTCGGGTTGGGCGAAGTCGCGGGCAAACTCGTGGGCATGGTGATCGGCATGGCTTGCGCGTACGGGATCGTGATCGTCGCGGGATTCTTCTGGCATAGAATCATGGCGACGGTAACGCAAGGTATGCTCTATCAACTGCGTAAGGAAATGTTTGCGAAAATGCAAACGCTCCCCATTAAATATTTCGATACGCACGCCCACGGCGAGATCATGAGTACCTACACCAACGATACGGACACCGCCCGCCAACTTATCGGGCAAAGCTTGCCCTCACTCTTTTCGAACGGGCTTACCCTGCTCGTGTCCGTCGCGCTTATGCTGTATTATAGCTTGTGGCTCACGCTCGTGGTGGTCGTTTGTACCTTTGCCATGACGCTCGTGGTCAAGTTTATCGGCGGGAACAGCGCGAAGTATATGGTATCGCAACAGCACTCGCTCGCGGCGGAGGAAGGCTTCGTCGAAGAGATGATGAAAGGGCAAAAAGTGGTGAAGGTGTTCACCCACGAGGAGCGCGCGAAAGAGGATTTCGATAAATATAACGATAAACTCTTCCACGACAGCGAACGCGCGCACGTGTTCGGGAATATCCTCGGACCGATCCTTGGGAATATCGGCAATTTCACGTACGTGCTCCTTGCGATCGTGGGCGGATTGCTGTTTATGCTCGGTACGCCCAATATCGGGTTTATCAGTATCAAAACGGGTATTGAAAGCATTTCCATCGGCGCGATTATCGCGTTTTTGGGTATGTCGAGAAACTTTACGATGGTCGTCAATCAAATGTCCCAGCAAATTTCCATGATCGCCATGGGTATGGCGGGCGCGAGTCGTGTGTTCACGCTCATGGACGAGGAGTCGGAAAAGGACGAGGGCTACGTCACGCTCGTCAACGCGAAGTATGAAAACGGCGAATTGAAAGAAACGGACGAAAGAACGGGGCTGTGGGCTTGGAAACATTACCATAAAGCGGACGGCACGACGACCTATACCCAGCTTCGCGGGGAACTCGTCATGGATATGGTGGACTTTGGGTATACGCCCGAAAAGCAGGTGCTTTCGGATATCACGCTGTACGCCAAGCCCGGACAAAAAATCGCGTTCGTCGGCGCGACGGGCGCGGGCAAAACGACGATTACCAACCTTATCAACCGTTTCTACGATATCGCCGACGGCAAGATCCGCTACGACGGTATCAATATCAATAAGATACGCAAGAGCGATTTGCGCCGTTCGCTCGGGATCGTTTTGCAAGATACCAATTTGTTTACGGGTACGGTAATGGATAATATCCGCTACGGCAGACTGGACGCGACGGACGAGGAATGTATCGAGGCGGCGAAGCTCGCCAACGCCGACGACTTTATTTGCCGACTCCCCGACGGGTATAATACCATGCTCACCAATAACGGCGCGAACCTTTCGCAAGGACAAAGACAACTCCTTTCTATTGCGCGCGCGGCGGTTGCCGACGCGCCCGCAATGATCCTCGACGAGGCAACCTCGTCGATCGATACGCGAACGGAAGCGCTCGTCAACGACGGTATGGATAAACTCATGCACGGCAGAACGGTGTTCGTGATCGCGCATAGACTTTCCACCGTGCGCAACGCGGACGCGATTATGGTGCTCGACCACGGACGGATTATCGAACGGGGCACGCACGAACAACTCATTGAACAAAAAGGCACTTACTATCAACTGTATACGGGCGCGTTCGAATTGGATTAATAAAAAACGGGGCGGGTTGCTATCGCAACCCGCCCCCAATCTTTTCATTGGATACGCTTGACAAAAAAAAGGTAAATATGGTAGAATAAAAGAAAAAGAAATATTTTTTTGGAGAATCGGTTATGAAAAAAGTGAAAGCGATTATACTCGGCGTAGAAATAATCCTTTTGGTTTTTCAATAGGGATTTCATAGTTTTATTAAAATGAAATGGTGAGCAATATGAGGAAAAGAATTATGCTTGGTAAGACCTATTGGTTTTGGATGTTTTTATTTCTCACTGTAGGTGCAATAATCTTTTTTATATGTTTTCCACTTATTAGTGAAAAGCATATTCCCATTTCAGAAACAATAAAAGGGGTTATGGCTACGATTATTGTGGCGATTATTGGCTTTTTATTAGACCAAGGGCTTAATACTTCTATAAGGATTTCAGGGGACAAGATAGTCTTAAATACCGTTTTTGAAAAAAAGATATATTATAAAAAGGATATAAGTATCTTATATGCAATACACGAGCATAAGGGGCGTGGAGCATACGAATGTCCTTGTTTAGTGATTGGTTGTTGGTATGATAATAGGATTTGTTATACAAAAAGAAAATTTGTGTATAATAATCATTTCTTGGTTTTATTGGACTACAAAAAATTAAAAACAATTTTATCGTGGTATAATGAAAAAATAGAGTTGCCTTCCAAACAGGAACTTGAATGTTTTCATACGAAAAAAATCAAGCATTTTTATGAAATCATTGAACAGCATAATAATTCTCAAAAGGACTAACAAATGAAACTTATTGCAATTTGTATTACGAATAACGCAACGGCTTACGGCGGAGCGCAACCACTCCGCCAAATTGTCCTGTTCGTTTTTGTTCCGTTCGACAAAAACACGCTTGGGGATATCGTGGCGATATGGGACGGAACGGGACAGGTGGTCGCGGAATACGAGTACGACGCGTGGGGAAATATAACGTACCAATACGGAAGCATAGCGAGTGTAAATCCTTTCCGTTACCGTGGCTATTATTACGATACGGAAACGGGGTTCTATTACCTGCAAACGCGGTATTACGACCCGACGATTTGTAGATTTATCAATGCGGATAATTATGAGCTGGTGGCAACGCTTTCGCAATCTGTTGGCGAATTGAATATGTATGCGTATTGTGGGAATAACCCTATTATGTATACAGACCCGACTGGGCAAGCATTTATTTCTATTTTGGTAGGTTTGGGAATTGCAGCATTAATTGGAGCGGCTATAGGAGCAGCCTCTTATACCGTTGGACAGATCGCTGATTATGCTATAACGGGTGACTTTGAATGGTCTTGGGGCGGATTCATAGGATCAACAATTGGTTGCGCATTAGGCGGAATGATTGCATATGCACTACCATATATTGGAATCGGAAGTGTGGCTGTTGGTGCTTTCTTTAGTGGAGCCGCTACTACGGACGGAACCATGATTGGTCAAAATATAACTGATAATACAAACTATTCGGTCATAGATATTTTATTAAATTCAGTAATTGTTGGTGGTTTTTCAGCATTGTCTATCGGCGTTATGAGTAGAATTCGTATTCCAAGACTAAATGCTGGTAGAGGTAGCTGCTTGGCTGTTAGTAATCAAATCTATACAAAATTTAGGAATCAAATGATTAGTAGAATAACTATGAAAACTTTTCGTAAAATGATTGCTGTAGAAGCTTATAATGGCATTGCCGGAGCTATCTTTGAAGGTATATATGATTTTTCTGGTATTTCCGACAAGGTTTTAGGTTGGTTTTAATTCAAGGAGAAGATAAATGAAAAAAATATTTTTACCATTACATATATGGCATTTGATTATATATTTAATAAGCATATTTATTATTGGTATAGGGGTATATATAATAATATTGGGCTTTTATATTTTATTAACTCATAACCAGTACGAATCATTTATTCTTATTGTTGCTGGTTTGGTTGATGTTGTTTTATTCTTGTACATTTTAATTTATACTTTGCATAATAGAATCATCTTTAACGACAAAAAAATTATTATTATAGGTCATTGGAATATAAAAAATGAAGGATTACAATTTCCAGATGAAATAGAGTATGATGAAATCAAAGATATAGCTATAATTTGTGCAAATGCTAATTCTTTAAAAAAGAAAATTAAAAAAGCTGGTTATTCGTCATTAAGACCATTTATTTTCTATGAAATAACATTAAAAAATAATGAAACGAAATGGATATATATTGAATGTTTTTCTAGAAAGCAAAGGAAACAAATGCTTAGTATAATTAATGATAAAGTGGAATTAAATTTATCTTACAATCAATTAAAACGAAAAGATTACTCGATTTATAAAAGTGACAAAAAATATAAAGAAAACAATTAACAAATTGCGTTCACAACAAAACAAAGAAAGATATTATTTAATAACAATCTTGCAATCAGGTCCTTTTGAGGCAATAAATGCGGCGCAATATTATTTAGTGTAAACTTGGGAGTATAAAAGATGAAAAAGAAATTTTTAATTCAAAAGACAAGTTTTTTATTTACGGTTTATTTGTTGTTATTCTACATTGTTTTTATGGTGCTTATCTTTTCAATATATAATTCAAATACGATAGAGAATAATATTGCTGTATATTTTTTTATTGCATTTTTGGTGCTTGTTTTTCCCTGTCTTCTATTCAGTAAAGGTGGTACAATTATTTTTGAGGAAAACTATTTTATAATAAAAAGAACTGCATTAAGTAAGAAACATTTTTTTAGATATGACAGTATAAAAAAAATGCATTTTCAAGAGGGTAACACAGCAATGGGACCTTTGAAAGGTCGGGATGATCCTACAATTATACTCTCTTCTAAGAATAATAAAAACGTAAAAGTATATTTGGAAATTCAGTATGAAATTGTTCAGAGATTTATCGAAAAAAAGCCTCCGCACTGTCAAGTAAAAATAGACTTTTTTTCCTTGCGTATGTATGAAAAATACGGAGAACTTTTGAAAGATTATTTAACGGGTAGACAAAAAGAAGATATTCAACGAATGATTGCCCAAAAAGAGTCAAGACGGAAGAAAAGAACTAACAAATGAAACTTTTTGCGATTTGTATTACGAATAACGCAACGGCATACGGCGGAGCGCAACCACTCCGCCAAGTCGTGCTGTTCGTTTTTGTTCCGTTCGAGAAAAATACGCTTGGGGATATCGTGGCGATAAGGGATAGCGCGGGAAGTCTAATGGGTAGATACAGCTACGACGCGTGGGGAAATATAACGTACCAAAGCGGAAGTATGGCGAGTGTAAATCCTTTCCGATACCGTGGCTATTATTACGATACGGAAACGGGGCGGGTTGCTGTGGCAACCCGCCCCCAATATTTTATATTTTAATATCCTTGACTATTATGGGGAAATATGGTAAAATGATAATAGAAAAAACATAATAAGGAGATATAGGAATGAGGAAATTGAAAACGGGCATCGTTTCATTAGTATTGTCGACGGTAATGTTTGCACAAGCAGTGCCAATGGAAGTGTGGGAAACATTCGCGGAAGGAGTGGACGTTTTGTTTGAAACCGAGGAAAACGTGAAAGTAGAAGAAACGATCACAGGCGGGCTTTCGGATGCGAATAATATTGGCAACGGGTATATTATTCAAGAAAATGTGGAGAAACGAACGGAAACGACGAAAGAGTTTTTGATGAGTGACGATACGATTTTGGTGCAACAGTTTGCCGATGAAGTACATTATTACGACGGGAGCGTTTATCAAGAAATCGATAATACGCTCGTGGAAAAAACGGAGAGCGACGGAACGGAGTATTATGAAAACGAAAGCAATTCGTTCAAGGTGAAATTCCAAAAGAACGGAAAAACGGATTTGAAACTGGTCGAGGTGGAAGAAGACGGCTACAAACTGAAAATAAAATACAAAAGCAAAACGGATAAAAAAGAGAAAAAGCTCAAAACCAAGGTAGAGAAAAGCAAGAAAAAAGAAAAAGTAGAATATAAAGACAAGAAATTGAAAAAGCCTGCGGAGTATGTAACGCCGACGGGCGGAATTACGTACAAAGAAATAGAAGATAACGTGAATCTTACATACGAAGTACAGGGAAATAAACTGAAAGAAAATATCGTTGTAAGCGAATTGCAAGAAGAATATTCGTATACTTTCGAAGTAGACGCGAAAGATTTGTATTTCGTGCAAAACGAAAACGGAAGTATACATTTGAATGATACGAAAGGGGAAACGAAATTTGTAATTCCCGCTCCGTTTATGTACGATTCGGAAGGGCAATACAGCAACGCGGTATATTATACTCTGAATGAAAAAAACGATAAAGCGGAAATTACGGTGACGGCAGATTCAGAATGGATTAATACGCAGGCAAGCTTGCCTGTAACGATAGATCCCATTATCGAAAGTTTTACACAAAAGACCTTTTCTTATGTAAACGTCTATAACGACGATGAAAAAACGGTAACGACAACGGGCAATATGTACGTGGGGGAAAAAGGCGGAACAACAAGTCACGCGTTTTTGAAATTCGATATATTATCCAAAGGCGCACAATACGCCGTAGTGGACGCGTCGTTAGATTTTACATATGGGATTGGAAATAATAAAAACGTATATTGTGAGTTGTATACGGCAGATACGGACGTGGCGTTTTCTAATATAAGATACAATAACCGTCCTTCGAAATTGCAATATCTTTTCCCGATAAATCAAGAAGATTTATTGCAACCCGATTATGAAAGTTACAGTACTGCTATTCGGGTGAGCGATATTAAATACGATTCGCTTACGATAGGTATAGAGTGTTTGGAGAAAACTTCCAATAACGGTTATATAGTCATATATCCTTCGGGGGATTACGTGCCCAGCCTCACGCTTAAATATAAATATATTGCAGGCGTGGAAGACGATTATAGCATGGAAACGTTTACAATTGACGGCGCAACGGGCTATGTGAACAACGCCACGGGTTTATTAACTTTGAATTGCGACGTGGCGTCCGTCAATACAATGGGATCGTTGCCCCTGAATACCAGTCTGATATATAACAGCGAATATAATTCTATTTTAGAAGAATTTGGAATCGAAAAAATATTTGGAAATCATTTTAAGTTGAATTTTCAACAATATCTAAAAAAAGGGAACGATTCGACGTATCAATATATTGACGGGGACGGTTCTATAATTACGTTTTACCGTGACGACGTTTCGGATAGATATTTTGCGCACACGAAAAATCTTATACTTACGGAAACGGGGATTCAAAATCTTATAATAGACCCACAAGGAAATCAATTGGAGTTCCAGAACAAAAGATTGAAAAAAATCATACCCGCCAAAGAAAGCGGTACGGAATGGATAGAAATCAGTTATCTACAATCAAATAATGCCGACACGAATAAAATATCGCAAGTATTGTATAAAGAAACGTCCATGAATTTACAGTATACTATCTCTTTTACGTATACGAACGATAAAGTGACGGGAATTACGACGAAAAAAGGTACTACGACGCTGTTGTCGTATTCTTTGACGTACGACGCAAACGGATTTTTGACGAACGTTATAAATACGACGGCAAACGTAACGTTGTATCATTTTAATTATTGGAATATAAGCGATACGCCGTTGGAGGCAGTTTTTAATTGCCAGCAAGACGGGTTGTTTTTCTCGTACCCTGCACACGGTTATAAGGTTTGGAAGGTAACGTCGGTAAGCGGAACGGATATAAACGACGGGGCTACACGGTTTTACGACTATGCAGAATTTACGTATAGCGGAATAACGAATACAAAAATCGTGTATTATAGCGATAATAACCCAACCACGACGAAAAACGTTGCGTTTAATACTTCTCGTTACGCAATTTCCGAGTGGATTGAAGACGAAAGCGGAAACGTAACCGTTTCCAATATGGGAAATTGGAAATGCGTTTGGGCTGTGGATTTTTGGAATGATTATACCCAAGAAAATTACGTATACGAGGAAAAAATCAGCACGAACGGCTTGGAATGGAATTCGGTTTCGTCGGGGGCAAGCTTGGCGCAAACAATTCAGGTACATAACGTTCCGACGAATACGACCTATTATAAACACGTATTAGGTATAAAACTGAAAAGTACGTATAAAATCGACGTAAGCGTTTCCGTCAACGGCGTTACCGAGGAGGTGGTTTTGGTAAACGGCGGTGAGGTTTACGTAAGTATTCCTTGCGGGAAATTATATTCGGGCGCACAGGTTTCCGTAAAAAATAATGCCACGATAGGTACGGTAAATATTTCAAGAGCAAGCTATACGGTTGCAGATTATACGAAAGTAGTGAAAAGTTATCACGATAGTACGTACGGTTACGGAATAAAGGAAATTGTAAGCCAAGGCACGAACGGTGAGTGGTCAAAAACAATTTATAACGCATACCAAAGAACGGAATCGGTGGAAACGAGCAGTATCAACGATACCGCACAGAAAAAAACCTATTACGAATATGCCAACGGAAACGGTTGGGACGCCGACCTTTCTCGTGTACAAACTAAGAGGGGCGACGAGGTGCTTTCCAGTACAAACTATACCTATGAAAACTCGACGGCGAACGGCACGCTTACGAGCAAAACCGTCGTGGAAACCGAGCAGGGCGAATATAAAACGAGAACGGAAAGCGAAACGGTAAAAACCGCCAATAGCGTTACGACAACGCAAACGGACGTAAACAATTTAACGCAAACGAGCTACTATACCTTGTCGAATGGCGATATGCGTTTGACAAAGACGGAAAGTGGAAATACCCGCACCGTGTATGCGTATAACAATCTTGGACAAATAACGCAGGTATACGTTTACGATATAAGCCAAGGCGTAGAGATTAAATACGCGCAAACCAACCAATACGACGGGGGCAGGTACGTAGGCACGGTGTTTCAAGGCGACCAATACGAATATAATTACGGTGAGGAAAACGGTGCGCTGGTGAATAGTATTGATTATAACGGCACGGCGAAACAAACGTATCATTACGCGGAAGAAGACGGATTTTACGACGGTCGCGCGTTGCAAAGCGTAGCGTATGCAAACGGACAAACGAAAACGTATACGTATGAAACGAATAAACAAACGGTAAACTATACGGGCGCGTCGGCAACGGACGCGTATGAATACGCAACCGACGCATACGGACGAATGACAAGTCAAACGCATAAATCGGGTGCGGGGTTAAATACAAAACTGGTTTATGAATATTTGCACTTGGGCGAGCCGTATCAATACGGTTTTACCGTAAATTATTTGCAGGACTACTTAAAATATACGGAAGAATACGATCCGTATACGAACCGTTTGAAAAACTATACGGTGCAAACGGGTAAAACGTGCTTGGATACGAAAATACAAACGGGCGTTTATTCTTACGACGAAAAAGGCAGATTGTCGGAAACGCGTTACGACGGATATTACACGGAATTGACCTACGACGAGGCAAATAGGCTCAACGGCTATACGCTTTCGTATAACGGGTTCGATATCGTAAACCAAACGTACGTATACAAAACGTATACGAAAAACGGCGTAACGTATACGACCAATCAACTGTCCAAGATAGAAAATCCGCTGTCTTACGGAACGAATACGTGCTACGAAAACGAGTACGACGCAAACGGCTACGTCACGAGCGTAAGCTATAACGGAAATACCTACGCGTATACTTATGATAGCGTAGGCAGATTGACGAGTGAAACAGTAAACGGGACAACGAAAAACTATACGTACGATAATAAAAACAATATCCAAAAAACGGGCTTGACGTACGGAGCGAACGGACAACTGACGGCGGTAAACGGCGCGCAGATTGTTTACGACGGA
>JAFQGG010000007.1 GCA_017415505.1 Clostridia bacterium
GAAATAGAAATCCCCAATTTTACCGAAAAAATCGTTAATTTGCTGTTGCAAAAGGCAAGCGAGGACTTCGATTGGAGCGAGATAAGCCCGACGATTTTCGGCGCGGTGTTCGAAAGTACGCTAAACCCCGAAACCCGCCGAAGTGGCGGTATGCACTATACCTCGATAGAAAATATTCATAAGGTAATCGATCCGCTGTTCTTGGACGAACTCAAAAGCGAGCTGGAAGAAATTAAGGCTTTGCAGGTGGCAAAAACGAGAATACGTCGCGCGGAAGAGTATAGGGAAAAGCTCCAAAGTTTGAACTTTTTAGACCCCGCTTGCGGGAGCGGAAATTTCTTGACGGAAACGTATATTTCCCTGCGTAGACTCGAAAACGAAGCCCTCAAAATTATTTTGGGCGACCAAATCGCAATCGGCTACGACCTTATAAAAGTGTCGATAAAGCAATTTTACGGAATAGAAATCAACGATTTTGCCGTAACGGTGGCAAAAACGGCACTTTGGATAGCCGAAAGCCAAATGCTCAAAGAAACGGAAGAAATCGCGCATACCTCGCTCGACTTCCTCCCCCTCAAATCGTATGCGAATATCGTCGAGGGCAACGCCCTGCGCCTTAATTGGGAAGATATAGTGCCTAAAAATGAACTTTCCTATATCATGGGCAACCCGCCGTTCGTGGGTGCTTCTATGATGACTGCAAAACAAAAAAACGAAGCTGTTGAAGTTTTTGGAAAAGGCGCACGAGTAAATAGCATTGACTACGTAGGTGCGTGGTATTATAAAGCAACACGACTCATACAAAATACTTGTATTAAAGTAGCACTTGTTTCCACAAATTCCATAACGCAGGGGGAACAGGTTGCGCCTTTGTGGGGAAAACTTTTTAGTGAGTATAATATCCATATCGATTTTGCGCACCGCACTTTCCGTTGGGATAGCGAAGCAAACGCAAAGGCGCACGTGCACTGTGTAATCGTTGGTTTTAGTGTCGGAGATAACACCCGTCCGAAAATTATTTATTCCTCGGATAGACCGCAAATCGTTGAAAATATTAACGCGTATTTGCTTCCTGCGCCCAACATTACAATTTTAAGTAGAAGCACGCCTATTTGTGCTGTCCCTAAAATGACAATGGGAAACAAACCTACGGACGGGGGAAATCTTATCTTAGCCGAAAGGGAGCGTGAGGAATTATTAAAACAAGACCCTGCGCTTGAAATTTGTATTCGTCGATACGTCGGTGCGCAGGATTTTATTAACAATAACGTGGTTCGTTATTGTTTGTGGTTGAAAAATGTTTCTCCTGTTATTTATAGGAAAAATGCGGAAATCATGCGCCGATTGCAAGCCGTTCGAGAAATGCGATTAAAAAGCACGGCTATGCCCACGAGAGCGTTAGCGGACAAACCGTATCTGTTTTTCTCTACTCCGCAAACGGATAATAATTATTTGTGTATTCCCGAAGTATCTTCGGAAAAACGCAAATATATTCCTATCGGCTTTATGGATAAAAGTATTATAGCGAGCAACACGGTATTGATTGTTCCAGATGCCAATTTGTATCATTTTGGTGTTTTAACTTCAAATGTGCATAATGCTTGGACTCGCGCAGTTTGCGGTAGACTGAAAAGCGATTATCGCTATTCGGGGGCTATTGTTTATAATAATTTCCCGTGGTGCGAGGTTACGGAAGAACAAAAGGCGAAAATTGAAGAAACGGCGCAGGGGATATTGGACGCGCGGGCGTTGTATCCCGATTGCTCGCTTGCGGACTTGTACGACGAGGTGACGATGCCACCCGAGCTTCGCAAGGCACACCAAGCGAACGATAAAGCGGTAATGAGCGCGTACGGATTTTCAATCAAGATGACGGAGAGCGAGTGCGTTGCCGAGCTTATGAAGCTATATCAAAAACTTAACCATGGTTAAGTTTTTTCGGGTAAGAGCAAAAAGGCTGTCAAAACGGCGGTAATTTACCACGAAACGGAGCGATAGAACAATAAGGAGCAGGCTTAGCCTAAATCAATCAGGTATATTATGCAAGAAGAAATCGTAATCAAAGGTGCAAAAGAAAACAACCTAAAAAATATCGACGTGACGATTCCCCGCAATAAGCTTACCGTGTTGACGGGGCTTTCGGGGAGCGGGAAATCCACGCTCGCGTTCGACACGATTTTTGCCGAGGGGCAAAGACGGTACGTGGAGAGTCTTTCCTCCTACGCCCGTCAATTTTTGGGGCAAATGGAAAAACCGGACGTGCAAAGCATAGACGGGCTTTCCCCCGCCATTTCCATAGACCAAAAAACCACCTCGCGCAACCCCCGTTCCACGGTGGGAACGGTGACGGAAATTTACGATTATTTCCGTTTGTTGTTCGCGCGAATCGGCGTGCCCCATTGTCCTAAGTGCGGACGGGAAATTCGCCGTCAAACGGTGGACGAGATTTGCGACCGCGTAATGGCGATGCCCGAGGGAAGCAAAATCTTGATTAACGCGCCCGTCGTGCGCGGTAGAAAGGGCGAGTATCAAAAAGAACTCGCAGGGTTCAAAAAGAGCGGGTTTGGCAGGGTGAAAATCGACGGGATCGTGTACGATTTGCAAGAGGAAATCAAACTCGAAAAAAACATCAAGCATAATATTTCCGTCGTGGTGGACAGGCTCGTGGTCAAACCCACCGTGCAAAAACGGCTCACCGACAGCTTGGAAACGGCGTTGAAGCTCGCCGAGGGATTGGTGATTATCGATTGCGACGGACGGGAGGATTTGTATTCCGTCAACTACGCCTGCCCCGATTGCGGGATTTCGATAGAGGAGATCGAACCGCGCCTGTTCTCGTTTAATACGGTGTACGGCGCGTGCCCGACCTGTTCGGGTTTGGGCTTTAAGCAGTTCGTCGATCCTGACCTGGTATGCCCCGACAAGACGAAAACCCTGCGCGAGGGGGCAATGAAAGTGACGGGTTGGAGCTTAGGCTCGAACTCCATGGCGCTCATGGAACTGTCCGCGCTCGCCAAGGCGTACGGGTTCTCGCTCGACGTGCCCGTGAAGGACTTGCCCGAGGGGATATACGATATTCTCATGTACGGCGCGGACGAGCGCGTGGATATGGAATACCATACCCGTTCCTTTTCGGGGAGCTTCAAAAAGACTTGGGAAGGCTACGTGAATAATTTGCAACGCCGTTACGCGACTTCCACTTCGGACGGCGTGAAAATGGAAATTGACCGTCTTATGCGCAACGCGCCCTGCGACGGGTGCGGGGGTAAGCGTTTGAAAAAAGAGGCGCTGTCCGTGCGCGTCGGCGGGAAGAATATTTGGGAATTGTGCGAGCTTTCCGTGGACAATCTTTGCGCGTTCATGGACGAATTGAAAACGACGCTTACGCCCACCGAACACCTCATTGCCGACGCGATTATCAAGGAAATTAACAGCCGACTCGGCTTTTTGCGGAACGTGGGGTTGAACTATCTCACGCTCACGCGCACGGCGGTCACGCTTTCGGGCGGGGAGAGCCAGCGTATCCGTCTTGCCACGCAAATCGGGAGCGCGCTCACGGGCGTGTTGTATATCCTCGACGAACCGAGTATCGGTTTGCACCAACGGGATAACGAAAAGCTTCTCAATTCGCTCAAAGGCTTGCGCGATTTGGGGAATACCCTTATCGTGGTGGAGCACGACGAGGACACCATGCGCGCGGCGGACTATATCGTGGATATAGGACCGAAAGCGGGGGTGCACGGGGGCGAGGTAGTCGCTTGCGGTACGCCCGAAGAGATCATGAAAGAACCGCGCTCGATAACGGGCGATTATCTTGCGGGAAGACGGAAAATCGCCGTGCCTGCGGTGCGTGCCAAGGCGGGCGATAAGTGGTTGAAAGTTTACGGCTGTCAACAAAACAATTTGAAGAATATCGATTTGAAAGTTCCCGCGGGGTTGATTACCGCCGTGACGGGCGTTTCGGGGAGTGGAAAATCCAGCTTCGTCAACGAAATCGTGTATCCCACGCTCGCGCACGAGTTGAACGGCGCGAAATCGGCGCGCGGAAAATACGAACGCATGGAAGGAATCGAGCAGTTCGATAAAGTGATCGCGATCGACCAATCCCCGATCGGCAGAACGCCTCGCAGTAACCCCGCCACCTATACGGGCGTATTCAACGCCATTCGCGACCTGTTCGCAATGACGCCCGACGCGAAAGAGAGGGGCTACAAGGCAGGCAGGTTCTCGTTCAACGTGTCGGGGGGCAGGTGCGAGCATTGTTTCGGCGACGGGATTATCAAGATAGAAATGCACTTCTTGCCCGATATTTTCGTACCCTGCGAAGTGTGCGGGGGGAAACGGTATAACCGCGAAACGCTCGAAGTGAAATATAAGGGCAAGAGTATCGCCGACGTGCTCGATATGACGGTGGAAGACGCTTGCGAGTTCTTCCAACCCATTCCCACGATATACAACAAAATCAAGACGCTCAACGAAGTGGGGCTTGGGTATATCAAGCTTGGGCAAAGCTCCACCACCCTTTCGGGAGGCGAGGCGCAACGGGTGAAACTCGCCACCGAGCTTTCCAAACGCTCGACGGGCAAGACCTTTTATATCCTCGACGAGCCGACGACGGGCTTGCATAGCTACGACGTGGATAAACTTATTAAAATCCTCGTCAAACTGCGCGAGGGCGGGAACACGGTGCTCGTGATCGAACACAACCTCGACGTGGTGAAAACGGCGGATTATATCATAGACCTCGGTCCGGAAGGAGGCAACGGCGGTGGGGAAATCGTTTGCGAGGGCACGCCCGAAGAGGTGGCGAATTGCGAGCGAAGCTATACGGGTAGATTTTTGAAAAAAGTGCTCCCTTCACCTACAATATAAAACGCGAACTCCGCTTTGCAAGGCGCAAGGCGGGGTTTTGATTTTCACAAAACTTTTACTTAAAAAAAGAAAAAAAATTGTCGTTTCCTATTGCAAAACGGTAAATTGTGTGATACAATATAGGTAAGGAGAACGACTATGAAACAAAAAATCAAAATTTGGATTATCCTCGGCGTGGAGTTTATCGCGCTCGCCGCGATGCTACTGCTCATTTTTTTTGCAGGGAAACGCTCGTATACCGTTACTTTCGATCTCAACGGCGGTACGCTGTTGAGCGGGGAAACGGTGCAAAAGGTAACGCAAGGACACCACGCGACCCCGCCCAAGGTCACGAAGGACGGGTGTTATTTCTTGGAATGGAGCACTTCGTACCGCGAAGTGACGAAGGACCTCGTGATTAAAGCGATTTGGGAATACGAAACGACGGAAGGAATCGAGTATTCCGAATCGGAAAACAGCAATTATTGCGAGATCGTGGGGTGTTATAAAGAGCTTTCGGGCGTGGTATATATCGGTGCGTACCACGGAGAGAAAAAGGTGCTTGGGATTCGAGCGGGCGCGTTCGAGGGGTGTGAAAATATCACGCAGGTATATTTGCTCGACGGGATTCTCGCGATTGAAGAGAACGCGTTTCGAGGTTGCGTTTCCCTCGAATCGATCGAGCTTCCCGCCTCGCTCGTCACGCTCGGCGACAACGCGTTTTCGGGCTGTACGGCGTTGCAGGAAGTCGTTTTGCCACCCGTTCTCAAACGGGTGGGCGCGGGCGCGTTTTCGGGCTGTACGGCGTTGCAAGAGGTGCTTTTGCCCGAGAGTCTGTTGTATATGAAAGCGGGTGTGTTCGATACCGCCGTGACCGTGAATACTTACTATACGCAGGAAAATAAGCCTAAGGATTGGGCGTACGGTTGGTATACGGGCAAGGCTACCGTCGTTTGGGGATATACCGACCCCGTGGAGGACGAAGAAGAGGACGCGGAGGACGAAAAGAGGAGGTAAACGGCTATGAATATGATTCTCATGCTGGGGATTATAACTTTTTTCTATTTCGTTTCGCTGTTGTTGCTGTGTTTGTTTCACGAGAAAATCAATATCCGCGTGGGCAACGCCGTATTTATCGTTTTGGATATCGTCACCTTTTTTTGTTGGAACTTGGCGGCGTATCAAATCGGGTGGTTGGAAAACGGATTCATGACGCTTGGCAATATAAGCCCGCTCGTTTGCACGCTGATTCCGCTCACGCTGTTCATGGGCGAAAAGACGAAAAACTATTGTTACAGCGCGCTGTCGTTTCTTTGGCTCGGCTTGTTTTTTGCTATGCTCATTAGCCCCGAGCACGCCTATTTGTTCAATTTCAACGACAAGGCGAATTTCCTGTACGCGAGCGAGGCGCTTTGCCATATGGTTTGTTCGCTCTTTGGGATTTATCTCATACTCACGGGACAGGTTAAAACGGATTTTCGGCATTGGTTGCAATCGTTGATTTTTCTCTTTTCCATTATCACCTTCGCCGTGATTCTCAATCACTTGTTCCATAAGAACTTTTTCGGTATGGACCCGTACGGAAACTATTCCATATACATGATCGATATTTTCGCTACGTTCGAGGCGACGCTCGTAGCTTATTATTTGGGCGTATTGCTCGTGCTTACGATCGGTTGGCAGGTGGGCGCGCTGTTCCATCGGTTCGTTCAACGGACGAAACGAACGGTTTTAGAGCCGATTGCAAAAGAAGAAGATTAAAAAACGGCGGGTTGGCTTACAACTCGCCGTTTTTATGGTTGAAAAGGTTGACAAAACGCAAAAAGAGTAGTATCATAGAATATATATATTACCAAGGAGAACGATTATATGGTATCTAACGAAACTTTAAGAAGAAACGCTAGAAATCAACTCGGGAACGGCATTTTTAAAAAACCTTGGTTGAATATGCTCGTTGCGTGTTTGATTCCCTCGGCAATTTCCGGCTTGATGTCCGCGTTCCAAGTGGCGTGGCTTTCCTTTTTGGTGACGTATCCGCTTAGCTACGGCTTGTCGCGCGTTTGTATTCGCGTCGTGGAAAGCAAAAAATGGTCTTTTGACAACCTGTTCGACGGCTTTAAGGAAAAATTCGGACAATCGGTCGCGCTCGGCATTTTGCAGGCGATTTTCCTTACCCTTTGGTCGATACTTTTCTTGCCCGTGGGGATCGTGAAAACCTATTCCTACGCCATGTCCTATTATATCTCGCAGGACAAAAGCAACGATTATACGGCGAACGAGTGTATTACGAAAAGCCGTGCTATGATGAACGGGTATAAATGGCAACTTTTCTGCTTGGATTTTAGCTTTATCGGTTGGTATCTTCTCGGTTTGCTTTGCCTTGGCGTGGGCGTGCTCTTCGTACAGCCCTACCACCAACTCGCGCGCGCAAACTTCTACGAAGCGTTGAAAGCGGGTGAGAATTATACCGAAAGAGAAGAGGAGTTTGCCTCGGACACGATTTCGAGCACGGATTCCGATTACGGCGCGTTTTTCGACGAGGCGGGGTACGAATCGGAAACGGTTAAGGAAACGCCCGTTGCGCCCGTTGCGCCCGTTGTACCCGTAGAACCCGAAGTACCCGTCGAACCCGTCGAACCCGTTGTGCCCGAAGAACCCGAAACGCCCGAAGAACCCGAGGAAGTTTCGTATACCAAAAACCTTTGAATTAAAAAGTCGAGAAACGGGGTATACTTGGTACGGAGGTAGGCTATGATAAACGAAAAATCGTACGAGCTTGGAAACAAGCGTTCCAGCATAAGAGAAATTTTTGAATACGCGAAAACGCGGTCGGCGGAGATCGGCGCGGAGAACGTATTCGACTTTTCCATTGGCAATCCGTCCGTGCCCGCGCCCAAGCAAATGAACGAAACGATCGTGCGCTTGATAGAGGAAACGCCCTCTGTTTTATTGCACGGCTACACTTCCGCGCAAGGGGGCAAAGACGTACGCGATACGATAGCGGGCAACTACGCCCGTCGGTTCGGCGTACCCCTTTTAGGGGACGGACTGTATATGACCTGCGGGGCGGCGGCGTCCTTGACGATTTGCTTACACGCGCTTTGCAACGCGGGTGACGAGGTGATCGTGCTCGCGCCCTATTTTGCCGAGTATCGGGTGTTCGTCGAGGGGAGCGGGGCAAAGCTCGTTGTCGTCGCTTCGGACGAGCAAACGCTCTTGCCCGATTTTTCCGCGCTCGAAAAGGCGATTACGCCCCAGACGAAAGGGATAATCGTAAATTCCCCTAACAATCCCTCGGGCGTGGTTTACGACGGGGAAACGCTACGAAGACTTGCACGCTTGTTGACGGCGAAATCCACGGCGTACGGAACGCGTATATTTTTAATCTCGGACGAACCGTACCGCGAACTTATATACGATAAGGAAACGGTCGTGGAAAGTCCCATGCGCTATTATCCCGATACCCTCGTTTGTTATTCGTATTCCAAAGCCCTCTCCCTGCCGGGCGAGCGGATAGGCTATATTGCGGTGAATCCGTACATGGTAGGGGGTAACGCGGTGTACTTTGCGATATGCGGTGCGGGGAGAAAACTCGGTTTCGTGTGCGCGCCCGCCCTGTTTCAACGGGTGGCGGCGGCGTGCGACGGCTTGACCGCCGACCTTGGCGTGTATAAGCGCAACCGCGATTTGCTCTATAACGCGCTCACGGCGCAAGGGTTTACCTGCGTGTATCCCCGCGGTGCGTTTTATCTTTTCGTCAAAGCCCCCGAGGGGGATTCGAAAGCGTTTTGCGAGCGAGCGAAGGCGCGCGAGCTACTCTTCGTGCCGGGCGACGATTTCGGGTACGCGGGCTGGGTACGGATCGCCTACTGCGTGGAAACGGAAAAATTGGAACGCGCGTTACCGTCGTTTGCCTTGCTCGCCAAAGAATACGGCTTGTAAAAGCGAAAAAATAGCGTAAACGCTTGACAAAAGCGCCCGCGTAGTATATAATTGTAAATGGCTCTGTCACGACACTTGGTTGATTTTTGACGGAAAAATTCTGTGAAATACTTCGTGTTTTGCCCGTTTTCATACTTTCCAAGTATGCGCGCTCACAAAACGCCTGTCTTTCTTGTATTTTTCTCGTCAATCCGCAAAAAAATATTTTTGCGTAAATCAACCGTTTTCTGTGACGTAGCCAAATAAATAGTAAACCGAAAGGAGGAAAAAAGGTATGTCTTTATCTAAAAGTATCGTAGAAGAAGACAAGAAAACGGCGGACGCAAAAGCGGCGTACGCCACGCTTTGCGCTATGCTCGACGAAAAGAAATGGCGCTATAAAAAGGACGAGGAAAAACTGAATATTTCCTGTTCGTACGTAGGGGACGACCTCACCGAGGATATTCGTATGCATATCAACGCGGAAATGCAGATCGTAACGCTGTATTCCGAACTCCCGTTCACCGTACTCGAAGAGGATCGCGTTGCGGTGGCAATGGCGGTGAGCGTAGTCAATTACGCGCTCGTAGACGGCAGTTTCGATTTCTCGCTTGCGACGGGGCGTATCGTGTTCCGCTTGACGAGCAGTTATCGCGAGAGCTTGATCAGCAAAGAAATGTGCAAGTATATGCTTGAAGTTTCGTGCACGACGGTGGACGAGTACAACGACAAGCTGTTTATGGTCAGCAAGAAAGCAATGAGCTTGCAAGACCTTTTGAAATCTTTGGAGTAAGGAGGGAAAACGCCGTGACGGAAGAAAAAATGAAGAAAGCAAAAGAAGTGTACGGGATTCTTTGCACAATGATGGATACGAATAATTGGAACTATCAAAAGGACGAAGAAAACTTGGCGATTTACACGGGTTTTTCGGGCGACGACCTTTCCATGCAGTTTAAGGTTTCTATCGACGCGAAAAGACAACTCGTGTATCTCGTTTCGGGCTTGCCGTTCAAGATGAGCGAGGAAAAGCGCGTAGAGGGCGCGGTGGCGACCTGCGAGATTAACTACGAACTTGCGGACGGGAGCTTCGATTATAACGTTCTCGACGGTACGATCGGTTTTAGAATGACGAGCAGTTACAGAGAAAGCCTGATAGGTATGGAGCTTATGCAATACATGATCGATTGCGCTTGCTACACCGTGGATAAATACAACGATAAGTTGGAAGCGTTGAACGACGGAAAAATGACTTTGGGCGAGCTGGTGGCTTGGATTAAAGAAAATTAAAAAATAAATAACGGCGCGTCGCGCTTCGCTTTATGCGAAACGCGACGCGTTTTCGTTGCGTCGGTCAAAAGTTGAAAATTCTATATAAAATCATAGAAGCCTTGGCGACGGGCTCGGTTGCTTTTCGTGCGTATATATAATAAGGAAAAGGGAAAACGAAAAAAGTGCAAAGATTTTCAAAATTTTTCAAAAAATCACGCAAAAAAGATTGACAATAGAAAGAAAGTGTGGTAAACTCTATATACGCGCCTGACGAAGGGTGTAATTTTTTTGTATGGAGTTTTAATTATGGCAACCAAAACGGCAAGAGCCAAAATCACGTTCGAATGTACCGAATGCAAGCATAGAAACTATGACAGCATCAAGAATAAAAAGAACGATCCCGACAGACTTGTACTTTCCAAGTACTGCCCGTTCTGCAAAAAGCATACCGAACACAAAGAATCCAAATAATCGTTAGTTAGCGCGCAGTTTTTGCGCGCGTAAGAGGTAACCTAATGGCAAACGAAACGAAAACGCTTGACAAGAGCTTGGCGTCTTCCAAGTCTGAACCCGGAAAGGGCGGACCTACGAAATCGACGAACGCAACCAAGGCGAAGAATAAGAAACCCAATTGGTTTCGTCGCGTAGGTGCGAAATTTAAGGAAACGTTCTCCGAACTTAAAAGAGTAACGTGGCCTACTTTCCCCACGGTTTTGAAAACGACGGGCGTCGTGCTCGTTATCGTCCTCGCTTTCCTTGCAGTCGTTACGGGCGTTGACGCGCTTCTCGGCTGGTTGCTTGGGCTGATCTCGTAATTCGGAGGGGTAAGGTATTATGCCGATGAACGAAGAACCCAAGTGGTATATCCTTCACACCTATTCCGGGTATGAAGCGATGGTCAAAGACAGCTTGGAAAAATTAATTGAAAACAACAATCTGGGCGACTATATCGTGGATTTGAAAATCCCGATGGAGCAGGTTATTGAAGAGAAGAACGGCAAGCGCAAGGTAGTGGAAAGAAAGCTTCTCCCTTGCTACGTATTCATTAAAATGATCTACACCAACCAGATTTGGTATTACGTTACGAGCACGCGTGGCGTAACGGGTTTTTGCGGTCCGCAGGGACGTCCTATCCCCATGAAACCGGACGAAATCCGTAAAATGCGTTTGGAAGAATTCGTATCCGACGAAAAATTCGCCGTAGGCGACACCGTTTCGGTGGAAGACGGTCCTTTGAAGGGCTTTATCGGTACGATCAAAGAGCTCAACGACAGCGCGCAAAAAGCGAAAATTTCTACGAGTATGTTCGGCAGAACCACGGAAGTGGAAGTGGAATATATTCAAATCAAGAAAGTGGAAGCGCCCATTCCCGAACCTTCGGAAGAGGACGCCGAATAACAAACAGGTAAAAATGTGGGAGAAACGTCAAATCTTTCAAGGCGTTTCGTTAAACCACGAAGGAGATAAATTTTTATGGCTAAGAAAATTATGGCAGTCGTAAAGTTGCAACTTCCCGCCGGTAAGGCAACCCCCGCTCCCCCCGTAGGTTCTACGCTGGGTCCGTTCGGTATCAACCTCCCCGGTTTCACGAAGGAATTCAACGCAAAAACGGCAGACAAACCCGGTCTTATTATACCCGTGGTTGTAACGATCTATCAAGACCGTTCCTTCACGTTCGTATTGAAGACGCCCCCCGCTCCCGTTCTTATCAAGAAGGCTCTTGGTATCGAAACGGCAAGTGCGAAACCCAACTCCGTAAAGGTTGGTAAGCTTACGAAAGCGCAAGTTGAAGAAATTGCGAAGACGAAGATGCCCGACCTTAACTGCACGAGCTTGGAAAGCGCAATGAGCATGGTTGCAGGTACCGCTCGTAGCATGGGCGTTACCGTGGAAGAATAATAAGGAGGCGCTTTAATTATGAAACACGGTAAGAAATATTTGGAAAGCGTAAAAGCTTTCGATTTGACGAAACAATACGAAGCAAGCGAAGCAATTTCCGTTTTGCTTGAAACGGCAAAAGCAAAGTTCGACGAAACGGTAGAAATGCACGTTCGTTTGGGCGTAGATCCCCGTCAAGCGGATCAACAAGTTCGTGGCGTGCTCGTTCTTCCCAACGGTACGGGTAAAACGAAGAGAGTTTTGGTTATCGCAAAGGGTGCGAAAGCGGACGCGGCGGCAGCGGCTGGCGCTGACTACGTAGGCGCGGAAGAACTTATCGCGAAGATCCAAAACGAAAGCTGGTTCGATTTCGACGTTATGATCACGACGCCCGACATGATGGGTATGGTTGGTCGTATCGGTCGTGTGCTCGGTCCTAAGGGCTTGATGCCTAACCCTAAGTCCGGTACGGTTACGATGGACGTTGAAAAGGCAATTAAGGAAGTAAAAGCAGGTAAAGTCGAGTACAGACTTGACAAAACCGCTATTATCCACTGCCCCATCGGTAAGAAGAGCTTCGGCAAGGAAAAACTTGTGGAGAACTTCACCGCGCTTATGGACGCGATCATCAAGGCGAAACCCGCTGCGGCGAAAGGTCAGTACGTAAAGAGCGTCGTTCTTGCGTCTACCATGGGTCCCGGCGTAAAGGTATTGCCCAAAGTATAAGTAAAGAGCCGTGCGGTTGGCGCGGTAAACAAAAAAATTAAAATTTTCGTCAAAGACGGTCAAAAACAGTTGACTGTCTTTGGCGGAAGTGATATAATAAGACAGTAAGAAACGAATCGCCGTAGAAAACGAGTACTTTTAAGTTTGATGGGAAACCGCTCGTCGAGGTAATGAGGAAAGAATCTTTGATTGTAAGGAGTCCTTATGCCGTGCGGCGTGAGGAATTTTTTTATCGTCAGGCGGCGACGCTTAAAGGAGGTAAATTTATGTCGGCTAACGTAGAGGCAAAAAAGCAAATCGTAGAAGAAATCAAAGCTAAAATCCAAGCAAGCAAATCGGTTGTTCTTGCGGATTACAACAAACTTACCGTTTTGGAAGTTACGGCTTTGAGAAGAAAGTTCAAAGAAGCAAACTGTGAATACAAGGTCTATAAGAACACGCTCGTTAGAAAAGCGTTCAACGAACTCGGAATTACCGATTTCGACGCGGATCTCAACGGCACGACGGCGACCGTATTCTGCGCAGACGAAACGAGCGGCGCGGCGGTGTTTGCAAAAGAAACCAAAGCAAACCCTGCTCTCGTTGAAAAAGTCGTTCCCAAATGCGCGTTCGTTGAGAATAAATATCTCGACAAAGCTGGGGTGAAAGCACTTTCCGCTATTCCCTCGAAGGAAGTTCTCATCGCAAAGATGCTCGGATGCTTCCAATCTTCGCTTTCCAAGTTTGTTGGCGTTCTCGATCAGATCGCAAAAGCAAAAGAAGGCAACAACTAATTCCATTTGAAAAAGAAAAAAAATCATTAATAAAAAAAATCGGAGGATTAAAAAAATGGACGTACAGAAACTTATTGAAGAAGTAAAAGCTATGACCGTTCTCGAATTGAACGAGCTCGTTAAAGCACTTGAAGCAGAATTTGGCGTAAGCGCGGCTGTTGCTGCTGCTCCCGCGGCAGGTGGCGCAGTGGAAGCTGCTCCCGCAGAAGAAGAAAAGACGGAATTCGACGTTGTTCTTAAAGAAATCGGTCCCAACAAGATCGCGATCATCAAAGTTGTTCGTGAAGCTACGGGTCTTGGTCTTGCAGACGCGAAGAAAGCTGTTGAATCCATGGGCGTTATCAAAGAAGCTATGCCCAAGGCTGACGCGGAAGCTCTCGTTGCGAAGCTTAAAGAAAACGGCGCTGTTGCTGAACTTAAATAAGCTTTACTTTGACCTTACAAAGAAAGACGACCGAATCGGTCGTCTTTTTTTCATGCAAAACGCCCTCCGCCGTAAGACGGAGGGCGTTGCGGTTTATTATTTACCGAAGAATTTCAAAAACTTCATTTTTTTCGGGGTACAGCCCCAATAAATTTTCGCTTTACCCGTATACCAAACGGGGGTATTGCCCGTTTTTGCCCATTTTGCGGGCTGGGAAGGCGCTTCGCAGTAGTAAGTTTTTGCCGTGCCGAACGCGTTGCGCCCAAGCTCGGTAACGCTTTCGGGGATAAATACCGTCGAAATCGAACAGTCCTTGAACGCGTCCGCGTCTATGCGGTTCAAGCTCGTCGGTAAAGTAACCGTTTTCAACGAACGGCAAAGCGTGAACGCGCCGTTGTGGATAATCTTCGTATTCGTTAGCGTGAGGTGTTTCAAGGACGAACACTCGTAAAACGCCTCCGAGAAGATCGTCGTTGCCGTAATCTCGATATCGTCTAACTCCTTGCACCCGCGGAACGCGTTGCGGTATACGTATTGGAGTTTGCAGTCCATTCTCGCAAGCTTCGTGCAGTTTTCAAAGGCGCTATCCCCTAAAAATACGGGAATAGACACGGAAACGAGCTTCAAGGCGACGCATTCGCGGAAAGCGAACGAGCCGATTTTCAAATCTTCGGCGTTGAAGCGAAGACGACTTTGCACGATAAGCGTTTCCAACGCGGAGCAGGAATCAAACGCGCGCCTGCCGATCATTTGCATGGTGTAGGGCAGTACCAGCTTTTTGAGCGTTTTATTGTCTTTGAAGCCTTCGTCGATAACGCCCGTGACGGGTTTTCCGTTCGGGGAGTGTACGGGAATTTCAAGCTCTTCGCCCGTCCAATTCCCGCAAGACACGATCGCGTGATCGTCGTATTCTTCGAAAAATAGCCCGTTTTCCGCAAAAATTCTCACCGTTTGCGGTTCTTCCGCTTGCGGTTGCTCACTCGGTTGCGCCGTAATCGTTTTCGATTGCGTTTCGCTTGCTACGGGCTTTGGTGCGGGCGCGACGGGGGCTTTCGTTTCCTGTTTAGGTAACTTGGCTTTGGCTTCTTTGGCTTTTTGTTTTTCTTCCTTTGCCGTTTTCGCCTTTTGAAGCATTTCTTCGTATCGTCTTTCCGCTTCTTCCCGCGAAACGCCCCAAACGGGGGACAGCATGCAGTTCCATTTTTCGTCCCAACCGCTCGGTTTTTCGCTTGCTTCGCAGTAAACGCCTTTCAAATACGACCTCGTTTCAAGCGAATAGAAGGTGTTTTTCTCGATCGTTTCTACGCTCTTTGGAATAAAAATATGCGTTAAACGGCAGTTAAGAAAAGCAAAGGTTTCAATTTTTGTGAGGGAGTCGGGGAGTGCGAGCTCGCGCAATGCGGGGCAAAGCCCGAACGCGTAATTGCCGATAACGCGCAAACCCTTGCCAAGCGTAACCGTTTTTAAGTTCTCACAACTTCCGAACGCGGCGCTACCGATTTCTTCCAAGCCGTCGGGAAGCGTAATGCTCTTTAAGCCCGATTTATAAAATCCGTTTTGGGCGATTCGTTTGACCTTCCAACCGTTGGGGGAAACGGGCGGTACAACGACCGCCGTTTTTTTGCAACGCCCAATATTTACGCTACAACCGTCGTCGTTCTCGTTTTCCAAGAAAAATTCCAAACCGTTTTCGTCACATATCGCGCGGGTAGGGGGAACGAGTACGACCTTTTGCGGGCGTTTTCCGCCCCAAACCACGGTGGCGGGGGAATCGTTCCAATTCGTCGCCCAATCGCTTGGCTGTTCGTCCGCTTCGCAATAGATAACTTTCAAATTTTCACAGGTTGCGGTGAACACGCGTCCTTCCATTTTGGTAACGCTTTTGGGGATAACGATACACTCCAAAGCGGAACAGTCGGTAAACGCGTTGGCGTTAATTTCTTCTAAACCTTCGTTAAGAAACACCGCTTTTAATTGGTGACAATGCGCAAAGGCTCTTTGGGAAATTTTTCTTACCGATTTGGGCAAGAATACGCTTTCAATATTCGTGTTTGCGAATCCGTCCGTGTAGATATTATAAACGGGTCTTCCGTCGGTAAACTTTTCGGGGATAACGACGCTCGTTTCCGTGCATTTGCCCATTTGTGCGGATACGCCTTTTCTAATTTCGGCGGAGGACGCCGTGAAAGAGTTAGAAAGGGATAAACCTGCCGACGGCGTAGGGTTGGTCGGGGGGATAGGGGGCTTGGGCGCGACGATTTCTTTCGTCGGCTTGGGCGCATCCTTTTGCACCGTTTCTACTTTCGGGGCGGGAGTCGCCTGCTCCGTCTTTTTGGGGGCAGGTTTTTCGATAGGCAAAGGCTCGGGATTTTGGGAGGCGGGGATTTTGCAACATTGCAAAATGTCCGCTTGGATCAACCGCTCGAAAAAGGAATCGGCGGTGGGGTGCTTGTAATAGAACATGGCTTGAAGCGTGCCAAGTTGCATTTTCATACCGAGCGAAAGCTCTAATTCTTCCAAATGCACGACGAGCATTTCTTTGCGCTCGGCGATGGCGAAGTGGATTTCACGGGTGCAGTTTTGCGAGGCAAGGGCGTTGGGGGAAAGAAACACCAACACGACCGCGCTGTTGTATAAATGCGTGGCGACGAACTCGGGCCACTCCGTACCCGCTTCGATTCCCTCGTCGTACCAAACGCGGAAACCCGCTTCCTGTAAACGCTTTACGAGAGGAATTACCCGCTCGCTATCCCTGTGAGAGTAGCTTATAAATATGTAATTTTCCTTGCCGTCGTAAACGTTCATCTTTATTCACCTCGTACACGGTATACCCGTTTCAAAATAATTTTCTCGTCCAACCGCGTATGCTACCCCATACCGCTTCTGCGCGAGAACCGTTCCAAGCCGATTCCCACCCGAACGGTTTTTGGCTACATTCGCAGTAAATCGTTTTCAAGTTTTTGCAATCGGCAAACGCTTGCGCGGCGATATAGCGCACGCTACGGGGGATAAACACGGTTTCGAGAAGTTCCATACCCTTGAACGCGTTCGCGCCGATAATTTCCACGCCGTTTTCAATGGTGAGCGTCGTAACGCTTTTGCAAAGGGCGAACGCGCTTGCGCCGAGCTGTTTCACCGTTTTAGGGATACGCACGCTTTGCAACCGTTCGCAAGAAGCGAACGCCCGCGCGCCGATTTGCAAGAGTCCGTCGTTGAGCGGTGCGCTTTCCAACGCCGAG
This sequence comes from Clostridia bacterium, assembly GCA_017415505.1. Lineage (GTDB taxonomy): Bacteria > Bacillota > Clostridia > Christensenellales > Borkfalkiaceae > Scatosoma. The sequence goes on from JAFQGG010000007.1 coordinate 17,082, forward strand.
CAAAAATCAAAGGCGTTGTCGCCGATCGCTTGTAAGCTGTCGGGAAGCGTGATTTGCGTGAGCGCGGCGCACCCCTCGAACGCGTGGGGGCGAATTTCCTGCAAACCGCTTTCTATCTTGACTTTGGTTAGCTCCGAACAGGAGAAAAACGCGTTTTCGCAAATTGCGCGAACGCTTTTGGGGATCGTCACTTCCGTGATACGGCTCAACGAAAAGCCGTTCGCGCCGATATACCCCACGGGGAGATTTTCGGGCGAGGTTTCGGGTATGGCGATTTTGCCCGCGCAACCCGATTGCGCGGAAACGGCGCAACAAAGGTATCTACCGCCTTTCGCGCCGTATTTGGAGCGGTACGCCTTTGCCTCTTGCGTAAATACGAGAGAGGGCGCTCTTTCCAAAACGACGGGGGCAGGTATGGGACGAACGTCTATCGGCGCGTTTTCGATCTCCGTTTTGCAGGGCGAAAGGAGCTTTGCGCCTTGCAACGCGCCGACGAACGAGGGTACGCCCTCGTAGCGTTCGTAAAACATGGCTTGAAGCGTGCCGAGTTGCATTTCCATGCCTAAGCTCATTTGCACTTCTTCCATGTGAATGACGAGCATTTCCTTGCGCTTGGCAATCGCGAAATTGATTTCGCGCGTACAGTTTTGCGAGGCGAGCGCGTGGTTGGTAAGAAATACCAAAACCACGGCGGAAGAGCTAAGCCGTTCCGCGACGTATTCGGGCCATTCCGTACCCGCTTCTATGCCCGCGTCGTACCAAACGCGATAGCCCGCGCCGTGCAAGGCTTCTACGATCGGGAGCACCCGTTTGGAGTCCTTGTGCGCGTAGCTAATGAAAATATATCCCTCTTTTCCCTCGTAAGTCACCATAAAAATAATCCTCGTCGTCGTTTAGAAAAATTATATCATTTTTTTCAAAAAAATGCAACTGTTTAGAGGGTATATTATACACTTGACAAACGGCGGGAAAAGATGTATAATAGTTCTATCAACGCTCGGAGAAAAATTATGCTTAAAATGATTCATTGCGCCGACATACATCTCGGCTCGAAAATGCAACGCTTGCCCAAGGAAAAGGCGAACGAGCGCAAGGACGAAGTGCGCGCCACTTTCACGCGTATGGTGGAATACGCAAAGGAAAACGGCGTGCGCGCCGTGCTGATTGCGGGCGACGCGTTTGATTCGGACAGACCGTTCAAAAAGGATAAAAACCGCTTTTACGATATCGTGCGCAAATACCCCGAGATTGACTTTTTGTATCTTCGTGGAAATCACGACGGCGAGGAGTCGTACGAGGAAGAGGGGCTTGACAATCTCAAACGATTCGGGGATAGCTGGACGAGCTACGAATACGAGGGCGTTTGCATAAGCGGTGTGGAATTGAAAGCGCATAACGCCACTTCTATTTACGCGAGCCTCGCGCTCGACGAGCGCAAAATCAATATCGTTACCTTGCACGGACAAGTAGAGAACGGTTCGTCGGGCGTGGATAAAGTAAACCTTGTAAAGCTCAAAGGAAAAAATATCGATTATCTTGCCTTGGGACATATTCATTCCTACTCCAACGAAAAGCTGGACGAGCGGGGCAGGTATGGGTACAGCGGTTGTTTGGAGGGGCGCGGGTTTGACGAAACGGGCGAAAAAGGGTTCGTGCTTTTAGAAATCGACGCGGGGGTAAAGAGTACCTTCGTTCCGTTCGCTTGGCGCGAAATCGTGGAAACGGAAGTGGATATAAGCGACGCCACGGACGAATATACGGCGATAGAAACGGTGCGCAAAACCGCCCGTTTTACGAGCAAGAATTTGTATCGCGTAAGACTCGTGGGGGATATCTCGTTTGAGGCGGATCGGCTTGCCGAGGGGATTGAAAACGAGTGTAAGCGGGAATGCTATTTTCTTTCCGTCAAAGACCAAACGAGAAAGAAAATCGATTTTTCCGCGTACGAAAAGGAAGTTTCTTTGCGCGGGGAATTTATTCGCGTGATCTTACGGGATGAATCGCTAAGCGAAGAGGAAAAGAACGAGGCGATTTTGCTTGGATTGAAAGCGCTTCGGGGCGAGGAGGTGGAGTGATATGCGTTTGATTTCGTATCATATCGAAAGCTTTGGAAAAATCAAAAACGCGGACGGCGACTTCTCCCAATCGATCACGCAAATTTGCCAAAAAAACGGGTACGGCAAAACGACGCTCGCCTCGTTTATCAAGGCAATGTTCTACGGTTTTGCCACCGCGAAAAGCGGTGCGAAAGCGTTTAGCGAACGGGAGCGTTATTTCCCGTTCGAGGGGGGCAGGTACGGCGGGAATATCGTTTTCGAGTGGCAGGGGAAGATCTACCGCGTGGAACGTTTCTTTGACGAAAAGAGCGAAACGAAGGACGAGTTTACGGCGTATTGCGATAGGGAGCGCACGAATATTTTCGATATATCGGGCGTGGGGCAAACGGTGTTTGGATTGGATAAAGATTCGTTTGCTAAAACGGTGTTCGTGACGGCGGACGATATTGACGTGCAAACGACGGAGAGTATTAGCGAACGCCTTTCCGCGTTGCTTGGCAAAGCGGACGACGAAAGCGTGGACTTTAAGGGCGTGTGCAAGAAGCTGGGCGAGTTGGAAAAGGAGTATAAAAGAAGCGCGAAAAACGGCGTGCATAACGATAAAATCGGTAAAACCAAAGACGATATCAAAGCGTTGAAAACGAAGATTGCCGATTGGAAACAAACGGAAGCGAGTCTTGGCGCGAAGTACGAAAAAAGGAACGCGTGGATTGCGGAAAAGACGGCTTTGGACGCGCGAATCCGTAAAGAGGACGGAAAAAAATTGGAGTTGAGCCGTTGGAAGGCGCACGACGAGCTCGTTGCGGAATCGTCGCGCGAACGAGCGGTTGCGGACGGGATTTTGCAAAACTATCCCGCGGGCGTGCCGAGTGAAGCGGAAATGCAAACGCTCAAAAGCGCAATCGGGGAATGGAAGACGAAGAGAACGGAGCGCGCGTCCGTTTCGTTCGACGGGGAAAAAGAGGCGAAACTGCAAACGCTCAAAGCAAAGTTTGCGCAAGGCGTGCCGAACGAGGAAACGCTTGCGCGCGTGCAAAAAAATATCCAAACGCTGTCCGCGCCCGTTGCGCAAGCGGAAGAAAGCGCCGAATATCAAGCGTTGCAACGCAAGTTCGGCGGGAATGTACCGAGCGAAGACGAACTTTCAAAACAGGAAACGGCGGTGTCGGAATATACGACGAGGGAAGTGCAAATCAAGAATATGCTCGTTGCACCCGCTACGGCAAAAACGCAAAAGAAGGGGGGCAGGTATGCGTTGATATTGCTCGCGATCGTGCTTCTCGGCGCGGGCGCGGGGTTGTTTTCCGTGCAGGTTGCGCTTGCGACGGCGTGTATCGCCGTGGGCGCGGTGCTCGGCGTTGCGTTCTTCCTGCTTCCCAAGGTCGGGAAACAAGAGGTTGGAAACGGGGCGGAGATCGCCCGTTTGCAAGCGGAAAACGATAGGCTTAAAGATAAGATTACGGCGTTTTTGGTGCAGTACGGGTACTACGTCGAGCACGGCGTAGAGTACGGGTTTGCACGGCTCAAAGAGGACGCACGGCGGTATGTGCAATACCAAAAAGAGATAGAGGAAGACGGGCGCGCACGCAAACGCGCGAGCGAGGAACGGGAAAACGCGCGAAAGGAAACGGAGTCGTTTTTGCGTTCGTTCGGGATTGCGGATTTAGAGGATTTGCAGGGCGCGTTCGGGAAATTACAAAGACAAATCGCGGAGTATGAAAGCTTGCTCGCCGACGAGGAAAGCGCGAAAAGGAAATGCGAATCGTTGGACGGCGAGCTTGACCGCTTGACGGAAATAATCGTCGGGATTTTCAACCGTTATCAAATCGATTGCGGGGAAGATTTTGAAAGTGCGTACGAGCGTTTGCAGGAAGATATTCGCAATCTTCGCGGGGCGCAAGCGCGGGCGCGTGAAAAAGCGGAGCGCGCGGAGGCGTATAAGCAAAAGAACGGCTTGACGGAACGACCGCTCGGCGAGGAAACGGATTTGGACGGCGCGCGCGCAAGAAGCGAAAAATTGGGCAGAGATATCGTCGCTTTGGACGGGGAAATCGAGGACGCGGAAACGATCGTGGACGCGTTGCGGGATTTGGAATCGTCGCTTGAAGAAAAGCAAGAAGCCTTGGAGATTTACGAGCGTAGATTAAAGATTATTTCGGCGACGAAAAACGGCTTGGAAACGGCGGATAAAAACCTGAGGGAGAAATTCATTTCCCCCATTCGCGAGCGGTTTTTGAAATACGCGCAGGCAATCGAGCGCGCGCTTGGCGAAAAGGTGGTAATCAAAGAGGATTTCACCGTGCAATTCGACCGCGGGGGCAAACTGCGGGAAGACAAGCATTTGAGCGCGGGTGAAAAGACGGTGTGCGCGCTGTGTATGCGCCTTGCGCTCGTGGATAATATGTATACGGGCGAACAGCCGTTTATCGTGATGGACGACCCGTTCGTGCATTTGGACGCGGAACATTTTGCGTGTACGGCGCGCGTCGTAAAGGAACTTTCCAAAGATAGGCAAATCGTGTATTTTACCTGTCACGAAAGTCGGGCTATCTTATAAAGGTAGCGGGCAGGTACGCGTTTACGGGGGGTACTCGGTATGAAAAATATAGGAATCGTAGGGCTTGGAACGATATCCAAGTATTATAAGAAGGGATTGGAAGAGAGTAAGCGGTTTCGCTTGTGCGCCGTTTGCGACCTTTCCAAGGACGTGCCCGCGCGGAAGGTGTACGAGGCGTATCCTTTTTATACGGATATTTTGCAAATGCTAAAAAGCGAAAGTCTTGATTTCGTCGTGGTTGCCACGCCTCCCGCGACGCATTTCGAGGTGGCGAAAACGGCGATTTTGCAAGGCGTGGGCGTGATTTTGGAAAAGCCCGCCGTGCCGAATATGCAAGCGTACGAAACGCTCGTCGCGCTCGCAAAAGAGCGGGGCGTGCCGTTGCGGGTAATGTTTCATTGGCAATACGCCGTCGAGGTGGAATATATCCGTCGTAACTTCGATTGGAAAAAGCTTACGGAGATAAAAGTGGAAATTCGGGATAATTACGCCGAAAGCGGTGTAATTCGAAAGGAAAAGCGCGCTCTTGACGGAGCGTGGTTGGATAGCGGTGTAAACGCGTTGAGTATGCTCGCCCGTTGGTTGCCCATGCAAAGCGTGCGTTTGGTAAGCGCGTCGTGTGAAAAATGCCCCGAGAGCGGTTTACCTAAGCAAAGCGAAGTGAATCTCACGGCAGACGGCGTGCGCGTGCAAATTACCGTCGATTGGCGGGAAAGTTCGGACGAGAAGTTCTCTAAACTCGTTTACGAGGGCAAAGAGGTGTTCGTCGATCATAAGCGCGAGCGGGTAAAAACGGACGGCGAAACGGTGGAATGTGCGCAAATGCCACGCTTGGAGAGCCATTATTATAATTATTTTACGCAATACGACGGGGAGGAAGCGGGAAGCGAGCGTATCCATAAGATATTGTTCGACGCAAACGAACTTTTATGAGAAAATTCAAGAAATTGATGATAAAAATTTATTTGTTTTTGGTGTCGGAGCATATCGGGAAATACGTGCTCAGTATTTTGCTGTGCGTTCCGCTGTTGGCGCTGTTTGGAATGTTTAGTTCCGATTTCATTCCCGAACTTTTGAGTATTGGGCTCGGCTTCCTTTTTAGTAATTTGCTGTTGAGTATGCTCCATATGTTGCTCGGGAATTTCGTTCAACTACGACGTGCCCAACACGCAAAACGAGTTGATTTTGCTCGTGGACGCTTCGTACAGTAACCGCGAAGAAGAAGATAGGAAAAACGAATTCGTGCAGGACGTAATCGCTGAAAACGGCGAGGACTGCAAAGTGGGCGTCGTAAAGTTCGGTTACGACCAACTCTACGCCGTACCGCTCACGCATAACACGACGAACGCGTACCGTCAATATTTGGAATCGGATTCCCCCGATACCTCCGCGACGGATATCGCGAGCGCGTTGCATTACGCAAGGGGCTTGTTTAGCAATCCCGAATCGGCGAAAATCGTTTTGATTACGGACGGTATCGAAACGGACGGCGACGCGGCTACGGCGATCAAATCGATTGCGGCGGACGGCGTAAAGGTGGATACCGTGTATTTCCCCAATCCCGAAATCGGGAACGAGGTGGAAATCGTCGGCATTACCACGCCCGATTATAACGTAACGAAAGATACCCCGTTCACCATGGTTTTGACGATGCAAAGCTCCTATCGCGGAACGGGCGTGTTGAAAATGTTCGACAACGACGAAGAAATCTTGGCGGGCAACCTCATGTTCAGGGAAGATATTACCGAACTTGAAGTGGGTTGCACCTTTACCAACAGCGGTATGCACGTGCTCCGTTTTGAGATCGCCCCGGATAACGCCGAGGACGACAAGACGAATAACGCCTACTGTACGTATATCAACGTCAAAGAATTTAATAAGGTTTTGATTTTGGAGAGAAACGACGGGGAATCGGAAGCGTTGCGCGAACTTATTATGGAAGAGTACGACGTTTCCGTGGCGAATATCACCGATCCCGAGGTCGCACCTAAATCGGTGGAAGAGCTTCGCTCGTACGACCAAGTCATTCTCGTGAACGTTGCGTACGCGGATATGCCCGACGGCTTTGAACAAATGCTGTATAGCTACGTGCACGATTTCGGCGGCGGTATGCTCACCGTCGGCGGGAACAAGTACGACGAGAGCGGTAACGTAGTGACCGACTCGTACTTGGGCGATATCGTTTCCAACGCGTACAACAAAGAAGACCTTGCAAAGAGTAAGTATTATAAAGAAATGTTGCCCGTACAGGCAATCGACTACTCGCCTCCTCTTGGCGTAATGTTCATTATCGACCGTTCGGGAAGTATGTTCAACGGCACGATGGGTACGGCGGGCACGAAATTTGAAGTAGCGCAAACGAGCGTTCGTTCCGCGCTTCGGAAATTGAACGCGCGCGATTGGGCGGGTATCATGACCTTGGAAGATACGTACAGCGAAGAAATCGAAATGATGCCGTTGACGGAAATCGAGCGTATCGACGCGGTCGTGCAAAACATACCCACGGAAGAGCCGGGCGGTACGATTTATACGGGTGCGATCCAACGCGCAGGCGCGGCTTTGAGCGCGCTTACGACGGTGAAAAAACGCCATATCATTATCATTACCGACGGTGAGCCGGGCGACTCCTTCGAGTTGTACGGCGCGGCAATCGACCACTGCTATAAAAAATTGAATATTACCGTATCCATTGCAACGATCGACGCGACGACGACTTCGGCGAAGACAATGAAACAGGCGGTTGAGCTTGGGGGCGGTAGATACTACAATTCGAGCGGTGAACAGTTCGGCGAAGATATCAAGGAAGAATTGACGCTTCCCGCAATCAAATCGTATAACCCCGAACCTTTCAAGCCGTACGCGAAAGACCGTTCTCCCGTTACGCAGGGAATCGTCATGGACGACGTGCCCGAGCTTGGCGGTTTCTACGGTACGAAAGAGCGCACGGGCGCGACGGTGGCGTTGATGGGCGAATTCGTGCCTATCTACGCGCATTGGAACTTCGGTAAAGGTACGGTCGGCAGTTTCATGTGCGATTTGCGCGGGTCTTGGGCGAATGAAAAGTCTTGGTCTACGGAGTTCATGGCGAGCGAAGCGGGCGAATCGTTGATTCGCAACATGATCAACGCCAACTTCCCCGTGGAAGATATTCGCTACAACGAGATTCAAGTCGTTTTGGACGAACAAAACTATACGAACAACATGAGCGTGTTCACGGAGCTTGGCGAGGGCGAGAGAATCGAAGTAACGGTGACGAGCCCGTCCGCAGACGGCGCGGAAAACACGGTGCAAACGCTCAAACCCACCGCGACGGAAGGGTTCACCCGTTTGACATTCTCCGTAACGCAACCGGGCTTGCATACCATCGTCGTGCAAAAGAAGGACGCGGAAGGTAACGTACTCGCAGAGTACACGACCTATAAAACCTTCTCGTATTCGAAGGAATACGACGTGTTCGTGGACGTGGAAGCGTGCGCGCTGTTCGTGCAAGAACTTGCCAAAAACGGCAGAGGATCGGTAATCGATCGCAATCAAGCTTGGACGGTGTACGACGACTTCGATCCGTACCTGCATAGGACTTACGATCCCCGTTTACCGTTCTTGATCGTGGCAATCGTGCTCTTCTTGATCGACGTAGCGGTTCGTAAATTCAAGTTTAAGTGGTTGCACGAAATCTTTCGCGACCGCAAAGCAAAGAAAGCTATGAAAAGCTGATAGCATACGCCCACCCGTTTCCGCGTGCGCGGAGAACGGGTAGGTGTGGCGGTATTGCTATTTTTTCGAAATTCCAAGGAGGATTTTATGAAAAAACTTTGGAGCTTGCTTTTGATGGCAGGCTTGACGATAATATGTCTTTTGTCTATGGTTGCGTGCGGGAAACCCGAACTTGCGCAACCGCGTCGGCTCACGCTTTATCAAACCTCGCTGACGCTCAAATGGACGAAGATTGACTACGCCCGTACCTATACGGTGAGTTATACCGACCTCGAAACGGAAGAAACGCTCGAAGTTACGGTAAAGCCCAACAGCTACGATTTGAGTAGATTGCAACCGGGCGAATACTCCATTAAGGTAAGAGCGCACGGCGACGAGGATAAATACAAGCCGTCCGATTGGTCGAAGGAGTTCCTTTTCACGAGGGAAGCGGAATCGGGCTTGACGTATAAACTTATCAACAGTAGCACCGAATACGAAGTGACGGGCATGGGTACTGCGTCCGAAAACGTGGTGGTGGAGTCTTGGTATAGAGGAAAGCCCGTTACGAGCATTGCAAAGAACGCGTTTTCCATGAACGGACGCATCAAGAGTATTAAGCTCGGCGAAAATATCAAATCGATCGGCGATCGCGCGTTTTACGGTTGCGGAGAATTGACTTCCGTAGGTTTTGATTGCGAAGAAAAGAAAATTTCCTTGACGAGTATCGGACAGCGCGCATTCCAAAGCTGTTCGAAATTGAGCTCGTTCACCGTTCCCAAAACGGTAACGGAAATTTCCGATTACACCTTCTCGTATTGTTCGTCGTTGACGGATATTACCTTTGCAGGTAACGTGACGAAAATCGGGAACTACGCGTTCTCCGACTGTAAAAAGCTTCCCGCAATCACCGTTCCCGATACCGTGGAATCGGTGGGCAACTACGCGTTCTCCGGCTGTACGGAATTGAAAGACGTCGTATTGGGCGATAAGGTGGCAACGCTCGGCGATTACGCCTTCTACCGTTGCTACGCGTTGGAAAACGTCGATTTGGGCGCGAGCTTGAAAAGTATCGGGATTTCCGCGTTTGCCGAATGTTATAAAGCGGTAGAAAACGAGGAAAAACAAGTAGTTTCAGAGAGCGGTTTGAAAAAGATCGTAATTCCCGACAGCGTGGAAACGATCGCGTACGCGGCGTTCTACGGCTGTAAGCTGTTGGAGGATGTGACGCTCGGCGACGGATTGGTTACGCTCGGCTACATGACCCCCGACGATCCGAAAGTGAAAACGAACGCGGTGTTCGCGGATACGGCGCTTTGGGAAAACGCCGACGATATCGTGTACGCGGGGAATTGGGCAGTCGGTTGCAAAAACAGCGAAATCGAATATATCGAGTTGAAATCGAATACGGCAGGTATCGCGGCGAAAGCGTTTATGGGCTGTACCAAGGTGTACGATATAGAGATTCCCGCGCAGGTGAAATATATTGGTGCGCACGCGTTTAGAGAATGTACGGGCTTGATGGCGCTTACGCTCGGCGACGAGGTTCGCGTATTGGAAAATTACGCGTTTTACGGTTGTGAATTGCTCGAAACGGTAGCGTTTGGGAACAAATTGCAAACGATTGGTTCGTACGCGTTTAGAGACTGTAAGGTTTTGGGCGCGGAAGGTCAGCTTGAATTGCCCGAGAGTCTTACGCGGATCGGGACTTACGCCTTCCACGGTACGACGCTTTTCGCTTCGTCTTCGGGGATCGTTTACGTGGGTACGGATCATCAATGGATCGTCGGCACCAACGGCACGGTACAGGAAGCGATTATCAAAAGCGACGGTACGGTCGTAGGGATTGCCGATTACGCGTTCTATAAAACGGGTTTGATCTCCGTTAAAATGCCCGATTCCGTGAAATATCTTGGACGCGCGGCGTTTATGGAATGTGCGTATTTGGGACATCCCGAATACGATGGCGTAACGCTCTCCAAATCGTTGAAAGCCATTGAAGAGTTTACCTTCTATAAATGTTCGTTTTTGACGAGCGTTTCTATTCCGTCGGGTGTAGGCTATATTGGGACGTCCGCGTTTAATCAATGTGCGTCGCTTGAAAACTTAGCGCTTCCCAGCAGTGTGAAATCGATTGGGGAATTCGCGTTCAATAAATGTAGCGCTTTGAAAACCGTTTCCATTGGCGACGGCGTAAAGACGATCGGCAAAAAGGCGTTCAACGATTGCGCAAGCTTGACGCGCGTGCTCATGGGCAAGAGCGTAGAGAGTATCGGCGATTACGCATTCTATAAGGACGGCGCGCTCACCGAACTCGTAATCGGTGAAAACGTGAAAACGATCGGTACTTACGCGTTCTCCGATTGTAGCGGACTCGTGGATTTAGTGATTCCCAACAAAGTGGAAACGATTGGCAAATTCGCGTTTAGAAACTGTACGAATTTGAAAACGGTCAAACTCGGTAACGGCTTGCAAACGGTGGGCGAATCGGCGTTCTTCGCTTGCGAGAAGTTGAAATCGGTGATTATTCCCGCGAGCGTGAAGACCATTCAAAAATACGCGTTTAGAAAGTGCTTTGACTTGCAAAGCGTGACCGTATTGAATCCAAATACGGAAATTCTCAACCACGCGTTCTACGGCTGTGACGAAGCAACCTTGTATTTGACCGCGGAAAAAGCGGGCGAAACTTGGGGACCCCGTTGGAATTCTTCCTACCGTCCCATCGTTTGGTCTTGTACGCTTTCGGCGGACGGAACGTACGTGCAATCGTTCGTAAGAACGGCAACCGCTATTGAAAACGAAGTGGCAATCGGCGGAATTTCCGCGCCTCGGAGAATCGGTTATACCTTCCGCGGTTGGGCACTTTCGGAAAACGGTGAAATCGCCTACACGGCGGAAAACGTATACACCGCGCCCGAGGGCACTACGCTGTATTCCCTTTGGGACGAGGGTGAACCCGTAGAACCGGAAGAAGTACCCGAAGAGGGCGGTGAAGAAGGTTCGGGGGAAACCGAGAACGAATAAAACAAGCAAATAATAAAGCAGAGGCATAAAAAAATGAAAGGATTTTTCAAAAAGACAATTCTACTCTTTGCGATGATCGGAACGGTATCCTTTTTTGCGGCGTGCGGTGCGAAAGTCACCGATATTTCCATGAACGAAGAAAGCCTGTCGCAAACGGTATACGTACAAGGACAGGAACTTTCGTTGGACGGCGTTACCTTTACGGCGAACACGAAAAAAGGTCCGACGGAAGTATCTCTTACCGATCCCGAAGTGCTCGTGTCCGGGTACGATAGTAATAAACTCGGCGAACAGACGATCACGGTTACTTATCAAGAACAAATCACCTCTTTCAAAATCACGGTCGTGCCCAGAATGACGGTGAAGAACTTGAAAACGAGCTATTTCGTGGGCGAACCCCTCGATTTGACGGTAGGTGAAGTGAAGATTGTGAAAGACGACGGTAGTTCGTTTACCGTACCCGTAAGTAGCGATAAGCTCACGGTAACGGGATTTGATTCCACTACGCCGAAAACGCCTTTGACGCTTGCGCTCCGTTATAAGGACAGCGCGAAAGGCGAGGATTATACGGGTGCCGTGGACGTCAATATCCACGCCGTAGACAAGGTTGCGACCGCTTCCAAAAAGCCGAACAAATATAAATACGGCAGTCACGAAACGAAGCTCGATTTCACGGGCGCGTATTTGAAATTGAAAAACGCGGGCGGTACTTATACGAAAGATATTCCGCTTACCGAGGATATCGCGGAAGGCTTTAACCCGCAACTCGCTACCAAGGAAAATACGGAAGACAATCCTTTGATTCAAAAAATAACCGTATCGTACGCGGGCGAAGTATATCTCGAATTTGATATTCAAGTAGTATATAGCGACGTTTCCTATATCAAGGAATTGGCGGAGGAACTTGCCGATTACGATTGGTACGGCGAAAAAGTGCCTACGCTCACGGACGCGGAAAAGGACGCTGCCGTGGACGCTATGCAACGCTTCTTGAACCTCAAATCCAAGGATAAAGCGTATATTACGGCGGACGAAGAGGAAATTCTCGCGCGCCCCGCGGCGTATTTCGGTACGGAGAAATGGATCGAAGCTGCAAAGACGTTTAGCGATACCTTTAACGCGGTAGGCGGTCAATTCGCGCTTTACGGAAAGAGCTACGAAAAAACGAAAGCCGACTTCGCGCGTTTGGAAGAAGAGGACGAACCGTTTATCGTTTTGGGCGAAATGCTCATGGAACTCAAAGAAGAGTACGGCGATCTTAGCTTGCCCAGCGCAGTTTTCGCGGAAGGCGTAGAGGAAGAAAAACGCACGGTAGAATCGTTGCTTTCGATCGTTTACGACCCTGCGGAATTGGACGACATCAAAGACATGGTGGCTTGGATGTTCGAGGTTTACGAAACGCTGAAAGACGTTCCTAAGACTTGGAACAACGCAACGCTCAACGAGTACGGCGCGGATATTCAACTCCTCGTGGCGAAATTGGGCGGTAGCGAATACCAAGGCGGAAATTATAGATCTATCTATAAAATCATTACCTCTTGGCGTAGCGATTTCTTCGATATTATTTACACCTACTACTACAACCGTATCATTGACGAAAACGACAAGACGGTGAACATTTCCAGCTTGGATAACATGAAGAACATTTATCTTCCCGGCGATTTGGAAGAATTGTTCGTCACCGTTTCCCAAGCCGTCAACCAAGTCGTTTTGATGACCAACGGTAAGGCGATCGACTCCACCTCGTTCGTGATTTACTTCGAGAAGGCTTGGGAACAGGCGATTGCCATTGATAGCGGTGATAACGAGATGTGCAAATATCTCTTCGGAAACTTGAAGTTCGACGGTATCTTGAACCAACCCGCGAGTATCGTACAAATTTTGTACGTGCTCCGCACGACGAACTACGGGTACTATCAACACATGAGCGGTATGGTAACCAACGAAGCGTTCTCCACGCTTTGGGAAAGCTACCTTGAAATCTTCAATAAGTTGAACGAAGTGGAAAATTATATCAACTCTACGGAGTTTGCAACCGCGGTAACGGACCTTTTCAACGCGTTCGTGGATATGCACCCCTCCGAACAGTACGCGTTTATCGTTTCGATCAACGTATTCTACGAAAATGAAAAGAACTTCCCCGAAGTTTCGCTCATTCTCGACCCCGAGCAAAAATTGGCGTATAATAACTTCGCGGGCTTGTTGCACACCTATTATAGAAACGTGTTGAAAGCGACGGGCGCGGAAGAAGTGTTCGAAGACCTCTTGGCGGCGATTGAATACTACGCAAACGGCTATATGAAAGCGGACGCGTTCACTTCCTTCGTTTCCGCGATGGAAACGGTGAAAACGGGTTACACCGCCCTTGCGGATAAGACCGCGTTCGATAGCTTGCTTGGCAACACCTACAACAAATATCTCGCGCTTTACGATGAAGTAAAGAACAACCAAAAATACACCCACGAGCTTGAAGGCGCGGTGCTTGATAACTTCAACGCGCTCGTGAAAGTGCTTGGCGACGCGAGCAAAACTTTGGAAACTTTCGATTCGGAAAAGTATCCGTTCCCCGAGTTCATTAAATTCTTCACGGTAGCGGAAAAGGCTTCGCTTTTGGAATCGACGCTCCTTGCCGACGAAAAGGGCGCGGAAGCGTATTATAAGTCGGAAGTTACGCTCAACGGCAAGACGACCACCTTGGAGTTTGCTATGTATCAAACGCGCAAGCTCTTTGAAAAGTATTTGACGGGCTTACAGCTTTCGGGCGGTATCTACGTATTGCTTGACGTGTACGAAAGTAGCGGTATGCGCGCGTTCGTCGTGGAAGCGTACGATATCGTTTGGTTTGATTCCGAAGCGGAACTTACCGAAACGGTAAAAGCGGAAATTCTCGACGTAATGACGAAATACCGTGCGTTGAGCGCGCAAGCGAAGTCGCTGTTCATGTCGTTGGATAATAAAGCGAACGCGTATTACGAAGGCTTGCAGGCGTTCTTCGAGAAGGCTTTGGACGCGGAATCGGCTACGACGGCTTCCCTTTTGATTGAAGTGGAAAAGGCGCATTTCAACTATGAATTAGATCCCGACGGAAAGAACGAAGTGGATAAAGCGTACAGCGAAATTTTCTGCGAGGCGTTTGAAAAGCTGAAAACGCACTACGAAGCGTTAGAGGATAAGACGAGCTTCGACGCATTGCTTTCGACGGCGTACGCCTATTACTTGGAAGCTTACGCGGAATTGACGACGGAAGCGTAACGCAAACGAAAAATAAAAACACCGACGAGGAAAATCGTCGGTGTTTTCTATTGTATAAATAAGAAGCGGACGGGCGAGGGAAACGCGCTTGCCACGGTGATTGCGTACCGTTCGTGATCGATTACCGCCGTTTGCGTGTTTAGCGAAACGGTAGGGGAGGGGGCGGTAAAAAACGCGGGGGCGTCAAGGAGCTTGAACGCACTTTCCTTTTCCGTCCATTTGCGTATCCAATACGCCGTTTTTTCTTCTTCGCTTTGTAGCTCGCACCCAAACGCAAATTCTTCTTCCGTGAGAACTTTTCGCAGGAAATCCGTTCGTTTTAACGGCGCGACGCGTTGGATATCCACGCCCACGGGGGCGTTGGAGAGTGCGACGGCGACGGCGGACACGCTGTGGGATAAGGAAAATTCCACGCGGTCGCTTTTCCATTTTCCGTTTTCGGATTTGGTAAAGCGAAGATCGGTTATGGACGCGCCGAGAAAGTCTTGCACGGCGCGTTCCAACAGCTTCCACGCGCAATACTTTTCCTTGCGCACCTTTTCGCTTGCGCACGCCTCTATTTCCCGCTGTCGCGCGGGCGGATACAGCGTATCCTGTCCGTATTGAGCGGGGATTTTTGCGTAATATACTTGAATGCGGTTTTCCATAGTTTATAGTATATCACATTTTCTTGCCATTGGCAAGAAAAAAGCCACGCTTTTTAAGCGTGGCTGGTATTTTTACAGGGTGGACTCGAAACCGATAAGCGGTACGGGAAGGATCTGTGCGAGCGCGGGAACCCAAGCGGTCACGACGCAAAAGACGAGGAACAACCCGATCGCAATAAACAGGAGTCTAAACAAAAAGCTTTTCGTGAGCTGGAAAGAGTTTGCCACCAAGAAAATATAGAGCGCGATATGCCCGATTTGCTGTCCTATGGAAAGGGTGGATTTCAACCAAGGCGCAAGAGAAGGTTCTACGCCGAACAAGGCGAAAATATCGAGAACTGCGCCGGGAAGCGCGACCAAAAAGCACGCCAACAGGGATATGAGAACCCAGCCTAATTTCGCGTCGCTGGGGAGCGAAATGACGGCTATATAGCTTAAAGCAAACAAAACGGTGACGGCGTAGGAAAGGTTTTGTGCTACGTTTTCCTGCATATGATTTCCGGCGCAAAGATACACCAACCAAATGACGGCAAACGCCAATAATACGAGGGCGGAAAGCGCCGACGCGGTTTTATTTTTTTCAGACATAGTATACCTCCGTGAAAACGAATCGCCGCGATTATTGGAACGCGGCAATTTTTTTTATAAAATGGGTTCAAAACCGATAAGCGGTACGGGGAAATGCGCGGCGAGGAAGGGGATCCATTCCACGACGACGCAGAAAATCAAGAAACTGCCGATCACGATAAAAATTACGCGGAAAATAAAGCTGTCCGTCAAATGGTACGCGTTGGTGATAAGCACCACGTACAAAATGATATGCGTAATTTTTTGAGATACGTAGAACAGTTCTTTAATTAAAGGGAAAATGGTAAGATCGATATTGCTTGCCTTGAAGATATCCACGATCGTGGCGGGTATCGTTCCGAACATGGCGAGCATCATTACGATAATCAACCATTTCGGCATTACTTTATAAGAAAATACCAGCTTTACGACGTAGGTCGTCAAGGAAAGAATGGAAACGGCGAGGGAAAGTCTTTGCGCCACGACGGGATCCATATGATTGCCCGCGCAAAGGTATACCAGCCAAATAACGGCAAACGAAAGCAAAACGAGCGCCGAAAGGGAGTTCGCGAGCTTTCTTTTTCGAATCGTTTCAGGCATGATCTTCCTCCGTTAGAATCCGATCGTGGGAAGGTTCAAAAATTCCCGAATCGCGGGCACCCAACCCGCAACCACGCACAAAATCAAGAACGCGGCGATCACCAAGAACACGAGCTTAAACAGCGTGCTGTCAAACGCGCCCCACGCGTTGTACAAGAGTACGAAATAGGTGAGAATGAGCATAACGTTCATAGCGATACTCACGCCGTTTTCCACGTTTGCGTCCACTTCGCTACCCAAGCAAAGACGGATTACCCATAAGGTACAAAACCCGATAAGGACGAGCGCGGAAATGATTTTATCCAATTCCTTCTTCATATGTAATACCTCCGACAAAATTGTCCAACGAATATATTATAACACAAATCGCGCGCGCACGCAAGCGTTTTTAAGATCATTAACAAAAAATGCCAAGGCGTGCGCGCGCAACCGCTTGACTTTTTTTACGGCGCATAGTATACTATAAAGGAATAAAACGAACCTGCCTCAAAGCGCGTCTTTTCGGCTCTTTTCCGCTCGTCGTCATTATAATACGGTAAGTATAATTGCTTCCTCCTCACGAAAAATAGCTCAAAAAACCGCACATTGAGGTGCGAAGCAATTTTCAGCGACCGAATTTTAGAGATAGACGAGGCGAAAGCCGAAGAGCAACCAAACGGTTTATCAAGGCTTTTAACGAAGTATAGCGCAAAATTCGGCGCTTAAATCAGGTTCGGCTTATTTCTTTATAGTATAATAAAAGAAAAAGAGGAACGAAAGATGAAGAACAAACGGGTAAAAACGATTGCGCTCATTGCGCACGATAATAAAAAAGCGGCGATCGTGAATTGGGCGTTGAAGAATAAAGAAACGCTGGCAAAATACGAGCTTTGCGGAACGGGTACGACGGCGAAACTTATCGCGGAAGCGACCGATTTGAAAGTGAAACGCTATCTTTCCGGTCCGCTCGGCGGAGATCAACAAATCGGCGCGAAAGTGGCGGAAGGGAAAATCGATATCGTCATTTTCTTTTGGGATCCGCTCGAATCGCAACCGCACGATCCCGACGTGAAAGCGCTTTTGCGTATCGCGGTGGTGTACGATATTCCTATCGCGACGAACAAGGCGACCGCCGATTACGTAATTCATTCTGCGTTTTTGCACTGATCAAATATGCCCTTTTGCGCATACGACAGGATTCGACGCTCGAAAAAAGTCGATTTCTCCCGTATGCGTACACCCGCATTTGCGGTTATCCCCATACGGCAAAAAAAGCGGGGAAGGGATACGGTTCGACAAAATTCGCAAAATGAAAAAATCCCCCTCGATAGGGGAGATAGGGCTATACCGTGTATGGGGCGAATCGAAAAATATATGCGTTTACCCGCATTTTTATCGGACGAAAACGTCCAAACGATATATGAACGCATGAACATATGTACATATGCACATATGTTCATGCGTTCATATGTTCTAAAAAAGAAAAACGCGCTCGCGATTATAAAAGCGAGCGCGTAAATTTTTTAGAGGGGTAATTTCTCGAAAACTTCTCCCGTGGCGAGATTTATCCAAGAGAGCGCGTTTTCGTCGAGCAGTACGCAGGCGTGGGGCGTGCCCGCTTTGGGCAAAGCCACGCTTCCGTCGTTGATATACCAAGCCCCGTTTGGCAAAAGCTTAAAACAAGGATCGTGGAAGTGTCCGTTCAAAAGAATATCGCCTGTTTTTAGAAGGGGCGGGTTTTCCGCGTTGAATAAATGTCCGTGCGTGACGAACACCGTTTTGCCGTGATGCGTGAACAGCGCGTAATCGGCGAGGCAGGGAAATTCGAGGACCATTTGATCCACCTCGCTGTCGCAATTCCCGCGTACGGCGAGAATTTTCTCTTTCACGCCGTTGAGCGAGGCGAATACCCGTTTGGGATCGTAACCCTCGGGCAGAGGGTTTCTCGGGCCGTGATAGAGAAGATCGCCGAGCAAGACCAATTTATCCGCCTTTTCGCGGTGAAAAATTTGCAAAAGCGCGTCGCACCAATGCGCCGAGCCGTGTATATCCGAAGCGATAAGATATTTCATAAAAACCTCTTCAAAAGCGCGTTAGAAAATAAATTTCACGACGTCCATTTGTTCGGGCAGGTTTGCCCCGCTACCAAGCAAGTTGGCGTATTTTTCCATGAGCGAAGGAAGTTCTTCCTCTTTATAACTGCAATAGGAGAACGCCGAGTAGTTGACGGCTTTTTGCGCAAGCAAATTGATTGCCGTAGAAACGAATTCCCTGCTTTCGGTAATGCCCTTGATCGTGATATTGTGTTTCATGGCGTATTCGAGGTTGACGTGGATACTTTTGCCCGTGGGCGCGCAAAAGCATACGCACGCGTCGCGTTTGAGCAAGGGGAAAATCACGGACGGCTCGCTACGGTTGCCGTACGCCATGTATACCGCGCCGTCGGCAAATTTACCGCCCGTCACGGCGTTTACATTCTCTTTGAGCGTTTCGTCGTTGGGGAAGGTGTAATAAATCCCGCTCTTTTTCGCGCGCGCCAGCCGTTCGGCGTTGTTGTCCGCAAGAATGGGCACGGCGCGGTGGTAGATAAGGATTTGGCAAAGCACGTTGGCGTATAACCCCGCGCCCAACACGAGTACGTGCTGTCCGACGGTGATTTGCATTTCGTCGATCACGCGCTCGGCGAGCGCGATCGCGTCGATTAGGAACGCGCCTTCGTCCGTAACGGACGAGGGGAGCGGATACACGTCGTCCACGCCCGCAAGTACGAAGTCACGGTAAAACCCGTCCGAGGTTTCACCCGCGATTTTCAAGCCGTCGGGGGAAAGTTCGTCTTCGGTGATCCCCGCAAGGTACACCCGTTCGCCCTTTTTAATAAAGGAATCCTCGTTTGCCTCCGTTACCTGTCCGATGGCGAGCCGACCGGGGATAAAGGGGGATTTGACTTTGATTGCGCCCGAATAGACGGCGACGTCCGATTCGGTTAAAAGCGCCTTGGTGATTTTTACCTTTACCTTATCCGAGGAAAGTTTCAAATCGGGGGAGAGCACGTGTTGCAAATTGTGCGGATAAGCGAGTTGCCATACTTTCATATAAAAACCGTTTTACCTCGTTCGCATTGGAATTTTGGCGCAAAAAAGCCGTTTGCACCGTGCGAACAAGATAAGTATACCGCATTTTCAGGAAATTTGCAACTATTTTTTGCAAATTGGCGCAAAAACAGTTGACTGTAATTAAAAAAAGCGTTATAATTGGTAAGCATGAAAAGAAAAACGAATAGTGAGGTGAACATAAATGAAAGCGGACATTCATCCTAAGTATCACGAAGTCACGGTTACTTGCGCTTGCGGTGCAACCTTCAAAACCGGGACGACGAAAGATTGTGAAGTGTTGAAAGTGGATATCTGCAGCAACTGCCACCCCTTCTTCACGGGCAAGCAGAAGTTGGTTGATACCGGTGGACGTATCGATAAGTTCAAGAAGAGATACGGTTTGTAAGGAAAAAGGTGCGGCTTTAAGGATTGCTTAAAGTCGCATTTTTACTTTGATTGTTTTTTGTTTATAAGGTAAAGTATGAAAGAGAAAAAACGAGCCTGCGTTTCCATCGGCGGGCAAGCGGTCATGGAAGGGGTCATGATGCGGGGGGAAAGGTCCATGGCGACCGCCGTCCGCGATCCCGAGGGCGTGATACAGGTGGAGTCGGAACGGCTTACGCCTCCCGAAAAAAGAAGTAAATTTTCCCGTTTCCCTTTCGTGCGCGGTGTGGTGAATTTCGTGCGTTCGCTCGTGGACGGCAACCGTATCTTAATGCGGAGCGCGGACGTAGCGACGACGGACGACGACGTGCCCACCAAGGCAGAGAAATGGTTGGAAGAAAAACATAAAGTAAGTTTGAGCGGTATCCTCGACGCGGTCGCGGTCGTTTTGGGGGTAGTGCTCGCGCTGTTGATTTTTATTGCGTTGCCCCAATGGATTACGGGCTTTTTGCCGTTTGAGAAAACGGACGCGGGTTTGGACGGGCTGTGGTTCAATTTGATCGAAGGCGGTATACGGCTGTTGATTTTCGTGGCGTATATCTTGCTCGTTTCGTTGATTCCCTCGCTCAAACGGGTGTTCATGTATCACGGCGCGGAGCATAAAACGATCTCTTGCTACGAGGCGGGGAAAGAGCTTACCGTGGAGAACGTGCGCGCCTGTTCGCGCGTGCACGACCGTTGCGGTACGACCTTCCTTTTTATCGTCATGATCGTGAGTATTCTCGTATTTTCCCTCGTCAACGTGGGAATCGCCTCGCTTGGCGTGTACACGGAAAACGATAAGCTCAACGGGCTTATCCGATTTTTGTTCAAGATCGCGATGCTTCCCGTCGTTGCGGGCGTTTCGTACGAGATTTTGCGCTTGCTTTCCAAGACGAAAAGCAAATTTTTCTTGATATTCAAATTCCCCGGCTTATTGTTGCAACGGCTCACCACGCGCGAACCCGAGGACGGCATGATCGAATGCGCGATCAAGGCGTTTACCACCGTTTTGGAAATGGACGCGGACGAGAGCGTGCCCGAGCGCGTATTCGCAACGCCCGGAAAAATGAGCTTGCTGTTGAAGAACACGAAAAAACGCTTTGCTTCGGCGGGGATCGACGAAGAGGACGCGGAGTGGATTTTCGCGCTCACGCTCGATATCCCGAAGAGCGCGGTGGCGACGGAAGAACGCATTTTGAAGGTGGCGCAAGCCAAGGAAATTATCCGCATAGCGGACGAACGCTTGACGGGCAGACCGCTTTGGTATATTATAGGCGATACCGATTTTTGCGGTTATAAAATTAAGGTGGACGAAAGAGTGCTCATTCCCCGTCCCGAAACGGAGGAGCTTGCCATGCTCGTCGTGGGCGCGGCGGAGGAAGGACAAAGTATCCTCGATCTTTGTACGGGTAGCGGTGCAATCGCCGTAGCGGTGTATAAAGAGCTGGAAAAATACGGCAGAAAGGCGAAAGTGACGGCGGTGGATATTAGCGAGGACGCGCTTGCGCTCGCGAAAGAAAACGCCACGCTCAACGAGGCGGAAATCACCTTCGTGCAGTCCGATTTGTTCACCCGCCTTCGCGGACGGTTTGATATTATCGTTTCCAATCCCCCGTATATCCCCTCGGCGGATATCGAGGGTTTGCAACGGGAGGTTAAGGACCACGAGCCCCGCCTTGCGCTCGACGGCGGAGCGGACGGTTTGGACTTGTACCGCCGTATCGCGTCCGAAGCGTCCAAGTATCTCACGCGCGGGGGTATGCTCGTCATGGAAGTGGGCGAGGGCGAAGCGCAAAGCGTCGTGAAGATGTTCAAGTACGCTTCGTATACTATGATTATCAAAGATTTTAACGGCGTGGATAGGTACGTGAAAGTAGTGCTGTAACGGCGGGAGGACGGCGATATGTTGAAAAAACTCGATGCGATTTTGAAACGGTACGACTTTTTGGGCGAACGGCTTGCCGATCCCGAGGTGATTGCGGATATGGGTACTTGGCAAAAGTATTCCAAGGAACAGTCGGAACTTCGCGAAACGGCGGAAAAGTATATGGAATACCTGCAAACGGAAAAGGAAATGCAGGACGCGTTCGCGCTTGCCGAAACGGAAACGGACGCGGAAATGAAAAAGATGCTCACCGACGAGGGGTACGCTTGCAAGGAGCGGCTCGCCAAGCTCGTGGGAGAGTTGAAAATATTGCTTTTGCCCAAGGACAAAAACGACGAAAGAAGCTGTATCTTGGAAGTCCGCGCGGGTACGGGCGGGGAGGAAGCCGCGCTGTTTGCGGGCGAACTTTGCCGTATGTATCAAAACTATTGCGCGTCGCATAGACTTCGCGTGGAAGAAATAGAAGTGAACGCCACCGAGCTTGGTGGCGTCAAGGAAGCGATTTACGGCGTTACGGGTGCGGGCGCGTACAAGCTCTTGAAGTACGAGAGCGGTGTGCATAGAGTCCAACGCGTTCCCGCCACGGAAACGCAAGGACGGATTCACACTTCGGCGGCGACCGTCGCCGTACTTCCCGAAGCGGAAGAGGTGGAAGTGGAAATCAACGATAAGGATATCCGTATCGATATCTTCCATTCGGGCGGTGCAGGCGGTCAAAACGTGAATAAGGTGGCTTCCGCCGTGCGTATTACCCACTTCCCCACGGGAATCGTCGTGACCTGCCAAGACGAGCGTTCGCAGTTGAAAAATAAGGAACGGGCGTTTAAGGTATTGCGTTCGCGCGTGTACGATTTTTATAACGGACAAAACGCGAAAGCGCGCGAGGACAGCCGAAGAAGCATGGTAGGCACGGGGGATAGAAGCGAGCGGATTCGCACCTATAATTTCCCGCAAAGCCGTGTGACCGATCATAGAATCGGGCTTAGCCAATATAACCTCGACGCGTTTATGGCGGGGGATATCGATTCCATGGTAGAGGCGCTTGCGATTGCGGATAGAGAAGCCATGCTCGCAAGCCAAGAAGAATAAGAAAATTATAAAAGGAAAGAAGAATTATGGCAACCGGTGAATTTACCGATAAAGTAAAAATACTCATAAAAGCGGGGGACGGCGGGGACGGTATGAACTCGTTCAAGGCGTTCAAGGGCAAGCCTGCGTGCGGTCCGGACGGCGGTGACGGCGGAAAGGGCGGCGACGTCTATTTCGTCGGCGATAAGGATATGAACGATTTGTTCCCGTTCCGTTTCACTTCGAGATTCCTTGCGGAAAACGGGGAAGTGGGCGGTACGAACCGTTGCTTTGGCAAGAGCGGGAAAAACGTGTATATCAAAGTTCCGCTCGGCACGCTCGTACGCGACGAGGAAACGGGCAGACTCATTTGCGACGTGTTCGAGGACGGACAGGAAGTACTCGTGGCGCGCGGGGGGAACGGCGGTAAAGGCAACGTGCGGTTTACGACCGCGCGAAGACACGCCCCCAATTTCGCGCAAAAGGGCGAGAAAGTCAAACCCCATTACGTCATTTTGGAAATGAAAGTGATTGCGGACGTAGGGTTCGTAGGCTTCCCCAACGTGGGAAAGAGCACCCTGCTTTCGAAGATTTCGGCGGCAAGACCCAAGATTGCCAATTATCATTTCACCACCCTTTCGCCCAACCTCGGCGTGGTGCGCTACTACGAAAAATCGTTCGTGGCGGCGGATATCCCCGGGCTTATCGAGGGCGCGGCGCAGGGCGCGGGCTTGGGACACGATTTCTTGCGCCATATCGAGCGTACCCGTATGCTTTGCCACGTGGTAGATATTTCTGGTTGCGAGGGTCGCGATCCTATCGAGGATTTCAAGAAAATCAACGACGAGTTGAAAGAGTATAGCGAAGTACTCGCTACTTTGCCTCAAATCGTCGTTTGCAATAAATGCGATATTTTCGGCGCGGAAGAAAATTTGAAAGCGTTCAAGAAAAAGTACGGCAAAAAATACAAAATTTTCCCGCTCACCGCCGTATCGGGCGAGGGCACGCGGGAACTGTTGGAGGGTGTTTTCGAGGTGCTCGACACGCTCCCGCCCGTCGAACCCGTACCCGTGGACGAAGATTTCACCTATCAAGCGAACGAGGATCTCGGCTTTGAGATATTCCAAGACGAGGACGGCGTGTTCGTCGTGGTGGGCGGTTTGATAGACTTGCTTTGCAGGAACGTCGTTTTGAATAACCCCGATTCCATGCAATACTTCCAAAAAGTTTTACGGCTTCGCGGGGTGATTAAAGAACTTTCGAAAATGGGCTGTAAAGAGGGCGACACCGTTTCTATCGGCGACGTCGAATTTGACTTTATCCCGTAAAAAGAGGTATATATATGACGATTATAACGAACGAAAATATCACGAGCAAACAAAGAAGTAAATTGAAATCGTTGGCGGCGAAGCTTTCCCCGATCACGCAAATCGGCAAGGGCGGGATCACCGACAATCTTTTGCAAACGCTTTCCGACGCTTTGGACGCGCGGGAGCTTATCAAAGTGACCATTCTCGAAACGGCGGACGACGATCCCCGTAACCTTGCGGAGAACGTGGCGGAGCTTTTGGACGCCGTGCCCGTTGCCGTAATCGGCAGAAAAGCGATTTTCTATCGCTATTCGAGAAGGGATAAATTCGCGCATTTGGAGATTTAACGATTTTCGTTTAGAAAACGAAAAAACGCTTTATAAATAGATAGACAATAAATTGAAGAGGATGAAAATTATGTCGGAAGAAGTAAAGGAAACCAAAGAACCCGTAGAGGGCAAGGAAAAGAAGAAAACGGCGAAAAAATTGCAGGAAGAATTGGACGCAATGACCGCGGAAGCGGAAGAAAATAAACGCAAGTGGTACGCCGTGAGCGCGGAGTACGAAAACTACCGCCGTCGTACGCAAAACCAAGCGGCGCAACGCTATGCAGACGGCAGAAACGACGTGATCACCGCGCTGTTCCCGATCGGGGATAACTTGGAGCGCGCGCTTGCGGCGTGTCAAGACGAAAACACCAAGCAAGGCGTGGATATGGTGCTCAAAGCGTATAAAAAGGTGCTCGAAGGCGAGGGCGTAGAAGAAATCGACCCCGTCGGACAACCGTTCGACGCTACCTACGCCGAGGCGATCATGGCAATGCCCGCCGAAGAAGGCGAGGAAAGCGGTATCGTGAAACAGGTCTATGTGAAAGGCTATAAAAAGGGCGAAAAGGTTTTGCGCTACGCGCAAGTTATTGTTACGCAGTAAGAGGAAGCTATGACGGAAAGAGAAAAAATGCTCGCGGGGAAATTGTACGATATTTCCGACCCCGAGCTTGTAAAAGCGTACGAAAAAGCAGATAGGCTTTGTAAGGCTTACAACGATACCTATATCACCGAAACGGAAAAACGCGCGGAGATTTTGAAAGAACTCGTTCCCAACTTGGGGAAGGGTTCGGGCTTTCGCGCACCCATTTATTTCGATTACGGCGTGAATATCACCATGGGCGAAAACAGCTTCGCCAATTACTATTTCACCGTACTCGATTGCGCGCCCGTAACGATCGGCAACGACGTGTTTATCGGACCGAATTGCACGCTCGGCGCGCCCGTGCACCCGCTTTTGAACGAGGAGCGCAAAAGCCGTTATAAAGAGGACGGCACGAAATACGACTTGGAATACGCTAAGCCTATCGTAATCGAGGACGGCGTTTGGCTCGCCTCGGGCGTTATCGTTTGCGGTGGCGTGAAGATAGGAAAGGAAAGTGTAATCGGCGCGGGGAGCGTAGTCACGCGAAATATCCCCGCAGGCGTGTTCGCCGCGGGGAATCCCTGCCGTGTGATTCGCCCTCTAACCAAAGAGGATTCCGTTCAATATAAAAAAGAATTGTTTTGAGCAAAACCGCCCTTCGGGGCGGTTTTAATCTTTCAAACCCAAAATTTCGTCCGCCGAAACGTCCAAAATTAAGCAAAGATTAGCGAACGTATCGAGCGACGGATACTTGTTCAACCGCATATATTTGCTTACAGTCGAGGGGTTGATTCCGAGCCTCTCGGCAATTTCTTTTTGGGAGAGTCCGCTGTATTTCACGGCTTCGCGTAACCGTTTTTGTATTTCTTCTATCGTTATCATATAAAAATAATAGCACATTGTGCAATTTTTGCTTGATTATGACGTGCAATTATTAATTTATTGATTGAAACGATTATAAAAATGAATACAAAATCGGGTTTTCTCTAAAAAACCCGATTATTTTTTACTTTTTCAGGCAAAAACGGTTGCTTTATTTTGGAAAAAAGAGTACAATATATGCTGTAAAAAAATGCAGAGAGGAGATAGTACGAATGAAGAGTAGAATAGCGAAAAGAATGAGTACGCTTTCCCCTTCGCTTACCTTGGCGATTTCCGCCAAGGCGAAGGCAATGAAGGCGGCGGGCGAGAGCGTGGTATCGTTCGGCGTGGGCGAGCCCGATTTCAACACGCCCGAGCATATCGTAAACGCGGCGAAAACGGCGCTCGATAACGGGCATACCAAATACACGCCCTCGTCGGGGCTTTTGCCTTTGAGAAAGGCGATTTGCGAGAAGTTTGAAAAGGACAACGGGCTTTCTTACGAGCCGTCGCAAATTATCGTTTCCAACGGTGCGAAGCACTCCATTTTCAACGCGTGCTACGCGGTTTTGGAAGAGGGGGACGAGGTAATTATTCCCGCACCCTATTGGCTTACCTATCCCGAAGTGGTGAAGGTATGCGGGGCAACGCCCGTGTATTTACAATGCAAGAAAGAGAACAAGTTCAAGTTCACGGCAGAGGAATTGAAAGCGGTGATTACGCCGAACACGAAAATGCTCATTTTCAATTCCCCGTCCAATCCCACGGGCGCGGTATACGACGAAGCGGAAACGCGCGCAATCGCAAAAGTTTGCGAGGAAGCGGGGATTTTCGTGCTCGCGGACGAGATCTACGAAAAGCTTTGCTATAACGGCGTAAAACCCTTCTCGATTGCAAAGTGTAGCGAGAAGATGAAAGAACTCACGATCACCGTAAACGGCGTTTCCAAGACCTACGCCATGACGGGTTGGCGCGTGGGGTATCTTGCCGCACCCAAGGACGTGGCGAAGGCGATCGATTCCTTCCAAAGCCACGCGACCTCGAACGCAAGCTCCATTTCGCAATACGCGACGATCGAAGCGCTCGCGTCCTCGGAGGAGGAAATCGGGGAAATGGTGCGCGTATTCGATACGCGTAGAGCGAAGCTCCTTTCCCTGATCGCGGAAATCGACGGCGTGGAAGCGGTTGAACCGGACGGTGCGTTTTACGTGATGCTCGTCGTGGGCGGTTTGTACGGTAAGAGTTATAACGGCAAAAAAAT
The DNA here is from genome assembly GCA_017415505.1 of Clostridia bacterium. Lineage (GTDB taxonomy): Bacteria > Bacillota > Clostridia > Christensenellales > Borkfalkiaceae > Scatosoma. The sequence continues at coordinate 44,273 of JAFQGG010000007.1, forward strand.
TACGAACTCTATCGAGTTTGCCGACGTGCTTTTGGAGGCGGAAAAGGTTGCCACCGTACCCGGCGTTTCGTTCGGGGCGGACGATTGCGTGCGACTTTCCTACGCGCTTGGCGAAGCGGACATGGAAGAGGGCTTGAAACGAATCAAGCGTTTCGTGGAAGGGTTAAACTAAACGAAGAAAGAGGAGTCGGGCGAAAAAATCGCCCGATTTTCTATTTTTTTCAAGAAATTTGAAAAAATTTTCGTTTTTTGGAAATTTTTTTTGTCGTAACCCTTGAAATTATGTAAAAAATATGGTAAAATAGAATAAACCCGATTGTAAATACTTTTTTGCGGTTGGGTGTTAAGTACAATTCCCGGGAGGATTTTTTATGATTAAAGTTATTTACGGCGCAAAAGGTACGGGTAAGACCAAAATGATGATCGACGCGGCGAACGCGCAGGTCGAAAGTGCGAAAGGGCACATGATTTTTATCACCGACAGTAAGCGCGGTATGTACGATTTGGAACGCGAGGTGCGTTTCATTGATACGAGCGAATACGATATCGCGGGCGAAGCTGCGCTTTGCGGATTCGTGAAAGGCGTAATCGCGGGTAACCACGATAACGAATACGTTTACATCGACGGCGTCGTTCGCATTGCGGGCAAACCCGTACAAGAACTCGGCGCGTTCTTCTATATGCTTGATAAAGTAGCGAAGAACAACAACATGGTAATCACCGTGTCCGTTTCCGCAACGAGAGAGGAATTGCCCGATTTCGTTACGAAATATCTTGACGAATAAGCCGCGTACGCAGTTTTGCGAAACGGCATCTTGAACTAGCCTAAAATATTACGCCCCGCCCGAAAGGGCGCGGGCGGTTACGGTAGGACGAAAGATAGCCGAGCGGGTTCCGTTCGGCTTTTTCCGTCGCAAAGGGGGGTAAGCGGGTGTATACCCGTCGTTTCGGCGTGTATAAAAATTTACAAGGCAGGTAATACAAAATGTATTTCATTAGTACGAGAGGGGGAGAGAAAGTTACGGGGGCGCAAGCCATCGTACAAGGCTTGGCTTCGGACGGGGGACTGTTCGTGCCCGAAACCTTTCCCAAGGTTTCCAAAGAGGAGATGGACGAGCTTGCGCAAATGGGCTATGCCGAGCGCGCGGCGTTCATTTTGGGGAAATATCTCGCGGAAGAATTCGGCGCGGATTATTTGAAAGAGAGCTGTGAAAAGGCGTACGCGACCTTTGACGGGGACGACCCCGCACCGCTTGTGAAAGTGGACGGCAAACTGTTCGTTTTGGAACTGTACCACGGTCCAACTTGCGCGTTTAAGGATATGGCGCTCACCGTGCTTCCGTATCTTATGAAAAAGGCTTGCAATCTTACGGGGATCAAAGAGGACGTGTTGATTCTTGCCGCAACGAGCGGGGATACGGGCAAAGCGGCGCTCGAAGGATTCCGCGACGTGGAAGGCACGAAAGTGGCGGTGTTCTATCCCGACGAGGGCGTTGCGAAAATGCAACGCTTGCAAATGAGTATCCAAGACGGCGACAACGTGTTCGTTTCGGCGGTAAAGGGCAATTTCGACGATTGCCAACGCGCCGTGAAAAAGCTGTTTGCTTCCGAGGAATTTAACGCGCAGTTAAAGGAAAAGGGATATAGACTTTCCAGCGCGAATTCTATTAATTTCGGACGGCTTGCTCCGCAAATCGCGTATTATTTCTCCGCGTATCTCGATCTTTGTACTTCGGGGCAAATCGAAATGGGCGACGGCGTGGATTTCGTCGTGCCTACGGGCAACTTTGGAGATATTCTCGCGGGTTGGTACGCAAAGCAAATGGGCTTGCCCGTAAGAAAACTTATTTGCGCGTCCAATCGCAATAAGGTACTTGCCGACTTCTTCGCGCGCGGGGTTTACGACGTGAAACGCGCGTTCCACCGCACCATGTCCCCTTCGATGGATATTCTCGTTTCTTCCAACTTGGAGCGTTTGCTTTTCGAAATTAGCGGGCGCGACGCGAAAGTGACGGCGCAACGCATGGAATATCTTTCGACGACCAAGGAATACTCGATCACCGAAAAGGAAAAGGCGATTTTGGACGAGGAGTTCTTCGCGGGCTTTGCGAGCGAGGACGACATGATCGAAGCCATGTACGAGGTTTTCGACGAGTTCGGTTACGCTATGGACACGCATACGGGCGTTGCGCTCGCGGTGTGCGATCAATATAGAAAGACGCTTGAAGACGAAGAGGGTGAAATTCACGATCCCACGCCCGTGGTAGTGCTTTCCACGGCGAATCCGTATAAGTTCCCCCAAGACGTTTTGTATTGCCTTTCGGGCAACGACGTCAAGGACAGCTTTAAGGGGATTAAGCGTTTGAACCTTCTCACGGCAATGAAACCGCCCAAGGCGCTCACCGACCTTCGCTACCGTCCTTTGCGATTTAAGACGGTCGTAGAGAATAACTTGGAGAAAATGGCGGCGCTCGTGCTCCGTTTTGCAGACGGGGAAATCGTGCCCGTGCCCGACGCAGGTAAAAGATAAAAAGCAGGTAATCCCCGCGCTTCGTTCCCCGTGAAACGGGGAAAAACGGAAAAACGCGGGGATTTTTGTCAACCGTGTGAAATATTTGGTGGATTCCCGTGAAAGCGCGATTTTGCGGTTGCTTTTTCGGGTATAATATGGTATACTATAAAAGAATACGCCGAATTCGTTTTTTCGGCTTATTCCTTTATCGTATAGCGCGTAAGGAGAAATATGTTCGGTTACGTTCGTGCGGATACGCCGTATCTGTATATTAAAGACGATACGCTTTACAAAGCGATGTATTGCGGGTTATGCAAGGGGATAGCCGAGTCGTGCGGGCACGCCGCGCGCATGGGGCTTTCCTACGACGTTACCTTTCTTTCGGTAATTTTGCATAATATCGCGGGCATTGACGTAAAAATAGAAAAGTCGCATTGTTTGACGCATTGTATTCGCTCGCGTATGATGGCGGAAACGGACGAGCTTACCCGTATGCTCGGCGCGCTCAATACCGCGCTCGTGTATTATAAATATACGGACGATATCGCGGACGGGGATAGGGGCAAGGGCAAACGGCTTTGGTTCAAAAAGGGCTTTGCCCGCGCGAAAAAGAAGTATCCGCAAGTGGTTGAAATCGTCAAAAATAATTTGGCTAGCCAAGAAACGGTCGAACGCGCGCGCGTAGCGAGCGTGGATAGGGCGGCGGACGCCACGGCGAATATCTTAAAGGAAGTTTCCGATTTGGCTTTGGGCGAGAAAGCGAACGAGTATACGCGCAATCTTTTTTATTCGATCGGGAAATGGATATATCTTATCGACGCGCTCGACGATTACGATAAGGACAAAAAGAAGGGCGCGTACAATCCGTTCGAACTTTGCTACGGCGCGGAAAATTTGCGCGCTTTGGTGACGGGCAAACACGGCGAGGACGTGAAATTCGTGTTTTACGCGATTTTTTACGATATTCGCGAAAATCTTGCCCATATCGATTTTGCGTTTAACAGGGATTTGTCCGACAACATTTTGCTTCGCGGTTTGCCGACGACGACCAAGCGGATTATGGAAGGCTGTGGGTGCGAAAAAGGGAATAGAAGCCGTGGAACGGCAAATACTGATAAATAATAATATACCGCGAACGGTTGGCGCGGATTGGGAGAAAACATGAAAGAATATTACGAACTTCTCGGTTTGGACGAGAACGCAACGGACGAAGAAATTGAAAAACGCTATCAAGAATTGAAAGCAAAGTATAGCGAAGAGAGATGGCAAGACGGGGAAGCGGGCAACGAAGCGGCGAGAATGCTCACGAAAATCGACGTGGCGTACCGTGAAATTACGAGCGGTCGCAAACAGCAAAACAAGAATACGGGCGGTGAGAGCGCGCTCGAAGAGGTTTCCCGTTTGCTCAAAGAGGATAAACTCTCTCAGGCGCAAGCGATTTTGGACGATTTTAACGAAAGAAACGCCGAATGGCATTATTTGCAGGCGGTTATTTTCTATAAAAAGAATTGGACGAACGATTCGAAAAAACAGCTGGAAATCGCGATTGAAATGGACCCCGATAACGTGAAATATCGTAACGCGTACGGCAAAATGAACGCGAAAACGGAGTACGAAAAACAAAACGCGCATAAGGAACAACACTCGCAAAATCCGTACTCGAACGGTATGCCCATGGACGAAGAGGAACAAATGGGCGGAAACGCGTGCTCGCAATGCGCGTCGTGTTGTTACACCACCCTTTGCTTGAACTGCCTGTTTAACTGCTGTTGCGGTTGCCGTTAGGGGAGATGAAAAAGTTTTCCGCTTACGAAATCGCGCTTTCAGCGCTGTCCAGCGCCATAGCGACTATATTTTTGACGGTGGGTATCTATTCGGAAATACTTCTTTTCACGGGGTATTTGTTCGCGTGCGTCGCGTTGATGCTACCGCTTGCCAAACAAAGTTGGGCAGGGTACGCGCTCGCGTACTTATCCACTTGTTTGTTGACGCTTATATTCGGGTCGTTCCGATTTTGGGAATTGCTCCCGTTTATTATGTTTTTCGGCTTGCACCCGCTCGTGAACGAGTTGCAGTTAAAGACGAAAATCAACCGTTGGTTGGCGTGCTTTTTGAAAGCGCTGTGGTTTGACGGTACGGTGTATTTGGCTTGGAAAGTGGTATTTGCAATCACCACTTCCATTCCGTTTATCGATACGTATATATTGCCCATAATTTTCGTGGGCGGAACGCTCTTTTTCGTGTTGTACGATTACCTCGCGTATAGATGGCGGGATCTCGTCAACGCGCTCGTGAAACGGGTGGGGAAAAAGTAAGGAGTAAAGTCTATGACGAAAAACGAAAGCATTTGCGCGATCACCGAGGGAATCGGCTCGAACGGCGAGGGAATTATCAGGCACGAAGGGGTAACTTTTTTCGTGCCTGCTTGTTTACCGGGCGAAAAAGTTCGATTTAAGGTGTTAAAAGTTAAAGGGAATATCGGCTACGGAAAGTTAGAAGAAGTGCTTACGCCCGCCGAGGAACGCGCGCGGGCGAAATGCCCCGTGTTTTTGCGTTGCGGGGGGTGCTGTTTGCAACATTTGGACTACCGCGCACAGCTCGTACATAAAAGCGGGGTGGTGAGAGATTCTCTTCGGAAAATCGGCGGAATTCGAATGGAAGTGCCGACGGCGGTCGCCTGCGATTTCCCTTACGGGTACCGTAATAAGTTGCAAATGCCCGTGGGCGTGGATAAAGAGGGGAAAACGGTCGTTGGGTTTTACGCCGAACGCTCGCACCGTATCGTGCCCGTTTCCGCTTGCGCCATTCACCCCGCTTGGGCGGAAGATTGGATTGCCACGGTGAAACGGTACTTGGAAGAGTGCGCGGTAAAGGGCTACGACGAGGAGAAAAAGACGGGCGCGGTTCGGCATATCGTTGCAAGGGAAATCGGCGGGAATTTTATTTTCACGCTCGTTACGGCGAAACGGAAACTCCCGAATTTGCCGTATTTTATCGGACTGCTGTCCGAGAAATTTTCCTCCTTTTCACTCTATATCAATTTCAACGATAAGGATACCAACGTCATCTTCGGCGAGGAGTTTCAACTCGTACACGGTACGGGCTTTTTCGAGGCGGAGGAGCAAGGAATACGCTACGAGGCAGGTCCTATCACCTTCTTGCAAGTGAATGAAAATATGCGTACGAAACTGTATAAAGACGCGCTTGAAACGGTCACGGGCGAGGGCGACGAGGTGGTAATCGACGCCTATTCGGGCGGAGGACTGTTGACGGCAATGATCGCCAAGCGCGCCAAGCGAGCGTACGGAATCGAGCTGGAAAAAGAAGCTTCCGCTTGCGCGGATAAACTCAAAGCGAAAAACGGCTTGGAGAATATGACGAATATTTGCGGGTTCGTGGAAGAAAAACTCGCGGGCGTGTTGGAAAAGGAAAAAGGGGAAAAACTGCGCTTGATATTAGACCCGCCCCGCGCGGGGATTGCTCGGAGCGTGACGAAAGCGCTTTTGCAAAGCGGGATTGAAAAATTAACGCTGATAAGCTGTAATCCCGCCACTCTCGCAAGGGATTTGGGCTTACTTACGGGAAGACTCACGGAAAACGAAAAAGGGGAACTTGTAAAAAATCCCGCGTACGAAAACGCGGGCGAGAGCGAAACTTTGCCCGGGTATTACGCAATCGAAAAAATTCAACCATACGACATGTTTCCTCAAACCAAACACGTGGAGACATTAGTCGTCCTTTCCCACAAAAAACCTACTATCAATTTAGAAGTGGCTCTTGATTTTGAAAATAGTGAGATTAAAAAATCGCTTGTTGACCTTGAAACCCGTGTAAAATCAAAGGAAACCGTTAGGGTGACCTACAAGATAATTCAAGAGTATATCGAAGAAAAATACGGTTTTAAGGTTCATACAGCGTATATCGCAGAAGTGAAGCGAGAGCTTGGTTTACCGATGTATGATGCTCCAAATGCGGTAGAGGAATTGAAAAAGCCTCGTCAGCATCCGACGGAGAAAATGGTGGAAGCAATAAAAGCCGCGCTCAAGTATTTTGAAATTATTTAAGGCGGCATAAAAAAAGGCGGGGTGGTATTCCACTCCGCCGAATGTTTTATTAGCGATTATTTGATATAATACGTTTCACTGATAAGCAAGTCAATCAAATCGGGCATTACGTCCGATTTTTCTTTTCCGTTGCAATACTCACGCATTTCCACGGGACTATCTTTATACACTCTAAAAAGGGCGTATTCAATCAATTTTGCGACGTCTTCGTCTTTCGTGGTAGTTTCATTGATACAATAAATTGCGCTCAAAATAGCGTGAATTTCATAAGTATGGCGCATTCGTTTTTTCTTGTTTGTATAATCGCCTTTCATTGTTTAACTTCCTTTAAGGGTAAGACTTAATCGTCTTTTTTAATATTTTCGCTTAACCATTGTATAAGTGATAGCTGCATAGAATGGATAGTAGTATGAGTGAAACCCATTTCGCTTGCTATATCTTCTTGAGTATATCCTTTTAAATATCTCAGTACGTAAAGATGATATAATCTAATCGGGGCCGATTTCATTACGTTATTGTATTTTTCCATTAAAGATACAATATCGTTCGCGATAAAATCATCGAAATAAGGGTTAAGAGCATACTTTCTAACCGAGTAGTATTTGATGTTTTCTAAATCGGTTTTAATGATGCTTTCTTTTAACATTGTTTACCTTCCTTTATGTGGTCTATAATGTCTTCCGTTGATGGAAATAACACCGTCTTCTTTTTTTACACGACCTTTCATGCAGGCTCGAAGAATATAGCAATCCCCATCGGGATCTGCTTTGGGAATATTGCCATCGTCGAATTGGGTAGAATCGGTTCCTTCCAAAATTGAACATTTGGAAATGATGTCACCGATAAAATCCGAGATTTGCTCATATTGATTTACACTATCAATAATGAACGAGATGTCGTGTTCGCGAGAGTAAGCCGTAATTCTAAAATAAGTTTTCATATTCATTCTCCTTAATATCATCATCATTGCAGCATTCCATCATTAAACGGATTGCTATTTTAAAGCCTTTTTTGAAGTAATAACCACATTCTTCAGCCATACGGTTGCCGTAAGTATCTACGAATTTTTCAAACAGTTCAAATTCTTCTTTCGTTAAAAGTGCTTGAAGCATTTCGTAAAGGTTATCTTCTTTCTCAGAAGCTTTGGTGGGTGGGTTGCATTCATTTTGACGTAAGTCTAAATGATAGAAATAATTAAGAAAAGATTTCATATTGAGCCTCCTTTAAGCTGCAATTTTTTGTACTTTTTTATTTGCGTTAGGCAACCATTCATTTTCAACGAATTGCATAACATTGTCTTCGGGTTTAGAGTTGTTCTTTGCATAACACTGTAAAACTTTCTTGGATGAGGGACTATATTCAAAAGTAACGAAGGGCGTTTCTAATTCGTTTATCCTACGGATAAAGAAAATAATAGTTTCACCGCGTGACATTTTTTTGTCGTAAGTACCACTTCCAACGCAGTGGTGTAAGGCTTTGCCTTCAGCTTCTAAATCAGCGGGATTTTTGGCTATTAAAACGGCGAAATCGGCGTTGGTTGAACAATGAGTCAAGGACGAATATTTCTTCACGATTTTGGCGAAACCACGCACGATTTTTCTTTGCTCAATACGCATTAACCGTTGACGTTCTTTATCCGCTTTTTCTTGCTCGATTTTACGTCGCGTGTACATTTCTTCTGCGCGTAAATCGTGCCAGAATCTAAAATCACGAGGGAAGCGATTTCTATCTAACGTTAAGTCGATATTTAAGTATCTACAAGCGTGAATATAGTCGCTGTATAAAGAATAACTTGCTTTTTCTTTGTCGAGATAATGAAAAAAGCGTTTAAATTCCTTAGGGGAAATAACGCTTTTAATGGTTTTATAATAGTAATCGGTTATTAAGCCTTTTTTGCGTTCGGCAAACGCTTGAACTTCCTGCAAGGGGAGTTTTTTCTTATATGCTTCTAATAGTGCGTCGCAGTAATAACGACCATTTTCCATTTTCTTATCATAATTCGCCATGAGCCATTTATGAAAGGCTTTATCTTTTTTAACTTGTTTCAAAATGGTTTTGTTCATAGCGTAGCTGGATAAGCCGCTTTTGATTAAATATTCGGTTTCAGGGAATTGTTCATAAAGCCGTAAATATTTCAAGATTTCATCGCCGGGAAAGCGTTTGTATTCGCTATATTGATATTCGGGAAAGCGATCCAAGAAATCAAGATTTATTGTAGGCGCGTACATATCGTAATATTTACCATCGCAGGAATACCAAATTCCGTCTTCCCAATTTTTCTTGCGAGAGCTGGCTTTTATATCGTGCCAACCGACAACGTAACCACCGACGTAATAAAATTCAACGTCTTTTACGAGGGCGTTTGTAGAGCGAAGTCCATGAACGGCAACCTGCTTACAAAACCATTGTTCTTTATAATGCTTCACAGCAACGGTTATTTTGACAAGCTCTTTTTTCCATACTGCAAGATAGGAATAAAAGCGTGTATTTCCGCAGGGCGTTTTGTAACGGGTTTTATCTTCGCGTTTAATAATAGCGATGATAGATTTAGGAATAGGTTTTACATAATTTTTATCAAGCATTTTAAAGCCTCCTTATTGGATATTTAACTTGCCATCGAAAAGTTCGTAAAGAATGCATAACGCTTCTTTATCAAACGATTTCATAAGAGCAAGTTCTTCTTCAAGAATATCAGGTTCATCTTTTTTGATTGTTTCAATGGCAGGTTCTTCTTTTTTAGGAGAATAGATTGTAACGTCTTCACCGTTAACAACAACGAGTAAATTTCGTTTAGAGATTTTATCGAAGTATGAATCAGAAGAGTGATAGGGGAAACCAATCATAGGAACGCGATCTTCGAGCCCACAATCTCTTCCCGTTAAAGTCAAGTCAAGTTCGTTAGAAATTTTAATTGCGTTATCCCCAAAGATTTCATAAAAGTCGCCAAGGCGATAAGCGATTGCATAATCGGGGTATTGCTCTTGGATTTCCAAATAGCGTTGATAAAGAGGGGAAGTCGATTGCTTAGAAGATTCTTTAGGTAAGATTTCACCCGTTTCTATATCCACGTTTATCTCATTGATTTCTTCTTGCTCTTCATCTTCGTTTTCATCATCCTTGTCTGTTTTTTCAATAATTTCCGTCTTGAGTTCTTCCTTTTTCTCAATAAGATCAAACAAGGTGAATTGAGCAGGTTTATTAGACTGTATAGGCGTTTTTTGAGAAATGGTGGAGGCAGGTACGCGTTGAATTTGTTGAATAACGGGCTTATATTCCGTGCCATCTTCGTTATAAAGTTTGCCTTCGATGGAATTTTCTTCAAAGTAGTGTATTGCCCAACCAAATACGATGTCAGATTTTACGCAAGCGCTGGATGCTCCTTTAGTTGCAAGCTTTTTAGCTTCGTTGCAAGCGTAAATCATAAAACCGTTTAAGTCTTTTTTATTGAGCAGTTTTTTACCGTCTTTCTCGATAATAACACCGTTATTGATTTTTTCGGCAAGAGTGACGCTTACATTCTCTTCCAAGTATTCTTTTAACGCTTCGTGTTCTACACAATTGGTTGCAAGGTTTAATTTAATCATTTTCTTTCCTCCTCAATGATTCCATATTTATCGTCTGCGTAATATTGGCAAACGAGGGGATTATAAATGGCGGTGCATTTTACACCGCCATACTGTACTATATATGCATTTGGGATTACACGTCCAAATAATGTTTCGTTTTCTAAAAGCGTGATTTCTCTCATTTCACCATTTAACGAATGGATATGCGCCATAACTTTCATATTTTTCATTTTAGTCCTCCTGAATAACTTCAAATGTATCAATTTCGGGAATAAGAGCGCATCCGCCCCAAGTCCCATGGATTTGTCCTATATCATCAACGCGTTCTACAATACCTTCTTTATTTGTATATTGTGGTTCGTGCTTCATTTCAATGATTCGAATTTTCTTTCCAAGCAATTCAATATTTTTCATGTTTATATCTCCTTTATTTATCCGATTCTTTTAATACCACCGCCGAAGCTTTTCACTACGATGGTTCCAAATTCACTACACCAATCGTCGTCTTTATTCCAGACGTATGCAAACGCATAGTGATTATTCTTTTCACTAACAACGTTTCTATCCCATTCTTCTTCGTATGCAGTAACGATGAGGAAGGAATAACATTCACCAAATTGCGTAAACTCGTGCGTAATTGCATATACACGGCAATCGTATTCCTTTTCAAGTTCTTTCATTTTAGCTTCAACTTCAGGTTCTTGATACACCCAAAATCCTCCAAATTGCTCGAAAAAGCATACTTGGTCATTTTTCTCGAAACCATCGATATATGGCTTATAAATGCCAATTTGCTTCATCAGTTCGATTGCTCTTACCTTTTGTTTTTTTTTCATAGTTTTGTTCTCCTTAAAATAGATTTTTATTTCAAAATTTCCGATACATAAATCGGAGTTTTGTTTTTCTTATAACAGCGCTGACAATCAATACAGCGATTTTTCCCACAGTTGATAGGTACGTTATTACTTTTGACATAAGCCTTCGTATAGACAGTAAAAATTTTCACGTTGGTAAGCGGTGTTTCACTTAAAAATTGCACGTCAAAGGGTTGATTAAGAAGCAGGGAAGATATTACAATGGATAAATTCTTCGGCTGTTTATGCGTCTTAAAATAATTAAAAACCACCGTATAGTTCTTTGTGAAAAGTGAGAACATACAGTGGCTATTTTTCTTTATTAAGTTGACGTAGTTATGTAAGTGGGTAGCGTTGATAATATCTCCAAACGATTCAAGTCGGCACATCGCCGCATTGATAAACGGTAATTGATGAGTAGGTATTACACTTTTCGTGAGGAGCTCGGTATTTTCTCGATAACATTTCTCTACGCTTGGACGGGATTGCAAGTATTTAAGCGTATAGCATTTCTCACATACTGTACCCGATATAGAACGTAAACGCTCGCAGTATTCATTGCAAAGCATAGAAGACGTAATTGCTGGCATACCAGCCATTTTACCCGTTAAGCCTTGGGAAACAGATAATAATTTACAAGGTTTGATAATTGTATATTTTTCTTTCATAATCTTAATAAATAGGACAAAAGTCCAAAAGTAATCTTCTATAAGTGAGGTATTCGTAATAATCATTAACGTCGATTTGAATTTCATTAAATTCTTCAAAATCATCTTCACCAACGTCAAGTTTCTTACAGAGCATAGTTTCCATTTCTTCGATAGCACTCCATACAAGACCAACATTATCTGGATTGTAGAGAGTAATGATTAATGTATTTTTACTGAAATCAATTTTCATTTACTTATCCTCCTTTTTTGAAACAGCAAAGATATCTATAGAAATATTCTTTGAATTCGTTATATTCATTGAAATCATCTAATGTGAAGTAGAATTGATCATCGTCAAAATCTAAATCGAAATTCATACATAAAATTCTTTTTACATAATCGATAGTTTTCTTATACTGTTCATATTTTTTAACGGGAACCGTTATAAATACATGAAGTATATCTCCATCTCTCCAAATGTTGAAAGTTCTATAAACGTTTTCTTTGTACATATATTCCTTTACTCCTATAGCTTTTATTTGCCTTTATCGGCAGGGCCCAAGTAGCATAGTGAAAAAAGGGCATACCATGTACGAGTTTAACGTCCTCCCGAAGTCAGCGAAAAACGATAAAAAATTTTGTAAAAGTATAGAATTGAAAGGTTTATCAAAAATTTTTATCGCGTTGACTTTGGGTTTTCGCTATGCTACCATAAGCCCAACGATAAAGGTAAAGTGGAGTGCTTCCTTAGGAATGGAAGTTCGTCTAAAATGCTACGCATTATCTCTTTTTTAGTTATAGGTTGAATTTCCCATACAGGATCGATTAAAGGTCTATTCGTTTCGCGTTCTCTCGTCGGATATTTTTGATACATTCGAAGTGAGCTACGCGCTTGCTTATAAGTAAAAGTGGTGTAGTAACGAATAAATCGGCTACCGAGTTCACGATAGCCGACCATATAGCCGTATATTTTATTTTTCTTCATTCGGTTTCTCCTTGATAAAGATTTGCTTTTTCAGTTCGTGATAGCTTTTTAACGTAAACGCAGGGTAGAAGTTTAACGATAAGCACAACGCTAAATCGTCCGCATAAGTTTTATTGAAGGGAAGGGGTTTTTCTTTGCTGTCCCAATATGCTGTTTTGGTTGCGTTATCCACTTTGGTGACGAATTTTGCACCATCTTCGGTTGCTACAACTACGTAATATAAATATTTCAATGCCATAATAACCTTTTTTGAAGAACTAAAGAACAAAAAGCACGGTGGTAATGTATATGTCAAAATATCATTTTTTGATAGGATTTGGGAAAGAATGGTTGAGAAATACTTAAATCATTATTTTGCCAGAGTAGACCCAGTGAGCGGGCAAATAATTTTTGACACTTCACAAGAAACATCCCCTGTGAGATTTGCAGACAAAACTTTTGTTGTAGATGATTCTCCAAATGCATTTAAGATACGCCCCGATCATTACGGTTTAGATGGAGATAAGCAATATATTTTTGACTCAAAATATTATTACGAAATGTCAGAATTAAATTATAAACAGTTTGCTTATGACGTTTTGTTGCAAACTTTAAATTGCAACTGTGAGACGTATAATGCACTGATTTTACCAGGGACACAGCATGTTTCCTTACACCTTGATGTAAAGCCAGAGTTCAGAAATGTAACTTTAAAAAACCATAGAATTGTTGAACAATATGTGGATGTAAAAACAATTATGGAGCATTATGTCGCTGACTGAGGTAGCGTTTAATGAATTGCATTATTCCCGTTGAAACAGTCAAAGCATTTTTAGAAGAAACTAAAGAAAAAGAAGGAATAGATTTATAAACAAGGCATTTGAGGTTAATATGGAATTATACGGAACACAAACTTTGATTGTAGTTTGCAAAGATGAGATGTACATAAATCAGCTTCGTAAGCTCGTTGAAACAAAAGACGATGGTGATTCATCAATTATAGGTACACAGGACGGTTCAATTCAAATTGTTGCGTGGGATGAAAAAACTTGGTTGTCCCAAAAGAAAGCTGGTAATATAAGCAACAAGGTCTTATTTATTGGTGAGGTAAGAGGGCTCAACAAACTACTCCCAATTATCGATATTCAATTCAATGAGTACGGAGTAAAATATGGTTGGGCTGGAAATCAAGCAGCTATTTGGATAGCCCCCAAAGAAATAGACAATGAAGAAACCTATATGGAGTTCTTAAAGAAGTTGAATGAGTTGCCTATTCCCGAACAATATAGAACACAAATAACCGAATCAACTAAAGTTTCTGCGCCTGTTGCGGTAGGAAAACAAAATTTATGGAATCAGCTTGCTACTTTTGGCGTTAATGCTTTTTTGACGGTTAAAGATTTGTTCAAAGATAAAACGCAAGTGAAAAATCAAATGTTTTTCTATGGCATTATTAAATTGTATTTTAATGATTTAGAAAAGTATATGAATGCATAAGGTGAGCAAAATGAAAGACAGAACACCTTTTAATGACGGTTGGGACTTTATGTCAAGCCACATAGGTGCTGATATTGTTGCTCGTGGAGCAGTTAGTGATTTCATTGCCGTGGCGCAACAAAACCAACAAATTGTTCTTGAAAACGCACGCAGAATTGCTATCAATGAAGCTATAGACCAATTAACAAGAAGCGTTAACGAACATCCATATATTAATTTAGGAGTGGAACAGTTTAAAGGTTATGTAGCAGAAGAAATTGTTGCAGGAACCTTTAACATTGAGGCAATAAGGCAGGGCTCTGAACACCGAGCTTATTCCTTCCCTAACGAAAGTGGATACGGTAGCATAGACATTGATACTAACTTTGGGAAAACATATAGCTTGAAGTTTACCAATGAAGCTGCAAGAGCCGAGGCGTTTCAAGCGGTGGTAGATACCGAGACGAGCTTGCCTAAATATCATGGACAAGAACGCTTAATTGCTGATGACCAACTTGACGAGGCGCGATATTGGGCTAGAAGAAGAGCCGCAACTGAAGCGGGAAAACGTCCTAGTGTAGCAGAGGCACATAGAGAAACGGGTGAACATTTAATCTCAACTGTTTCTGACGGAGAGGGGGTTAGCTCTAGAAAACTAACCTCCGATGAAGCAAGGAATGCTGCTAAACACGCAAAAAAAGGAAGTTTTGAAGCCGAGGAACTTGGATATTCAAAAGAAGCTTTACTTGATGAAGTTAGACTTAATTATATTAAAAAGGCCGCTAAGGCAGGTCTTACGGCGGCAACACTTACTGCAATACTTCAACTAGTTCCCGAACTTTATAAAGCCATTGACTACTTGATTAAAAATGGCGAACTTGATGTCAATCAGTTAAAAAAGAGTGGCGTTAAGGTTTTAAGTGCAAGCGGAGAGTCTTTCTTAAGAGGCTCAATTGCCTATCTCGCTCAAATGGCAATTCAAGAAGGATTGCTTGGCGAAAAGATGAAACAAGTAGACCCTATCCTTGTCGGTGTAGCTGTTACGGTGATTTTGGGAACGATAAAGAATAGCATCCTTGTTGCTCTTGGTAAAATGACGGTTGCACAAATGGGAATGCAATTCATCGATACAATTGTTGTTTCATCGGGATATTTAGTTTCGATGAAAATAGGCGGAGCAATAGCACAAGCATTCTTCCCACAATTACCGGGTATTGGGTTTGCTATCGGTAGCCTTCTTGGTTGTTCTCTTGCATTGGTGTATAATGTTGCTAAAAACAAATTGATTTCATTCTGCGTAGACACAGGTTTTACTTGCTTTGGCTTAGTAGAACAAAGCTATGAATTGCCAGAAGAAGTCTTGAAGAAACTCGGTATTGACTTGATTCCAATTAAGCGTACAGAGATTTCTAGAACACAAATTTCAAGACCCCAAATTACAACTACAGTTGATACTGTACAATACGAAACAATCGATATCCAAGTTTTACGAAGGGGCGTCATTGGGGTAAATAAAGTCGGATTCGTATTTTAATATAGTTAAGGGAGGTAGGGTATGTCTAAAAAATATGCTGATTTGAAAGTGTATCTCAACGACATTTGCTGTGATATGCTTATGCGTAGGACGAAAGGCTTGATTTTTGGCAATTTAGATAAATTCAATCTTGTCTCCGATTATATACCTTCCCCAACCGAGAGGGACATCGAGGATGTTGCAATCACGAGTCTTCACACGGAGGCGGGGCAAAATGATGAAGTCTTTATTCATTGTAACGCTTATGCCGAGGAAATCTTTTCAGGTTTTGCCTATGGACGAAGAAGAAATGATGTAGACTCAGACACCAAACGCATATGGCTTGCAGTGAAATTTAAAGCGAAGTTTACGGACAAGTTTGAAAACATGCGTATTGTTGATATCCGTCCCATAGATGAAAAGGATGCATTTGTTTCAAATAAATGCTCCACGAAGAGCTTTATTCCCTACATAAGTGCGGATTCTTTGGATTATCACGCTACTGAATTCTTAAAGAAGTATTGCCCTCAAGCACTAAAAACGCCTATGCCGTTGCCCATTGAAGATGTTGTTAAAGCGATGGGATTAAGAGTGAAAATTGGTAGTTTAAAAGGTGGTGCATTTGGCCGTTGTTATTTCGCGGATAAAGAAATAAAGAAAAAGGACGGTAGTAAAGGCATAATTAAAAAAGGTACAATTCTTTGTGATGACGATGCCTTCTTTTTAAGTGGCATTGGTTCTATGAACAATACCATAATTCATGAGTGTGTGCATTGGGAGTATCATAGACGATTCTTTGCTTTGATGCGTTTGCTAGACCCTTCACTTTCTGCAATTGTGTGTACAACTTTAGAAGAAGATGTAAAGGGTTCAAAGAAAAATACTGAAGATTTCCGTTGGATGGAATGGCAAGCTAACGCTTTAGCTCCGCGCATTCTTATGCCTGCAGATATGATGAAACTCAAATATGAGCAGGTTAAGTCAGAAGTGGTTGCTGGAGGTGAAACCGACCTCCGTGAAATCTATAAGCAAACTATAAACAAATTAGCAGATTTCTTCCAAGTTACGGTTACCTCTGTAAAGATTAGGTTGTTAGAACTTGGATATAATTATCTAAAAGGTATTCACGATTATGTGGACAATACTCCAACCAAGCCATATTTGTATAATGCGAAGGATATAAAACCCCACCAAATCTTTTCTGCAGGGTTATATGATGTTGTTGCAAGCGGAACGGTCAATTCAGATCTGCGAAACTGCTTACAAGCAAAAACCATTGTATATGCTAACGGATTCTTTGTAATCAATAATAAGAAATACACCTACAAAGATCCGCTTACAGGCAAACAAGAACTAACGGACTATGCTTTAGAGCATATGGATGAATGTTGTCTCATTTTTGATGCTGAACCAAAAGCAAAGCGCACGTTTGACGATAGATATTATTCAATGTGTTTTCTTTGTCGTAGTCAAGCATCTCAGGATGCATATACTCGTACGGTAAAACAAAACGACTTTAACAATCGACAATTAAGAAGATCAATTGAGATTTGTGATGTTTTGGAAGAAAATCGAGAGGCACTTGAAATTGTACGGCAACTGGTTGGTGATTTTAAGGATATGCTAAAAGTCCTTATGGAAAAGTATGGCTATAGTAATCGTGAAATGAAAAAGCAAACGGGAATAGATGATCATAAAATTGCTGCGTTTTTAGATGGAACAAAAGAACCTGCTAAAAGTGAAGTTATTGCTATTGTGGCGGGTATGCAATTGCATCCTGTTGTATCGGAACACTTAATAAGCAAGTCAGGGGTTAATTTGATTACTACGAGCGAGAAAGATGCAATGTATCACTTTTTGATAAATCAATGCTATGAAGAAGGGCTTGACTCTTGGAATGAGCGTTTAAGAGAGGCTGGAATGATGGATTGGCAACTTCCGTAAAAAGGTTGTGCGGAAATTTTTACGCATTATTCAACTAAATAATTAAACAAATTGGGCTCTATGTCTTGAAAAATAAGGCATAGAGTCTTTTTTTATGCCTAAAAAGTGCGCAAATTTGTACGCGGGGGCAAAT
Organism: Clostridia bacterium; assembly: GCA_017415505.1. Lineage (GTDB taxonomy): Bacteria > Bacillota > Clostridia > Christensenellales > Borkfalkiaceae > Scatosoma. Next base: position 61,949 of record JAFQGG010000007.1, read on the forward strand.
ATCGATTTTGATATAATCAATGTGTAAAGAAAATCTTTTATTCTTTACAGACCTCACATTATAGATATTGTGGGCAAGAAAAAAATAAAAAATAAATAAAATCTCGTCCCGATTTGCAATAAAGGACAAGCGGATATGACATAGCGTAAAGGATTAAGAAATTAGTCTTAAAGCGTTATGTGTGTACCCTAACTTTATTGCACCAATTTTTCGGGCATTGTAAGGCAGGGGTATCGCATAGGTTCATCCCTGCCTATATTATTTGCTTGGCTTTTATTGTTCTTCTTCAACGAGAGAAGGAGAAACAAATGGAAAAAAATTTTTATGTAACTATTAAAGGCAAGCGAATTAAAGTAACGGAAGAGGTATATCGCGCATATGTGAGACCTATTAGAAAAGAACAGCGTCAAAAGCGTAGAGATTGGAAGTGCAAAGTGATTGGACCTAAAGGGAATTTAATTCGCTGTCCGAATAAGTGCGAGGAATGTCCTTATGCAAAAGCGGGTAATCCCCCGAAAGGCAATAATCTTTCGTTGGATGAATTTAAGGAATGTGGCATTGAAATTATTGATGAATCTATAAATCTTGAGGAAAAGGTTATTCAAGATGAAAAGATTGCTGAAGAAACAGTTCGTGTACATAATGCAATAAAAATGTTGGCGGCACGCGATCAACAGATAGTAATGATGTTCTATTATGAAAACTTAAATAAGGAGCAGATAGCTCAGAAATTGGGTGTTTCGCATCAAGCAATTAGCAAAAGGATGAAGAAAATCCATGAAATTTTAAAAAATTTTCTATAATCTTTAATTTTTTTTAAAAAGTGGTTGCGTTTTAAAAAAAAGTGTCCTTGGGATAGTGAGGGGAGTTGAAAAACGAAACTCAAATACATTATCGGAGGATATAAACAATGGGATGTTTTGCTGGCAAGTTGAAGGGAGCGAATAACGTATATCGCACGAAGCAGTATATCGTTACGCAACAAATCAAGTATGTCAATGATCCGTTTCTTGGCTCCTACATAGAAAGTCATGACGTGTTCTATAAGAGGACGTGTGATAGGGATGCTATCTTTGAGAAAGTCTTTGAAATGAGATTTATGATTGACGGCGATAGAATCCACAGCAAGTTATATACGCGAAAGTATTTTTAATATGGACGCGTAAGAGCAAGATAATAAACGTATTCCTGAACCAGTAATCGAATGTTTCGTGTCGCAAGCGGTAAAGGTGGCCACCTACACAAAGTCGCACGGGGCGTATGTTCCATAAATGGGAAGCGTTGTATTATAAAAAACAAATGAATAGCTGAAATGCCGATGGCTAAAACCCATCAAGAAAGTAGGCAAATAAAAACGCATTATTTTTGGAGGAATTAAGATGGCAGAAACTAATTTGAGAAAATGGTTGAAACCCTCTACGCGTGCCGCTGGTTATGCAGAAGAGCGTAAGTCGGGTATTCACATGAGAGGCAAAAAGAAGAATCAACCTTTGGATGATTATAACAAGGGTTTGAGATCGGGCTATATGTTGGCTCAATCGGACGCGGCAGGTATGTATCGTTACAAGATGGCGCGTGATGCAGGTTTAGAAAAGAAGGACGCTCAGCAATTCTCTCGTGAGAAGGGTACGAAGCTTCCCGAAAAGAAATCTAGCAAGAAAAACTAAGGAGGTGGGATTGAATGAAGCAGCTTATGGTGGGTAGGGAAACCTATGTCAGCAAGAAGGACAATCAGGAGCATTTCTCCTATTTCGTTAAAGGTATCGTAAGAGGTAAAGAGGTAAAAGTTCGTATTGTACCGCCCGATTTTGGTGGTTATAACGTTCTTGAAATCGTATTCGGGAGCGACGATTATGCCGAGCTTACGGTGAAGCCTTTCGAAATCAAGGACGAAAAAGGTAAAGTTACCATGCAAGGCAATATGTACGGCGTAAAATCCGTGGATGAAGACGGTGTGGTTTACGAATGCAAGATTAAGCCTTTTCAGGAGTCTGACAAAGCTTTGCTTTCTATGCTTTTGAATTAAAGAATAGGGGCAGGTACGAGATGAATACATAGCGGATAAGCGTTAGTATTCAAAATGAGGGGGTGTAATGGAAGAATTACACCCCTTTTAAAATAAAGAATAAATTTTGGAGGTATTTTTTATGGCAACAGCAGTAAAACAAAAAAAGACTTTTAAGGAGTCTATGAAGGAAACCGGGACTAAGGTCAAGGATTATGGCAAGAAAAAGTACGAGCAAGCAAAGACTTCTGCGAAGAAGTATGGTTCGGACGTTCGTTCTGCCTATGATGTAGGGTATGCTCGCGGATGGGATGACGCTTATAACATTCCCAAACGCTTCGGCGCAACTACTTCGGCGGCATACGGGTACAGAAAAGGTGTCAAGAATCGTCGCAAGGCGGACAAGTACACCAATCAATATAATCGCGGAGGTAAAAAGTAATGAAAAAGAAATTGTTGGCAGGTGTTTTAGCGCTTGCAACGTTATTTACTTGTTCGGTTACGGCGGTTGCGTGTTCACAAAAGGAAAATCAGCCTGAACAATCCGTAGAGCAAACGGCGAACAATAAGATGGAAAACGAGTTTTCCACAAAGTTTGTAAATACAAAACATGTGAAGCTTATGGCGGCAACGCCTATGGTTGCGTCCGAGGATTCGGTTAGTCAAACGCTTGTAGCAACGATTACACCTTCTACTGCAACTAATAAAAAGGTGGATTGGTCTGTTTCTTGGTTGGATTCTTCGGTGGCAGGTGGAAAAACTGTTACAGATTATGTAACGGTAACGCCCTTGTCCGATGGTAGCTTAACGGCAACTGTAACTTGTTATCAAGCGTTTGAACACGACATTCTGGTAACGGTAACAACACGAGAAGGCGGTTTTCAAGCAGATTGTATTGTAACATTTACGGGTATTCCTGCATCAATGAGTATAACGTCTTCGACGCTATCTCCTACGAGTGGTAATACCTATGGGTTAGGTGTAGGCTTAGATTATGATTTTGATATTAACCTCAGTAATGCTTTTGGCGTTGTAGGGGAAAAATATCACGATTATACAGTCGGCGTGCAAGCTACGGGTACATTGACGGTAGGTACGTTGGAAGACGATCCGCGTGCCTCGGCAGGTGTATGGTATAACGAAAGAACGGCAAGTTTATCGGAGTTTACCGACCAAATTCTTGAGTATAGCGTTGAAGGCGACATCTTACACGTAAAGTTTAAGAAGTCCATCGAAGGTTTCTATTCGAGTATGGTACGTAATGGTTCTGTAAAGACCTATTATGACCGCGTAAAATCGGTGGATGCGCCTTGTTCTTTCTTAATCCAAGTCAATGTAAAAGAAATTGGCGCTTCGTTTAACGCAAGAATTACGGTGGTAATCGATTCTACCGTTGTAACGGGGGTAGAAATGACACCCACTCTTGAATTTTAAGGAGGTAAAAAGTAATGAAAAAGAAAATTTTAGCAAGTATTTTAGCGGTAGCAACGTTATCTACGTGTGCATTTACGGCGGTAGCGTGTTCTGAAAAAGATAAAACGGAGCAGGCAGGTACGAGTTTAACGCAAACAATGACGGGTGGTGGTATGCAAATTAGTGAAAGCCAAGGCAACGGTATTAAGCTTATGAGCGCAACGCTTCTCGCTACGGAGTATGAAGATTATGGCATTTCTCCGCTTGCGGAAAACGCATATACGCTTACGGCAACGATTACACCTTCGGATGCGGCAAATCATGGGGTAGATTGGACTCTCACTTGGAGCAATCCCAGTTCGTCTTGGGCAAGTGGAAAAACGGTAACGGATTACGTAACGGTAGTTGCAAGCGGTTCGAGTTCTAAAATTGCAACGGTATCTTGTTTACAGCCTTTTGGTACGCAAATTATCATTACGGCAACTTCGCAAGATAATCCTACCGTTAAGGCAACTTGCAGTGTAGATTATGCACAAAAAGTAACTTCGGCAGCGCTTAATATCGGTAACATCAACGTAAACTTTGGTGGCTCTACCGAGATTAAGTACGAAGTGTGTCCTACTGTAAATGGGGCAGGCGGTACAATTAACGCAAATGTAACCACGAGTAGCGTTTATACGATTGCGGAAGCATTTACCAAGACGGTAACGTTCAAGCAACCGAGCGATACGGAACAATGGTTTAATATGAAAGACCTCTATCCTACGGGTATTGGTTTTGCGGATAGCGCGGTAACGAATTGGCACGGAAAGGAATATTATTTCGACTACACTCACGATATGAAGAACTGGGTTATTATGCAACGTGCAGGCGATGTTTGTTTTGACGACTTAACGACTTCGGAAATCATTGAATATATGTCGAATATTACTTGTCCTAACCTTTGTACGGTAACGCTTACGCTTACGGGTACGCACAATACTTACACGTATAGTTCGCAACTGGTATGTACTGGTTACACGAACAATACGCCCGTAAATGCTCTTGCGTTGGATGTGAACGGTTATGTGTTTTAAGGAGGTAGGCGATGAAGAAATGGAGTCTAATTTTAGCACTGATTTTGTGCTGTATAGCGGTAGGTGGCATAGCTGTCATCTTCCGCAACGAGGGCTCCACACCTTCGGATAATAAAAACGATTCGACGGGTGGCAGTTCTCAAGAATATGAAGTGGAAGGCGTTGACCTCAATGACAAAAATCTAATTTTCTAAGGAGGAAAACATGAAGAAAATTCTTACAATTATTTTAAGCATCTTACTTTGCGTAGGTGCTGTAGGCGGTTCGTATGTGCTTTTTAAGCATTTAGCGGATGATAAGAAAGTGGAAACGCCTGCGGATGATTCTTCTAACGGTGAACAAGAAACGCCGAGTGAAGATAATTCCAGTAGCGGTAATAAACCCAGCGGCGGTGAAGCGGATGACTCTGTAAACGAGCCGACTATGATAAAAGTATGGCAGCTTTGTACGGAAAACGCAGAGTTTAATGTTGGCGATCAAATTGTCATTACTTCGCAATCCGAAGAATTGGCTATAGCTGCAACGCAAGCGGCAAGCAATCGTCCTGCTGTGGCGATTACAAAAAGTGCAAACACGGTAAACATTGATGATACGGTGCAGGTAATCACGCTGGAAAAAGGTACGGTTGAGGGCAGTTTTGCCTTTAACGTTGGTACGGGCTATTTGTATGCGCCGAGTTCTTCAAGCAATATGCTGAAAACGCACGAGGTCATTGATGACAATTCTTCGTGGGCGATTACGATTGACGCAAATAACGTAGCGAGCATAGTAGCGCAAGGTGCAAGCACGAAGAACAAATTGCAGTTCAATATTACGAGCAGTTTGTTCTCTTGTTATAGCACGGAGCAAAACGTCGTTACGGTGTATAAACAGGTCGAGGTGGAGCAGCCGAATAAAGAGGATGAAGGATTGCCGACTTTGAAAGGGTTGAAAATTCCTAAAAATGAAGCGGATTATATTGCCGATGGTTTGGATATGGTGAACGGCGCGCAACTTTCCTTGACGGAAGGGGATAGAGCTTTGCGTTTTACCTGTAATATCAGTACGGAACTGTATGAAGCGGTACAAGCCGACGAGAATAAGGAACTTGCTATGTTGGTAATTCCTACGAAGTTCTATGATAAGGTAAACCCGAACGGTTATACCTATATTGATTGGATTAAGGCATTCGATGGCGCAGGTGAAACCAGTTATTCGTACTTAGCGTATGACGAATCTCTTATCGGCACGACGGATACTGGATACTATATGCGTTATAAGCTTTATAACATTCCCTATGCAGGTATTAACCAAAACATCACGTGTCTTGGGGTGTTGAAAACCACCAATGCAGACGGTAGCGTAGATTACAAATATGCTGCATTGCCGAGTGGGGAAACTTATCAAAGTAATGCGCGTTCTATGGCGTATGTCGCCGCGGCAACTTTAAATGCAAATACTTTGAGTATGGAAAGCCTGACGGACGCTCAGCTTGCGATGTTGAAAGGTTTTATCAACGATTCCGTGGATAAAGCAAATGGATTGGCGGAAGCAACGGACGATGGTAGCACCTATCTCTTTGAAGTATCGCCTACGGGTCCGAAAACAGTATCGGTAGGACAAACATTCAAAGTAGAAACTACGCTTACTCCCGATGTAAACGTACCTATTTGGTATCGTTCCACGGATACGAGCGTTGTAACGGTTGACGACCAAGGCAACGTAAAGGCGTTGAAAGCAGGTACGGCAGTCATTGGTGTGTACGTAGCAGGTGAAGCGTTTGGTATTACGGTAACGGTATCGTAATAAAGGAGGAGATTTATGGCGAGAATTTGTAGAAAAATAAGTTTTGCAATTCTCTCGTTCGCTCTTTCGTTGTTGGTTGTGATAGCAGGGTTATTCCCTGCTGTCCTTCCCAGCGTTTCCGCAAGTGCAAGTACGGCGCTTACTTATGAACAAACGGACGTAATGGACGATTTGAAACAATCCACGATAGACGGAGAACCGTTTTCGCTAAAGAAATATGGGTTTAATGCGTTTAAGGATACGCAGGTCTTGTCGCTCGTGGAATATTGTTATTCGTTCTATCGCAATAAGCAAGATAATTACGGGTTGTATATCTATTTGTATAATCCAAAGGGCTTGAATTTTGACGTAAACAATCAGTTGAATTGTGTTCAAATGACTTACGGGGACAGTACAAGCACGAATTATACAAAATATCCAATACGACTCTTGAATTATAGTACGGAAACCAACTATGAACGCTTGTTTTACAAGTTCAAGGTAATGCTTACGGGCGAACAAAAGCGAGAAATGTTAGAAACGCTGAATAGTAGCGAGCGTGTATATCGTATTAGCGGTATAGAACTCGTACAGGTAGGCAAGACGAACGCAACGGAGTTTTCGGTTGGTACGACCTATCATTATAGCGGTTATGCGGCAGGGTACGGTAGTAATCCCGATGCGGAAAACACTCTAATATGTGATAGCGAGCAAGCGGAAGTGTTGACCTTAAACGTACACCCGACAACGTATCGTCCAAGCGGCACGAACGGGAAGAATAATTACACGCAAGATAGCTTGCATTCCGTATATTTCGCTGTTCCCAACGATATTATCCAAAGATACGGCGCAATGACGGCAGTTCACGCTACGTGGAAAAATGCGGTGTTAGCACCGTCGCTTGTAACGGGTAATGAATCGGCATACGACGCAATTCTTCCGTTTGTCGGTAAGGATATGAGTACGCATAACGAGGACTTGAACTATATGTATCTCGGCGCGCACCGAATGTCAACGGCAACGGGTATGGGTTCGGTTACAAATCATAGCTATGGGTATGCTTTTAACCGTTTAGGCTTTTGGCCGGGGAACTGGACGATAGACGAATATTACGGTGATGACGTAAAAACTCTTTATGCTTTGTATTTTGCAGGCAGTGGAACGGATAGCGCGGATAATTATACGGTATCGTCGGAGGACATTCTTTCTAAGCTGAAAGCAAGTAAAACGCAATACGGCGCACCGCTTGTCAATGATAAGTATAGCACTTGTATGTTTGAAAGCTACGATAACGAATTTACGGACGTGAATATCGAAGCGGATGAAACGTTTTCGTTGACGAGTGAAAAGATTTCCAAAAACTGGTGGGATAAGCTCTGGAACTTGAAAGGCGACGTATCTACGACGACTTTTGATGGCATAGAGGCGATTCACGCGGTAACGGAAGAAGAAGTTTGTAAGAGATTGTATATTTCGACAGCCGATTACGACGATTTCAAGGCGTACTATAACGAAAATAAAGCGTTATGTACTACATATTTGTTCCGTTATCAGACGAGCGACTATATTTCGCAAGAAGCAACGCTTTTGAAAGAGGGGAAGCTCTTATGGCAGGAAATTTGGGAGGAAGTGGATACGAATGCGTATTTCTTCCAACAGACGGTAAATCTTGACTTTGATATTATCGACGTAACGTTCTCGAACGGGAGCGTAGATACGGTTATTCCCGTTGTTTCCGATCCCATTGACGTAGTACCTGATGCGACAGCACCCGTATATACGCAATCGGATAAAGAACCTGCATGGTTAAGATGGCTGAAAATCGCAATCGTAACGATTTTGATCGTTGTTCTTGTCATTGTAGGGTGGCCGATTTTGCAGCCGTTGTTTATTGCCATCGGGAAAGGTGTGGTTTGGTTGGTAACGGCACCGTTTAAGGCGATAGGAAACGCAATAAAGAAACGGAAACGAAAGAAGGAGGAACAAGAAGAGAATAATGGCAAAGACGGGTAAGAGAATACTCGCGGTCGTTATATTGATTCTGACGGTTTTGCTGGTCGGTTGTCTGATTTTTACGGGCAACCGATTGGCGAACTATCCAGAGGATATAGACGGCTATAAAAGAGTAGTATTTGAAGGGAAGGACAATACCATGGTTGCGTTCACGGAGGACGGAGCGTGGTATGGCGCAGGCGAAAATGAAGTCATTTTATTGGAAATAACGGACTATTCAGAAGGAGTAATAACTATGAACAAGAGTGATTTGGTATATAGATTTGTTGCGATCGACGCAGATACAATTTATGATGAAAATTCTAAAAATCTCTTAACAAGGAGGTCTGACGGTGGGTAATTCAAGAAAAGTACATATCGCCTTATCCATCGTGATAACGGCGATATTTTTATGTATAGGTGCATTTTTATGTACGCGCTCTTACGTGCGTTTATGGGAAACGATAACGGAGCTTGGCTCGTCGATAAAATTCTACTTTTGTGAAATTTTTGAGATAGAAAACACTACTAAAGTGGAGGTTATAGAGCCATCGGACGTTGTTGCAGGGGAAGTTATTCCTATTCCATCCACGCCGAGTGCATTTTGGCTTAAGTTCAAGGTGTATTTTACGTTGCTTGTAAACGGCAAGCACTTAGGCGCATATTTCGGTGGAATTGCCGAGGGAATAGGGAACATTTCAAAGATTTTGGTTTTGCTGATTCCAATAGCGATTTTAATTGTGGTAATTGTACGAAAAATTTACAATACGCCTAATAGGAACCACGGCAGAGATACGATACCACTAAAGGCTTTTAAGAGGATAAGTGGCATAACGTATCAGCCGATAAAACAGTTTGTGATAGGGTATCGCTGTTTCTTGGATAATAACCCGAAGTGGAAAACGGTATGGCTTTGGATATGGCTTGGAAATATCAATTTCTTATCCATATTCGTGGCGTTTATATCCTATTATTTCTATTTTGCAGTATCGTTTGACGTGCTTTCGCTTTATCCGCAGCTTATCAATCTTTTGAAGGACTTATTGCTTGTAATCCGTCATTTCCCGTGGTTTATATCGGGAACGATAGCTTGGATGATTTTCTGTAAAATCCGTGAAAATAGGGCGATTAACGTGTTAGAAAGGAATGAGGCACGGAACTGCGGATTTATCAATGCGTTGCCGATTGTATCAATGACGTGCGGCTCAATGGGGAAGAAGAAAACCACGATGACAACGGATATGGCACTTTCGCAAACAGTAATGTTTCGGCAAGAAGCTTTTCATCGCTTACAAAAGCAGGATATGAAGTTTCCGTTCTTTCCGTGGATATGTTTTGAGAACGAAATCAAGAAATGTATGGAGCATGGCAGGGTATATAATCTTGCTTCAATCCGTACATGGGTGGCACAAAAGAGAGAAAGATATTACAAACATCTCAACTCTGGGTGGCAGTTATACGGCTATGATATAGAAAGGTATGGTATGTGGTATGACAGCGGTTTAATGCAAGAAAATCTATTTGACGTGCTGGAAACGTATGCGAAATTGTATTTCATTTATATCATTGAAAGCAGTCTTCTTATAGCGAATTATTCTATTCGCGCGGAGGACATCTTATACGATAGCGGCAATTTTCCTATGCGTGCGTATAGCTTTTTTACGTCGTCGGCAGAATATACGAGGTTTGCGCATATTCTCGATTTCGACGTATTACGGCTTGGCAAGAAAGTAATAGAGAATAACCCGAAAGCAGGCAGCTTTGAGTTCGGTGTTGTCGTGATTACGGAAGTCGGCAAAGAGCGTGCGAATAATTTGGAGTTGAAAGAATTGAAGAAAGGCGCAGATGAAACTAACCAGAAGAACGATATGTTCAATGCATGGTTGAAGATGTGCCGACATTCCGCTACGGTAGATAATTTCCCGTTCATAAAAGTGTTTACGGACGAGCAAAGACCGGAAAGCTGGGGGGCTGATGCGCGCGACCTTGCGGATATAATTACGATTGTAAAAAGCGGTCAACAAAAGCTTGCGCTGCCGTTCTTTACGATAGAAGAAATGTTGTATGAAAAGACGTTTAATTGGTTTTTGTCGGTGTATTATAATTTCCGACATATACGAGGTGATAACACGCTACTCGTACATATCTTGAAAGCGGTTATTAGTAAGATTTATGCACATTATCAAAGGATATATAATCGTTTTGGTTTTAGCGTTTTAAGCGTGGATAAAGAGCGCGGAACGCAAGATGAAAAGCCTGAACGTAAGCTGTACTATTTGGCGAACTATAAGATTTATCGTGAAAGATTTTCCACGGACTGCTTCTCCGATTATTTTAATGATTTAGCAGAGAAAGCGGGGGTAGGATTATTGGACTATGTTCAATATGCAACTGTAAAAGCCAGCGTGGATGAGCTGAAATCTCAAAACAGCTATTTTATCCGTGGCTTATACGGTAATTAAATAGAAGGAGGAATTGTATGGATTTTAATGCAGAAAAAGAGCCTTCGTGGTTCCCGGAAGCAAAGGTCTATCATAATGGTAGTCATTTTATTGCAATTCCACACACGAAGGTAAGGAGGAAAAAACGGGGAAAGCTTAAGGAAGAGATATTTGTCGTTTCCGAAGGCGATCCCGTTGATAAAAAAGCATCAATTTTGCCGAAATTGGAAGAGATTGACTCCGATTTAGATGAGGAGTTGGAATGTCCGTTTCAGGATGAAATTGAGGCTTATTATGAGCAAGTTAAGCAGGTAAAAATGGATGTGAATGCAGACATGGTGCCTGCAAAGGAAGAAAAACCGCCTAAAACGACGCTGAAACGTGTTACGCGTGCCAGCGAGTTTAAGCGGTTGGATGAAGAAAGTAAGGATATGAAAGTTAAAGCGAAGAAACAGTATATTTTGCGTAATATAAAGCGATTATTCAAGAATGATAAGGCAGCCGAGTATTACGTAGATATGAAATTGTATAACAAATGGAGAGCTAAGCATGAACGAAGAAAGAGGTTTATGCGTAAAGCTTTCCTCAATCACTTTAACTATTTCGCCACCTTTACTTATGATGATGCCAAACATACAGAAGAGAGTTTCCGCAAAAAACTTATGGTGTATTTGAGACGATTATGTACAAGACACAATTGGCGGTATATGGGAGTATGGGAACGTGGCGGTGAAACAGACCGTCTTCATTTTCACGCCCTTGTTCTTGTACCAGAAGGAAAAATGTGTGGCACGCTTGAAAAGAAAACGGATTTTAACTTCAAGACAAAACGTTTAAGACGAACAACGCAACATAGCTATTTCAATGAGAAGTTTGGGCGTACTGACTTTGAACCCATTGTGGAAAATATAATGGCGTATTATTCGGCAATCGAATATATCCTAAAATATGTGGAAAAGTCAGGAGAGAAAATCGTCTATTCTCGAAAACTGCCTATGTATTTAATATCCGATATAAGTGCAGAGGATGTTTTATGTCGGGTAGGAGTTGAGGGTAAGAAGTTGGTCTTGTGGGATAAGTTCGGTTGTTGGGATGAAGGGGAATATCTCGGCGCGATGAGCGAAGATACGAAAAAGCGTATGCGCTCCGCTACGAGTTAACATCAAAGACTTCTCAAATATAATAACGAAAAATGATAAATCGAAAACCATCGCGAGGGATCGCAAGCGGGTTAGCGTCGACCCTCGCGTTCGATTGCTTTCGTTTCATTTGAGTGGTTGATTGAATCGTTTGGGCGTGTGCTTGTCGTGGCGGCGCGGAGCGCCGCCACTTGTATCAAGACAAGCACACGCCTAAAAACCAATTGCCTATTTTTGGGGCAAAAATTAACGATTTTATAGGAGCAAAAATTTAGCGAAAAAATATCGTTGAAAACAAAAAAAGTGAAAAATTTTTCTTGGAGAGGGGTTTAGCTTCAAAGTATAATAAAAGTAGCCCCTTTCCCAATAGTCAAATTAGTATGGAAAAGGAGGTTGAAGTTATGATGCAAAGCGACGTAACCACGGGAAAGGAAGTGAGAAGTGAAGAAAAGGTCAACGCTTATTTCCTAAAGTGGACGAATGTGTCAGAACGAGAAAAAGCTATACAGGAAGAAAAACGAGAGGCGTTTTTAGATTTTTTGACAATTCTCGTGAAAAAGTATGGCTATAAAGTTTTGAAAAAATAATCAAATGGAGGATTTTTATGAATCGAGAAGGTAAAAAGTACGTTTCCTATGTACGCGTAAGTACGGAAATGCAAGTGGATGGTTTTAGTTTGGACGGGCAACATAATCGTATTGCTCGTTTTGGTGAAAGAGAAGAAATGGTTTGCGTTGGCAAGTATGAAGATGCAGGTAAGTCGGGAAAATCTATAGAAGGACGTCCTGATTTTAAACGTATGATTGCGGATATAGAGAATGGTTTACGGGTAGATTATATTTTAGTCTATAAGCTTTCTCGTTTCGGTAGAAATGCAGCGGATATTCTTAATTCTTTAGAGCGAGTTCAAGAATACGGGGTAGAACTAATTTGTGTTGAGGAAGGGATTGACTCTTCGCAGACAAGCGGTAAACTCTTGATTTCTGTTTTATCGGCAGTAGCGGAAATTGAGCGTGAGAATATTCTTGAGCAGACAATGAACGGAAGAAAGGAAAAGGCAAGACAAGGTGGATGGAATGGTGGTCCAGCTCCGTATGGCTATATCTTGAAAGATAATCAACTTTTTGTCAAAGAAGAGGAAGCTGAAATTGTTCGACAAATCTTTGAACAGTTTGTTGATACCAATAAGGGCTGTGGCGGTATTGCTAAATCTTTGAATTTGCAAGGTGTGCCAAAAACCAAAACGACGAAAAAGGCGTTGACGGTTTGGAGCGCACATTGCATAAAGGCATTGTTGGATAATCCAGTTTACGTAGGTAAAATTGCATACGGGCGAAGAGTTCGCGAGAAAGTAAAAGGTAAAAAGGATGAATATCGTGTTATTCGTTCTAACGATTATATTTTGCGCGACGGTAAGCACGAAGCTATTATCGATGAGGATACTTGGGAGCGTGCGATAAAAAAACGTAAGCAAACGGGAGTTGCGCAGAAACCCAAAGCGGGTGCTCCGAAAGTGCATTTGTTGAGTGGTATTTTACGCTGCCCGAAATGTGGCGGATTGATGTACTGCAATAGGCATACTTGGACGAAGAAAGACGGTACTAAAAAAGATGTTTATTATTACTATTGCGGAAACAGCCATTATCAACGTGGGAGTCGTTGTGGATATCAAGCCAAGTTAAAAACAACGGACATAGAGCCAGTTGTGGTTGAGCTTATTAAATCGTTGGTGAATAATAAGCATTTTAGCGAGGCGGTCAATTTGAGAATAGATGACCGAACGGATGATAGCAAAGTGGAAATGGAAATCCAAAACTATCGCGCCAAGCTGAAAGAGATAGAGCTTAATAAGGTTCGTTTAGAGTTGGAAATCGACAATATGCCAGCGGATGCGAAATTTAGAGAACGTAAAATCCAAGATATGACAATGAGGCTGAATGCTTTATACGAGTCAATATACGAAATCGAAGAAGCAATAGAAGATGCGCTTTTAAGAAAAAAGGCATTTGAAGAAGAAAAAATGACTTTAGAAAAAATTCGCCAAATATTAGTGACTTTTGACGAAGTATATGATATAATGGATGAGAGCGAAAAGAAAGATATACTTTCTTTGCTGGTAAAGGAAGTACATATTAACGCGAACGACGTAGGGGCGAAGACGTTATTACGCAAGATAATCTTTAACTTCCCCGTCTATTATAATAACGATAATGAGGCGGACCAAATTTTGTGGGAATGCGAAGGTGGTGTCGAGACGTTAGTTGTTCTTTCCCACAAAAAGCCTGACGGACATATCAGCGTAAACGTAGAGTTTGGCGAGGAAGATGGTCAGGTTTCTCTTAAAGATATAGAAAAGCGTGCATTAGAGCGTGCACCTAAAAAGAAAACGACCTATAAGGATATTCAAGCATATATTGAAGAGAAGTATGGATTCAAAGTGCATACGGCTTACATTGCCGAAGTCAAGCGTGATTTAGGCTTGCCTATGTATGATGAACCGAACGCAGTAGAAGAATTAAAGCGTCCGCGTTCACATCCAACAACTGAAATGGTAGAAGCAATTAAAGACGCGCTTAAACATTTCGAGATAATTTAATAAGAATTAAGGAACTTGGATTTATCGTCCGAGTTCTTTTTCTTTGCGTATCGGTTTCGATTGAAAAAGTTCGCTAAATGTTGTATAATAGAGGCAAGGAGAGATTCAAATGGAAATCAAGGGCTAATATAGGGTTTGCAAGGATTTGAAAAAAATCCCTGCAAACCCTTGACTTTATAATTTGAGTATGTTATAATAAGTTAAACGTTTCATTTGTTTTAAGGGGTTTTATCATGGCTACGATTATTGACATTGCAAAATAGTGCGGGGTTTCGGTTGCTACGGTGTCTTACGCTTTGAACGGCAAAGGGCATATTAGCGAAGAGTTGAGATTGCATATTAAAAAAGTGGCGCAAGAGATGAATTACGTGCCCAGTCAAGCCGCCCGCAATTTGCAAAAAGGGAAAAGCAATTTAATCGGCGTGATTATTCCGAATTTGACCGTCTTTTTCAACAATCAAGTGTTTTCATACATAGAAAAAGAGCTTGCGAAGCGCGGTTTGAGCGTTATGGTGGGCTGTTTGTCGGGGAAAACGACGGCGATAGAATTGTTTGAGAAAATCGTTGCGCAAAAGCCTTTGGGGATTATTTGCTTTCCGTCGGGGGATTGGACGGAAGAAACGCTTCTGGCTATGGATAAAATCGTGGCGGGGAATTCCATTTCCACCGTCGTCACCTTGCGCCAAGGTCAAGCCAAACATTTGAAATTCTTGGATTGGGATATTGCTACGGGCGTGGAAAAGATAACCGAATACCTTTTGGAAAAAGGGATTGAAGACACTTTCTTTTTCGGGAATTCCATTTGCAGAGAGGAGCGATATATTCGTGTGAAGTACGAAGGGTATTTGCGTGCGTATGAAAAACGCGGTTTGTCCGCTCCCGATTTCCTTTGCGAGATGGGGGAAACCTACGAGGAAGCGTATCAATATACCCTTTCGTATATAGAAAACGGAAACCGTTTGCCTCGCGCAATCGTTGCCGTAAACGATATTGCGGGGTATGGAATCGTGTCTGCCTTGGAAGAAAAAGGAGTCAAAGTTCCCCGGCAGGTTTGTGTGGTCGGCGTGGACGGGATTCGCTTCGATTACGCTAAATATAAACTTACCACCGTTACGCCCGACTTAAAAGTCTTGGCGAAAAAATGCGTGGATATGATATGCCGATTCGACGAATACGAGAACGGAATTTACACCCTCGAAAACCAAATCATAGAGGGAAGCACGTCTTAAAAATAGGGGTAAAACCTATTTTTTTAGGCAGATTAAACGATTAACTTGATTTCTTTGTGTAATAAGGAGATAAAAAATAATTAACGAAAAAATTTTGAATTGCAGTATTATGCCGTTGGATACGGAACACTTGGACGAGATTTGCGAAGACATCCGTTTCCAGTTCGAAAACGGGATTGCAAATTATCCTATGTTTATGATGCAACTCGTACCCGAAGGCACGCCTCCCGTAAATAAAGCGAAAATGCTTTCGGAAAAGTACGTTTTATTTAGAGATAAGCTTCGTTCCATGGGGTTGAAAAGCGGTATTTTGATTCAATGCTCCATCGGACACGGCTATACGCTTAATTCGCCGTCGCCCTTCAAAAAGTACGTGAATTTGAACGACGGAAAGGAAGAAACGGTGTGCTGTCCGTACGACGACGATTTGTGTGCACATTTCAAAGACGCGATGAAAACGCTCGCGCAAACGGAACCCGATTTATTGATGCTTGACGACGATTTCCGTTTGATTTTCCGTGGGGGGAACGGATGCGCTTGTCCTATGCATATGGCACGCTTTAACGAGCTTGCGGGTACGGATTTGACGAGGGAAGAACTCTTCCAAATTTTGAAAAAAAGACAACGACGGCGAATACGCGAAAATTTACGTGGAAACGCAAAGAGAATCGCTTATCAAAGTGGCGACGGCAATGCGTGAGGGCATAGACGAGGTGAATCCTTCCTTGATTTGCGCTTTGTGTGGCGCGGGCAACAACGCGGAGGCGGTTATCGAGGTTTCCGAGATTTTGGCTGGAAAGGGCAATCCGTCTATCGTGCGCGTGAGCAACGGCAGTTACGTGCCTGCGGGTACGCGTGAATTTACGCGCGATTTTTACCGTGTGGCGATTCAAGTGGCAATGCTCGAAAACCGCCCCAAGTATATTTTAGCGGAATCGGACACTTGTCCGCAAAACCGTTACGCTTGTTCGGCACAATGGTTTCATTCCCATTACGTAGGCACGCTTTTAGAGGGGACGAACGGGGCGAAGCATTGGATTACCCGTTTGAATTGTTACGAACCGGAAAGCGGGGTTGCGTATAGAAAAATCATGAAAAAGAACGCTCGTTTTTACGAGAAAGTGGCGGAAATCGCGCCTACGCTCGAATGGCTTGGCTGTAAAGTACCGCTGAATACGAAAAAGAGATATCGATTCTTAGAAAACGGATGGGAATCGAACAACGATGGTGCGGATGGCTGGCAACGCACGTGTTGGAGCGTTTGGGGTTGCCTTTGTATTTCTCGGCAAAAGAAGGCGGGGTTGCCTTTTTGGCTGGCGAAGTGGATAAAAAATATAAGGACGAGGAATTGAAAGAACTTTTCCGATACCCCGTGGTAATGTCTTCGGATATAGCAAAGCGACTTTGCGAGAGAGGATTTTCTAAGTATTTGGGGGTAACCGTAGAGGAATGGACGGGATTGCAACCGAGTTACGAGATGATTTTCGAGAATGGACAACATACCAACGCGCAAGTGGGAAATAAATTGCTCGTACCCGTAAGCGACGAAGTGGAAGTGTTGTCGGAAGTATATAATGCCGTGTACGGGGGAGAAGGCACGCTTTTGTTCCCCAGTTGCACGCGGTATAAGAACGAGCTTGGCGGGGTGAGTATCGTATTTGCGGGTACGCCCATCACCGCGTTTAACTACGTGGAGGCGTTTTCCTTCTTTACCCATTCGAGAAAATTGCAACTTATTCGTATTTTGCGCGATTGCGGTTGCTTGCCTGCGTATTATGCAAGCGACGAAGAAGTGTATTGTAAGGTGGCGAATACGCCAAGCGGAGAATTGCTCGTCGCGCTGTTCAATTTGAGCTACGATATTGCGGAAGAAATCCCCCTGTTCGTGGATAGAGAGGTAAACACCGTGGAAATGCTTTGCGAGAACGGTGAAAGAAAAGCTTGTAGCTTTACGAAAAAAGACGGGAAAGTTATCGTGAACGAAGCATTGTTGCCCTTAAACCCGATAATGTTATTTATAAAATAAAAAGGAGATATAAAAATGAAAAGATCGGAAATCAACGCAATTATGAAAGAAGCAGAGGAATTTATCGAGAAGATGAATTTCAAACTCCCCCCGTTCGTGTATTGGAGTGCGGAGGAATGGCAAACGAAAGGCAAAGAATACGACGAAATTCGGGATAATATGCTGGGCTGGGATATCACCGATTTCGGTTCGGGTGATTACGAAAAAATCGGGCTTTTGATGATAACCATTCGTAACGGGAATTTCAACAATCCCAAATACGTAAAGCCGTACGCGGAAAAATTACTTATTGTAAAAGAGGGACAAATTACGCCCTATCATTTCCATTGGAGCAAAATGGAAGACATTATCAACCGCGGTGGCGGAAACTTGCTCGTGAAAGTGTATAACAGCACGGAAGACGAACAGTTCGATATGGTAAACCCCGTAACGGTGAATATGGACGGAAGAGAATTCCAAGTTGAACCCGGTACGGTGCTTCGCTTGAAACCGGGGGAAAGCATAACGATTCCCTGTGGACAATATCACAAGTTCTGGGGCGAAGAAGGAACGGGCATGATTTTGCTTGGCGAAGTGTCGAAGGTAAACGACGACAGAGTGGACAACCGTTTCTACGAACCGACGGGCAGATTCCCCGAAATCGAAGAAGACGAAACGCCTTTGCATTTGTTGGGTAACGAGTACCCCGAGGCGAAATAATGAAAGAATTTATTAAATTAGAACCCTTTGGCGTGGCGGTAGCGTGCGATAGAATGCGCACTACCTTTAACGCGCATAATGAACAGCTCCTTTTCGAAAACAAAACCATCGATTATTTGTTTATGGGTGATTCCATCACCGAACAATGGGATACGCGCGCGTATTTCGACGATTTGGGGTTTACTGTCAATCGCGGTGTTGGCGGGGATTCGACGGTATACATAGCCAAACGAGCCGAGGCGGATGTATTTCAGTTGAACCCGAAAAATCTCGTATTTTTGGCGGGAATTAACGATATTTTGACCTGTGCACCCGATTTGTGGTGGAAACGAGCGGGCGCGGACGAAGAAACCGTTTTGGCTCAAGCGGAAGAAAATATTTGCGCGGTGATGCAAAGATGTAAAGAAAAGGGGATAAACGGATATTTTTGTTCGGTGTTGCCCACCGATTTTTGCGTGCCGTACAACGGGTTCGGGTTGGAAGCGTTGGTGTTGCGTTTGAATGAGAAAATACAGGCGTTGTGCGCGCGTAACAAAATGGTTTTCGTGGATTATTACGGGGCGTTATGCACGGACGACGGTTTGCATATTAAAGAGGGGTATACTTACGATGGCGTACACCCCAACGCGGTTTGCTATGCGGAAATGGCAAAGATTTTGAAAAAATATATAGGTGCAGTATGAAAAATATTTATATGGTCGGGAATACCCATTTCGATCCCGTTTGGCTTTGGAAGTGGGAAGAGGCGATGGCATCCATTCATTCTACTTTTAGAAGTGCACTTGACAGAATGAAAGAGGATAAAGATTTTATCTATTCCTTTGCTACGCCTCCCGTCTTTGAATGGGTAAAAGAAGTAGACCCCGATATGTTCGAGGAAATCAAAGCCCGCGTAAAAGAGGGCAGATGGGAACTTTGCGAGGGGTGGTGGTTGCAACCCGACTGTTTTTCGGCGAGCGGGGAAAGCTACGCGCGCCAAAGTTTGTATGGGCAACGGTATTTGATGGAAAACTTCAATCTATATTCCGATACGGTGTTTAATATCGATTCCTTCGGTCACAATTCGGCGACTCCGCAAATTTTGCAAAAAAGTCATATAAAGTATTACTGTATGTGCCGACCCGAAAAATGGCACTTTGAAATTCCGTCGCCCTATTTTACTTGGAGAGGCAAAGACGGGAGCTTCGTGCGCGCGTTTCGAGCAGGGCAATACAGCGAAATTTACAATAAAGATATGCCCAAAAACGTGGCGGTGGCGGAAGAAAACTTGAAGACTGCCGATTGCGACGAGTTAATGGTATACGGCGTAACCAACCACGGCGGTGCGCCGACGAAAAAAGCGATTGCCGATATTCATACTCTTGACAAGGAAAAACCGTATAAAATTAAATTCTCCACGGTGTCGGGGTATTTTCGCGAGCATGAAGCGCCGAGCGTTTCCGTGCAAGGGGAAATGCTTACGGGCGATTTCGGACCGTATACGAATAATCATGAAATCAAACGGCGCAACCGCCTTGCCGAATACGCCGTTCTCAACGCGGAAAAGGCGTCCTTGATTGCAAAACAACTATTGAACAAAGCGTATCCCAAGGAAAAGTTACAAGACTGTTGGAAAGACGTATTGTTCAATCAATTCCACGATATTTTAGGCGGTGCAAGTATTAAAGAGGCGTATTTCGACGCGTATAACGGTTTGGGACGAGCCATTCTTTCCGCGGAAGAAATTACGCAGTTTGCTTTGCAGGCGGTTACGCGAAAAATAAAAATGCCAGGCAAAAATCCCGACAACGCTTGGAATATCGTCGTGTGGAATTTGAACGGCAAAGAATACGAGGGGTATATCGAAGCGGAAGTACAATGGCTACACGAATTTCCCGCGTACAAAGGCGGTATTGCCTTGGCGGACGGGGAGGGGAACGAATATCCCGCGCAGATTATCTTGGAGCGTTCGGTGATTGACGGATTCCGTTCGAGATTTCTATTCAAGGCGAAGATTCCCGCGTGCGGGTATAAAGCCTTTAAGGTAATTCAAACGCATCAAACGGCGACTTTCTTGGAAAACGGCGGGTTTGAACCGTTGCGTACGGGCGTGTTTGAGGTGCATTTCGATAAAGAAACGGGTCTTATCGAGAAGCTGTATTCCGTAAAAACGGGGAAAACTTTTGCGTGCCCGTTGCGTCCCGAAGTGTATGAAGACGACGGCGATACTTGGTGTTTCAACGTGGACGGATACGGAAAAAAATTAGAGGATTTCCGCTTGAAGGAAATAAAGCTCACGGAAAACGGCGCGTTTAGAACGACGGTAAAAGCCGTGTATGCGTTTAGAAATTCTCTTTTGACGCTGTATTATTCGTTCTATACCGAAGAGGATTATTTTGACGTAAAATACGTAGTGAATTGGAATGAAAAACATACCGTATTAAAACTCACCTCGTACACGGGTGCATCGAATTTAACCGTATCGTCGCCGTTCTCCGCGGAACAGCGCGGAGATACGCAGTCGGATATGCCTATGGGCGAATGGTTGAGTATGCAATCGGAGTCGTTTTGCGTGTCGTTGATTGCCAACGCTTTGTTCTCGTACACGAAGAATAAAGACGGCGTTTCGTTGAGTATTTTGCGCAGTTGTATTTACGGGGATTTACGATTGTGCGATTTGAACGGGAATGCGGATTACCCTATTATGGAACAGGGCGTTACGGAAGGTACGCTTCGCGTCGTTATCCACGACGGCGATTTTACGGAGAATAAAATCGCTGAACGGGCGATAGCGTTTAATAACGCGCCTTTGGTGATTTGCGAGGCGAATCACGGGGGAATTTATCCTACGGTAAACGGATTTATGCAAACGGACGGTACGGGCGTGGAAATGAGCGCGTGGAAGCAAAGCGAGGACGGAGAAAGCGAAATCGTGCGCTTATACGAGTATGCTGGGAAAGCGCAAACGGTTCGTTTGAACCGTTTTGGAAAAAACTACGCGATTTCCGTAACGCCGTATGAAATCAAGACTCTAAAATTTGAAAACGGTGTTTTTGCGGAAGCGTTTATAACCGAAGAGGTGGAAAAATGAGATTTTTGGGTTTGGATATCGGTACGACGCGTATGAAATGCGGGGTGTACGACGAACGGGGCATTTTGCAGTATGCGGATAGCGTAGATTACGGCGAACGGCAAAGAGGAAAAGAAAGTTATATTGATATAGACGCGATTTTATCCTCCGCGCTCGCTCTATTAAAGAAAGCGTATGAAAGCAGTCCGTTCGATTCGGTGGCGGTGTCGTCGCTCGGGGAGTCGTTCGTTTTGTTGGATAAAGAAGATAAGGTGCTGTTTTATCCTATGCTGTACACCGACCCGCGAGGGAAAGACGAGGCGGAAGCGCAAATGAAAAACGCCGAGCGGATTTTTCAAATCGCGGGTGTGTATCCTCAAAGTATGTATTCGGCGTATAAGTTGGCTTGGATTAAAAACAACAGTCCCGAAATTTACGCGCAGGCAAGCAAAGCGTTGCTCGTCAACGAATATATTTCGTATAAGCTTACGGGTATACGGGCAATCGATTATTCGCAAGCGGCGCGAACGGGCGCGTTTTCTATAAGGGAAAAAGTGTTTTCGGACGAATTGTGCGATTTGTTCGGGATTGATAAAAAGCTGTTTTCTCCTGCCGTGGCAAGCGGAACGCTTATCGGCGAGGTGAAAGGGGAAATTTCGTTGGATTGGGGCGCGGAAAAGCCTGTGTTCGTGGTTGCGGGCGGGCACGATCAAGTGTGCGCAACGCTCGGTTCGGGCGTAACGGAAAACGGCGCGTGTTCGGACGGAATGGGCACGGTGGAATGTTTGACCGCCGTTTATGAAACGCCGTCGAACGAGGCGGATATGGGCGCGTGCGGTTATCCGAACGTTCCGTTTTTGGACGGATTGTACTGTACGTATCTACTCAATTATTCCTGCGGTTCGCTGACGCGCTGGTGGCTGTCTTCCTGTTTTAGCGAAAAAGAAATCAAAACGGGCGTGGCGTTTGAAAAAATGGAAAAAGATTTTACGGAAAACCCCACGGGGATTTTGGTTTTGCCGTATTTTGCGGGCGCGGCGACGCCTTATCAAGACGTTGAAGCAAAGGGCGCGTTGCTAAATTTATCGTTGACGGATACGCCGTCGAGGATTTATCAAGGCGTTTTAGAGGGGCTTTGTTTTGAAATGAAGCTCAATCTTGAAGTTGCTGGGAAATTCGGCGTGCGCGCGAAAAAGCTCGTGGCGACGGGCGGGGGCTCGGCTTCGGAGAAATGGTTGCAAATGAAGGCAGATATACTTGGTATTCCCGTTTATCCTTTGGTGGAAAAAGAGGCTGGTATTTGCGGTGCGGCAATGCTGGGCGCGGCGACACTTTTGAAAAAGGAAATGAAAGAAGTCGCCAAGATATTCGTGAAAACGGATAAACCGAAAACGCCGAGAAAAGAAATGCAAAAATTATATTTGCAAGAATACCGTAAATATAAAAAATTGTATAAAACGATAAAGAAGTTTTATTGACCTTTCGCTTGTAATATGCTATAATTAAAGATAGTAAAAACGGAATCAATATCAAAAAAAATTGGGAGCAAAGTTATGAGAAAAAATTTGAAAGCGAAAGCGTATATGTACCCTATGCCCGTGCTTATTATCGGCACTTACGACGAAAACGGCGTGCCCAACGCCATGAACGCGGCGTGGGGAACGGTATGCGATACGGCGCAAGTGGCAATCGTGCTTAGCGCGGAACACAAAACGGTGAAAAACCTCTTGAAAACGCGTGCGTTTACCGTCGCCGTTGCCGACGCGTTAAACGTGATTCCCGCCGATTTCGTGGGCGTGGTTTCCGCCAACGACGAGCCGAATAAGCTGGAAAAAACGGGCTGGCACACGCAAAAAAGCGAGTTCGTCAACGCGCCCGTAATTCAAGAGCTCCCGCTCGTTTTAGAATGTAAGCTCGTAAGCTACGACCCGCAAACGGAAATTTGTATCGGGGAAGTGGTGAACGCGAGCGCGGACGAGCGCGTGTTGGACGAAAATGGCAAAATCGATTTGGCAAAACTTCGCCCCGTTTGCTATGATTGTAGCGGACACGGCTATTATACCCTCGGCGAAAGGGTGGGAAAAGCCTTTTCCGACGGCTTGAAATTAAAATAAGGCTCTGTCCCATCCCTCGGTTGATTTTTGACGGAAAAATTCTGTGAAATACTTCGTGTTTTGCTCGTTTTCATACTTTCCAAGTATGCGCGCTCACAAAACGCTTGTCTTTCTTGAATTTTTCTCGTCAATCCGCAAAAA